>VXMP01000066.1 GCA_009841075.1 Acidimicrobiia bacterium | reverse complement strand
CCTGGCTCGCCCGGGCGCCGAGTCAACCACCACGCTCGGTTCCATCCCTGGGATCCTTTCGAGCATCACCGCCAGGCCCTCTCCCATCTGTCCGGCGCCCACCATGCCCACCCGGATCCTGCGACCCGCGCGCTCCATGTCCTCCAGTCGGCGGTGCAGCATCAGGAAAAGCCCTGCTGAAGGGTCTCTAGGAACTCCGTGTGGATCAAGCCGTTGGTGGCGGCGACGAACGGCGTGCGGGCGCCGACGGGGTTTCCGCTCTGGTCGGTGACCGCTCCGCCCGCTGCGGCCACCATCAGCACCCCGGCGCCCATGTCCCAGGGGGAGAGGTCCTCCTCCCAGTAACCGTCCAGTTTCCCGGAGGCCACCATGCACAGATCCAGCGACGCCGCTCCCAACCGGCGAATGCCCTGGGCGGCGGCCAGAACCTGGCGGAATCGGGTTTTGCAGATCTCGGTCCGCTCCCTCCGGTCGTAGGGGAACCCGGTCACGATCAGAGCCTTGCCAAGGTCCCGGGTCGCGCTCACTTTGATCGGGGATCCGTTCCGCCATGCCCCCCGCCCGGCCACGGCCGTGTATTCATCGCCGGTGGTGACGTCGATCACCACCCCCACCGCAGGAGCGTCATCGACCCAGAGCGCCACCGACACCCCCACCCAGGGAAACCCCCGGATGAAATTGGTGGTGCCGTCAATGGGGTCCACCAGCCACACCCGCCCTCCATCAGGAAGCTCCCCGCCGCTCTCCTCCCTGACCACAGGGTCATCCGGGTTGTGACGTGCCAGGACATCGAGAATCGCTCGCTCAGACCGGTGATCCACGTCGGTAACCGGGTTGGAGTCCCCTTTGAAAAAGATGTCCGTCGGCTGGTCCAAAGCCGCCGTAACCAACTTCGCACCCGCCCGGGCCGCCTCCAGGGCTGTCTCCAAATCGTCTTCAACGGGGAGCCTGGCTGCGGGCTTTGTCACACCTCCTGCGCTAATGTTCATTGCCTATGGTGATGCTAACCCCCAATCCCGAATCGGACTTCCGCCGCCGCTGGTATGAGGCACACGTTCGCCGGTTTGGAGGGGAAGAAGTGGACGGAGAAGGGCGGGAAGTGGCCCAAGGCGTACCCCCCGGCGAGGTAAGTGCCATCCCATTTCTTGAATTCATCACCGGGGAGGCGCCGTTGGAGGGCTCGGAAGAGTACGAAAACTTGCTCGGTGAACTGGACGCCGACCCCGAGACATTCAAGAAAGTGGCGGCATGGTGGTCTAACCAAAAGCCGATTGTGGTTGACCCGGTGCTGCTTGATCGTTGCGGATGGCGGTTCCCTTACCAAGGAAAGGACTTTGAAGGAGACCTCCCCGACCTCAAGGCCAATGCCCAGGCGTTGATGAGGGTAGAAAAGCACATCGGGGCACTCCTGGACAGCGAAGCGCTGAAGGTGTCCCAGCAACAGATGACGTTGTACCTTCGAGGGGTCAACTGGCCAGCATTTAAGGCTCGGGGTCATCTGCACATCACTTGGCAGTTACATAAGAAAGGGACACTTGGGCCGGGGCTTTGGATTTGGGCGAACAAACACGGAATGACCATCTGTTTGGCGCCGGGCAAAGGGCCTTACAGTGGCAAAGGTGGCCAAAAGAAGTGGTACAGAGAACTAATCGAAGTCTTACCCGATGAGAAAGATCCAGATTTCGAGTTGACGGGTATTAGTGGCGGCGAGGGTGTTAGGCGTCAATTTTTGGGATGGATCGGCAGTTCTGTATACGGGACCTGGCATGAGAGAGACCAACTCGAAGGCATGGACTTGGAAGCGGAATTCCAGAGAGTCGTTCCCAAATTGCGTCCGGTGATGGACAGGTGGATGGAGGTCTATCACCGGGCTCAGGTAGGGAATGGGGGTGAAGGTCCGACTGCGAACGGGGAGTGTGGAGAGCCCCGCCTTGATGATTTAGCCAAGGAACTCCTGGTTAGACGCGAAGACTTGGATGAAATCCTTGGTCTCCTGCGGGACAAGGGTCAGGTGATTCTTTACGGCCCGCCGGGGACGGGGAAGACCTATCTGGCCAAGAAACTGGCGGAGTGTTTGGCGCCGGAGGACAGCCAACGGGCTTTCGTGCAGTTCCATCCGTCCATGTCGTATGAGGACTTCTTCGAGGGGTATCGGCCCGAGACCAACGAGGACGGTTCGATGACCTACCGGCTTACTCCCGGTCCCCTACGAGCTATCGCTGGACGGGCGGGGAGAAGCTCGGAGAAGTTGCACATCATGATCATCGACGAGATCAATCGGGCCAATCTTCCCAGAGTGCTGGGCGAGCTTTTGTTTCTGTTGGAATATCGGAAGAACACGGTTCTGCCGCTCTACCGGCCCGACGAACCGTTCCATCTACCAGAGAATCTTTGGTTGATCGGGACCATGAACACCGCCGACCGATCCATAGCGCTGGTGGACGCCGCCATGCGCAGGCGCTTCCACTTCGTGCCTTTCTTTCCCCATCACGGTCTGGTGGAAGGGCTGCTGGAGCGTTGGCTGGACAAAAAGCGGGAATCCCCCTGGGTTGGGAAGCTGGTGGCCGAGGTGAACAAAAAGCTTACGGAGGCACTGGGCGGGCCGCATCTGCAGCTTGGGCACAGCCACTTCATGAGGGAAGGAATCAGTGATCCGAAGACCGGCAAGTTCGAAATGGTCTGGAAATACACTGTTGAGCCCTTCATCGAGGAACAATTCTTCGACGACCCGAACCGAATCGAAAGTTTTCGCTTAGGGAAGATCCTCAGTGAACATGGTCCACGCGAAGACAGCCATCCCGAGGGCGACCAGGCCACTACAACTAACGGAGAGTGATGGCCGAGCCTCTGAGGCTGTCCGAGTACGAGACTGGCCGTGTCCGAATGTCTCGATCCCAAGCCAAAGGCTTCATCGACACCGGCTTCGTTGCAGTATCTCCTGACACAGAGCCGGGGTGGTGGGAGGTCACCGCCGGCCATCATGTGGGGACGTTGGTCGTTGATGATCTGCGCATCCACGTAAAACCGAAGATCAAACTGGAGAACCTCTTCCTCCTCCTGTCCGTGGGTTTGCAAGAGGAGGATTGGAGGCGGGCGGCTGCCCTGTATGCCACCGACGAAGATCTGCTCCCGGCGGTGATCTCATTTTTCACCCGTCAGGTGGATAGGACTCTGGCCAAGGGGATTTACCGCTCCTACCGAGAAGAACGAGATCGGCTGAATGCTTTGCGGGGTCGGATTGACATCCCCACCCAAATCACCCGGGCCGGGGTCATACACCCGGTGGACTGCCGGTTTGTCGAATACACGGCTGATGTGGAGGAAAACCGCTATTTGAGGGCGGCTGTGCGCAGAGCCCTTCGGGTTCGACAGGTACAGCCTGCGGACCGTCGACGGCTTCTGCGAACACTGGTAACCCTGGAAGAGGCGAAGGATGTCGTGGTCAGACCCGAGAGCATAGATCGTATTGGTTTCAACCGTCTCAACGATCATTACCAGCCGACCTTGCGGCTGGCGAGGTTGCTGTTGGAGAATCTGACTCTGGAGGATGACCCGGGTGAGACCTTGGCAACCTCGTTCATGGTCGATATGAATATGCTGTTCGAACGATTTGTCTCCAACCAGCTTGAGGAGGCACTTCGCAACCGGTTGGAAGTCAAGGGTCAATATCGCACCCATCTAGATCGGGCACGAAGGGTGCCCATTCGTCCTGATCTGGTGTTTCTTCGCCGGGGAGACCTCGCCTTCGTTGGTGATCTCAAGTACAAAGTGTTGGACAAGCGATGGGGTTCACTGACATCCGATCTGTTTCAGGTCTTGGCTTACGTGACGGCTCTTGATCTCCCAGAGGGTGTTCTTGTTTATTGCCGTGATCCCGACACTGATAGTTTGCAGCATGATGCAGTCACGGTGCGCCACTCCAACAAGGGTTTGCACGTTTGGGGAGTGAACATGTCGGGGCCACCCAGCGAAGTGCAAGCTGAGATGCTGGCGTTAGCTGACTGGATTGCCGATCGGGCGAATCGGGCGACTCCGCTGACCCATCCGGTAGTTTCGGTGGCTTCTTAGCGTTTGCGGGGGAGGTCGGCGGCTTTTAGGGTTGAGCCTTGGGCGTCGAGGATGCCGATCTTGGTGCCGATGGTGGCGGGGCTGGCTGCGAACAGGTCGGCTCGGTTGATCACCAGGAAGCGGTAGGTCATCAGGGGCCTCAGGC
>VXMP01000085.1 GCA_009841075.1 Acidimicrobiia bacterium | reverse complement strand
GGGAATCCGTGGGGGGTTCGATTCCAGACTATGTTCCACATGGCAAACGACGCGCACCTGTTCAAGACGAAAGAGTCGTTGGAAGCCGAGGGCTTCCGACTGGAGGGCAACATCTACGTACGCGAAACCCCTGGGGAGTGAGCTTTCAGAGGATGTTCGACATGGCTAACGACGCAAACCTGTTCCGTACCCGCAAACAACTAGCCCAAGAGGGCTGGATTATGGAGGGAAACGTGCATCGGAAGAAAGAAGAACGTTACTTGCCTCTCTATGAGGCCAAGCTGTTCCATCAGTACGACCATCGCTTCGCCACCTTTGAGGATGCCAGTGTCGGAGACCTCAAAAAAGGCAAGGCCCGCCCGGTAGCCCCAGAAGAAAAAACCGATCCGGAATCAGTTGTGTTACCCCGCTACTGGGTCCCAGAAAATGAAGTTAATCAACGCACGGCATCCAATAAGAGAGAGAGAGAGAGAGAGAGAGAGAGAGAGAGTTCTCCTGGAGTTGGCCAGACAAATCCAGGGCTCGCTTTCCGTCAGATTACAAACGCCACCAACGAACGGGCTGGGATCTTCTCAATGATTCCTCCGTTCGGGCTAGGACATTCAGGTGCACTTCTCTTGGTTGGTACCTCGCCTTTCGATGTATCGCTCGCTCCACCGATCAAAGAACCTCGCTCTTCACAGTCATCCCAGAGTTCGCAGTGAGCAATATGGCCCCTCTACTCAAACTGGAGCCGACCGAATGGATCCAAGCCTTCCGCAGCATCACCAACGCCACCAACGAACGCACCATCATCACTAGCTCACTACCCGAGAGCGGGGTCGGTAATAGCTCACCCACTATGGACTACACAGAAGCCCGTGCCTTCGCCACCCTGTTGGTAATGGCCAACATGAACAGCCTCCCTCTGGATTGGGCGGCTCGCCTCTCGGTAGGGGGCGCAAACCTCAACTTCTACCTGGTCAAACAGTTCCCCGTTCTTCCGCCCGAGGCCTACCTGGAGTCCCCTTCTCCTGGCCAACCCTCCTATGCCCAGATCATCGCCCCCAAGGTTCTGGAGCTGACCTTCACCGCCTGGGAACTGGAACCCTTCGCCCGCGATCTCGGTTACGAAGGCCCTCCCTTCCAATGGGACGAGGAGCGCCGCCATCGCCTCAAATGCGAGCTGGACGCCATCTACGCCCGGATGTACGGGCTGGACCGCTCCGACCTGGAACACATCCTCGACGCCCCTCCCCCCAGCGCCTCCTTCCCCGCCCTGAAACGAAACGAAATCAAGCGCTTCGGCGAATACCGCACCCAACGCTACGTCCTGACCGCCTTCGACCATCTCCAAAACGGTCAGCTCCCCGATCTCAGGATTGACCCAGGAGCGGGATCAGCCTAAGTAACGGCGGGCACCGTCGGCCGCGAGCGGTCTAACCTGCCTACATGGCTAACTGGCAGGTTCCCGAGCCGGACGAGATTCTCGAAGTAGTGCTGGAGGATGGAACCGTTACCCTTCTGCGGCGATACGGGGACCCGTCCGGCCACCGGATGGTGCTCAGCCATGGCAACGGGCTGGCGATCGACGCCTACTTCCCCTTCTGGTCGCTTTTCCTGGATGACTTCGACGTGGTCGTCTACGACCTGAGGAATCATGGCTGGAATGACATAGGGTCGATCGAACACCACACCCTGCCCGACTTTTTCCGAGATCATGATCTCATCATGGGGGCCGTAGACGAAGCTTTCGGGCCGGAGCCGAAGGTGGGTGTGTTTCATTCCATATCGGGCCTGGTAAGCCTTCTGTCCCCCACCAAAGGAGGCAACTTCTCCGGCTTGGTTCTCTTGGATCCGCCGCTGTGCAAGCCAGGCAGGAGTTATCAAGAATTTGATGCCTCCGCCCAAAGGTTGGCCACCGCCGCCCGCTCTCGGACCGACCGGTTCAAGACGACCGAACAATTCGTGGAACTAATGGGGTTTGCACCGCTCTACCGCCGGGTGGTTCCCGGCGTTATGGATCTGGTAGCCAGAACCACCCTACGTCGGGCCGAATCCGGGGATGGCTTTCGGCTACGTTGCCCGCCGGAATACGAGGCTCGCATCGTTGATTACGCCAGTTCCTATTCGGTGCTGGTGGATTTCGGTGAGCTGGGCTGCCCGATAAAGGTGATCGGGTCGGATCCGTTGGTGCCGTTCTCCTATCTACCCACCCTTGACCTAAGCGAGGTTGTCAACGTAGATTACGATTTCCTGCCCGATGCCACCCATTTCCTCCCGTTGGAGGACCCGGTGAAATGCGCCGAGATGGTGGCCGACTTTATCGACTCCTTACCCGCCTCATCCAAGGGATCGAAATCTTAGGCGGACCGGCTCTCCAGTGCCTCTGCCACCGCCCTCAGGCTACCGAGTTGGACACAGTCCTCGGCGGAGAACTCCATGTCGAACTCCTGGGCGATCATCTTGGCCAAGGCCACTATGTCCATAGATGACACGCCGGCATCGGTAAGGCTGATATTCAAGTCATCCGGGACGTCCAGAGCCTGGCCGTCGACCTCGACATTCTCAACTACCACCGTCTTGATACGCTGGGAGATGGAGGGCATTGTGTTTACCGCCTTTCTTAAGCTAGGTAATTGCCTGGAGTATAGGGTATGGAACCGGGAAGGCCGATTCGCATGACTCCTGGTAAATCCGGTCGGTAATAGTGGAGGGAACTTGGTGGTCGCCCTATCAGGAGGGGCAATATGGGGAGACCTTAGTGCTGCATGTCGACCTGTCGGCCGATGAGGGGAACGAGCAGGCCGCCTTGGCCGTTTTGGACGAACTGGAACTTTCCCGCCTGAAAGCCTATCTGTATCCAGGACCCCGCCGCCGGTTCTCCCTTTGCCGGGCGGCTCTCCGCTCCATTTTGGCAGACAAGCTCGGATGCCGCACCGATCAGATCACCTTTGCTGCTACCGAACAGGGCAAGCCTTACGCCTGTTTGGAAGGCCGTCCGGTACCGGTCGGTTTCAACCTCAGCCACAGCGGCAACCACGGCCTGATCGCCATCTCCACCACCGGACGACCGGTCGGCATAGATGTCGAAGAGCGTACCCCCCGCCGCAATCTTGACGAGCTGGCCTCCACGGTGTGCACCCCCGCCGAACGCGCCGAGTTGGCCTCCTCACCCGACCATCAGAAGCTAGACCGGTTCCTCCGTCTCTGGACGGCTAAAGAAGCCATCATCAAGGCCTTCGGCACCGGCCACACCCTAGACGTATCCCGACTCCAGGTACCAAAACCCATGCGCAAGGGAGAGCCGACCGCCACTTTCGCTACCCCTCAGATGCCAGGAACCACCTGGCGGCTCGACAACCTGGAAAATCAGCCCTTCGCCGCCGCCCTGGCCCAACCCTTTCCCCCGTCCTAAAGGATCACAGCATCCAAACTGCACTCTCAAACCTTTGGTTCGGGTGAACGCGGTTTCGTATAATGGGGAACGACCGGTTCGGTAGCATGTAGCTCGAATCTTGCCCGTTCCATGAAGGGAGCTGTCGTAACCAATTCGGGTGCCCCCCGCCCGGGACCACAGACCCGCTTCAACCGGGAACCGATCGCCGTGGTGGGCATGGCGTGCCGCTTCCCGGGTGCCCCTGATTTGGATTCTTTCTGGCAGGTACTGGACGAGGGCAGAAACACCGTGACCGAAGGGGTTCCCGGTTCTGGGAAAGAACGCCTGGGCGATCTCTTGGACAACCCCGAACATCAGAATCCGGCCTGCCGGTTCGGTGCGTTCGTCGACGGGATAGAGATGTTCGACGCCGCCTTCTTCCGTATCTCTCCGGTCGAAGCGCAGCTCCTTGACCCGCAGCAGCGCATGATGTTGGAGGTGACTTGGCAGGCTCTGGAGGACGCCGGCATTGATCCGGACGGGCTAAAAGGGAGCCTCACCGGTGTATATGCCGGGATAAGTAACGACGAGTACCGGATGATGGTTCTCGAATCGACCAGACCGACCGAGGCGGCCGAAAGCCTTTACGCACTTAGCGGCACCAACCTGAACGGTGCCGGAGGAAGGGTTTCCTTTGTCCTAGGCCTGATGGGGCCGGCCAAGGCGGTTGACGCCGCCTGCGCGTCTTCGCTGGTCTCGGTCCATGACGCGGTGGCAGATCTCCAGATGGGCAAGGCGGATCTGGCCATAGCAGGCGGCGTCCAGGCCATACTCAATACCAGAATCTACGAGCTGCGGGCCGAGGCCATGATGCTATCTCCCGACGGCCAATGCAAAGCATTCGACGCCTCGGCCAACGGATACGTCCGGGGTGAAGGCTGCGGCGTGGTCGTCCTGAAGCGCCTCAGCGAGGCGGAGGCCGACGGAAATCGGATCTGGGCGGTAATCCGAGGAGCGGCGATCAACCATGGGGGCACCGGCGTTGGCCTGACCGTCCCTAACACCCCCGCTTTGGAACAAGTGATGGCGGCGGCTCTTTCCGATGCGGAGGTTCGACCCTCCGATATTGATTATCTGGAGGCCCACGGCACCGGCACTGCTGTAGGTGATCCGATCGAGATCAACGCCGTAGCCAACGTGTTCGGTCCGAACCGCCTGCCTGATAACCCCCTCCTGATCGGCTCGGTCAAGACCAACATCGGCCATCTGGAGTCGGCTGCCGGAATCGCCGGACTAATCAAAGCGGTTCTGGTGGTGAACCGGGGTGTGATTCCGGAACACCTTCACTTTCGCAACCCCAATCCGGCTATCGACTGGGATAGTCTGCCCGTCCAGGTGACCTCTACGAAGATGGACTGGCCGGACCGGACCGAAAAGGCTCGTCTGGCAGGCGTGAACTCCTTTGGGATATCCGGGACCAACGCCCATCTCGTGGTCGGCGAGCATCGTGACCCGAAGGTGACGCAGCAGCGACCGATGCCACCACCGCCCGGCTCTAGATCCCGGATTCTTCCCCTATCGGCCAAGTCGGAAGGTGCCCTCCGCGAACTAGCCGACCGCTACCTGTCTTGGCTGGAGCACCGAGGCAAGGAAGGAGACATAGATGGCACCGCTTCCCAGGCGTTATTGTCCGACCTGGCCTGGACGGCGGGTGTAGGACGCAGCCACTTCGACCACCGGGCGGCCATCGTGTTCAACGACCTGGCCTCCCTGGTGGAAGGACTGGATGACCTGGCCGAGGCAGATAGGCTCTCCAACCCTAAGTCTGCGACCAAGGTGGCGTTCGCCTATACCGGGCAGGGCAGCCAATGGACGGGCATGGGCCGTGACCTCTACCAAGGCGAGCCGGTAGCCCAGGCGATTCTGGACCGTTGCGAGGCGGTCTTCCTGGAAGAGCGGGGGACCTCCCTACTGGATGTGATGTTCGGGCACCCTGGTGCCTCAGGTGACTTGGGCGACACGGCGTGGGAGCAGCCCGCCCTGTATGCGTTGGAATGCGCGCTGACCGAGCTCTGGGCGGAAGTAGGTATCCGACCCGCGGCGGTGTTGGGTCATAGTGTCGGAGAGTTGGCGGCGGCCCAGGCGGCCGGGGTGTTCAGCCTGGAGGATGGGATGAGGTTCGCCGTCTCACGAGGCGAGCTGCTGTCTGCCATCGAACCAGGCGCGATGGCAGTCGTCTTCGCCTCGGCCGGCCAGGTGGAGTCGGAGATCGAGGCCGCGAACGCCGGCTTGGAGTTAGGCGACTTAGGCGTAGCCGCCTACAACGGGGCTCACCAAGTGGTAAGCGGCCCGGTTGCTGCGGTCGATCGTCTCGTCCGACACTTCGAATCGGCGGGAATCCGGACCAGACGACTTAACACCACCCGAGCCTTCCACAGTGTTCTGGTAGAACCCGCTCTTGACGCCCTGCAAACCTCCCTGGACTACGTTAGTATCCGCTCCCCCGACCTGGCCTACATCAGCAACCTGACCGGCCGGCCGTTGGAACCCGGCCGGACTCTTGACGGAACCTACTGGCGACGCCACGCCCGCGAGCCGGTAGCGTTTGCCGCCGGAGTCGAGGCGCTGGCCGACCTCGGAATCGACCTGGTGATCGAGATAGGCCCGCACGCCGTGTTAGGCCCGATGGCGAAGATGGCCTGGCCCGAGTCGGATTCGGAGACTCCCCGAGCCCTCCAGGTGCTTTCCAGCCTGCAACGGCCCCCTCGGAACGGCTCGACACCCGTCCAGCGTTTCGTCGATGCTGTAGCAGAAGCGTACCAAGCCGGGCTGACGGTCTCTTTCAAGGGTCTGTTCGCCGGGGAGACCCGCCGTCGGATCTCGATACCGGGCTATCCGTTCCAGCGTCGCCGCCACTGGCTGGTGCCTTCACGTCACCGTCGCTCCGGCAACGGTCATCCAGGACTGGGAATCCGGCACCAATCGGCAGGCGGCGAAATCACCTTTGAGACCGATCTTTTCCCGTCCGATCCGACCTGGCTGAAAGACCACCGAGTGTTCAACCGACTGGTAGCACCCGGAGCTTTGTATGGGGCGATGGCGGCTTCGGCTTTACGGGCCGAAGGGTCTGATTCGATAGTGGTGGAAGACTTCCAGCTTCACAACCCCCTGGTCTTCGAAGGGGATGACACCGACGACCGGGCCGGTAATGGGGGGTGTACGGTGCAGGTAGTCCTTGACGATGGAGAACAGTCGGGCTCGCGGCGGGTGAGGATCTTCAGCCGAGGGGCTACTGAAGAGTGGATCATGCATGTGGAAGGCCGCCTACCGATGGAAGGTGCCCTCTCTGACAGTGGCGAACGGATCGATTTAGCCGGATTGAAGGCCAACCTCTCCCCGGCGGACCTCCCCGCCTATTACCGCGCCAAGTCAGACAGCGGAATCGATCTCGGGCCGGCCTTCCGTACCCTGGAAAAGATCTGGTCCGGGCCGGGTGAGGCGCTGGGTGAGGTGTCCCTAACGCAGACAGCGGGTCGGAACGAGTTCGAGGTGCCTCCGCTTCTACTGGACGGCTGCTTCCAGGTGGTGGGTGTGGCCCGTGGCATGGATGGAAGCCCGGATGAAGCCACCTATCTGCCCTTCGGCTGGGAAAGGTTGTGGCTGGCCGGCCCGCTCCCCGACCGGTTTTACTGCCACGTCCGCATGAACCAGGCCGGCGGTGCCGGATCGGGTTCGGATGCGCAGCCAGAGGTTCTGAGCGGAGAGCTTCGGATCTATGACTCAAACGGCGCGCCGATCGGCGGGCTGAGCAACTACACGGTAAAACGGGCCACACCGGCGGCCCTGCTCTCGGCGGTTGAAGGAGTAAAGGACCTTTTGTATGAGGTGGTATGGCGGGACTGTGACCTGGAGTCAGGCCTACAAGTAGCCGACTTCTTCCCTACCCCGGCAGAGGTATCAGCCGGATCGCCACTATTCCCTGACTATCTTTCCGCCGCCGGAGTCGATCCCGATGGCCGGAATGCTCTGCTGACGGACCTGGAAAGTTGGTCACGATCCTACGCCCTCCATACTCTCGAAAAACTGGGATGGTGTCGCCGACCCGGTGAGGTCATTGATCCCGATGAACTACTGGAACGGCTGGAGGTCGTAACAGAACACCGACGGCTCTTTCGCAGAATGCTCGAGATGGCGGCCAAATCCGGGATCCTGGAGGAGAGCGACGAAGGCTTCCTGGTTCTTCTAGGACCCGACGACCCCCGGCCGACTGACCTCCCGGCCCACCCTGAGGGGTACGCCGAGCGGATGGCCGCCGACTATCCGCAAGGTCTGATCGAAGTGGGGCTGTTTAAGCGGTCCGGCCATGCCCTGGCCGACGTGCTGCGTGGTCAAGCCGACCCACTCACCCTCCTCTTCAGCAGCGGAGAACCTACCGCCGCCGACCTTTACCTGAAGGCTCCCGTGGCCCGGGCTGCCAACGCCATGCTGCGAGATGCGATACGCAAACTCCTGGCCCGCCTGCCGGAGGATCGACACTTACGGGTGCTCGAGATAGGGGCGGGCACCGGTTCGGCCACTGCGTCGGTGCTACCGGAACTCCCCGCCGGACGGTTCGATTACACCTACACCGACATTTCCGCCGGATTCTTCGCCGAGGCGGAGGAGAGGTTCGGAGATGGAGACGGTTGCATCAGGTATCTGCCTCTGGACATCGAGAAAAACCCCATTCCCCAGGGCTTCGATCCGCACGGCTATGACCTGCTGATCGCTTCCAACGTCCTGCACGCCACCCGTTTTCTCCAGGAAACGCTCGGGCACTGTAGGGATCTTCTGGCACCGTCCGGTCAGCTGGTGGCGCTCGAGAACCTGCGCGGTCTGGGTTGGATGGACCTCACCTTCGGCCAGCTTGACGGCTGGTGGCGGTTTGCCGACCACTACCGCCCCCACCACGCCCTGGCCACCCCCGACGTCTGGCGTCGGGCGTTGGGCGATGCCGGTTTCGAGGGGGTCGAGGTGCTGGGAGTGGACGACTCCTTTTCGTTCGAGATGCTGGACAAGGGCGTGATCGTGGCGCAAGGTCCGGCTAAGGTGGCCGAGCCCCCGGGGGTATGGGTTCTGGTCGGTGACCAGGGCGGGGTGGCAGAGGAACTGGCCGCCGGGTTGACGGCACGTAACCAGACCGTGGTAATGGCCGATCGGGATGGACCGGAAGTTAATCCGCAAGCAGAGGATCACTCCGCAGTCATACGAACCGCTCTCGATCTCGAGTGTCGTGAGGCGTGGTTCTCGCTGATCGAAGGGCTACCCGGAGACATCCCCTTCAGCGGAGTGGTGCACCTGGCCGCCCTGAACGGCCACGGAAATGGGGCAACCACCGCAGAGATGATGGAAGACGTGAGCCGGGCGGGAGAGAGTGCACTGGCTCTTATCCAGGGCTTGTCCGAATCCGGTGCGATCCCTGCCCAGGGAGTCTGGTTCGTCACGAGCGGCGCACAGGTGTTGGAACGAGAACGGGAAGGAGAGCTTGCTAGCGCCGTCCTCTGGGGGCTGGGCAAGGTAGTGGCCCTGGAAGCCTCCCATCTCTCGCCTCGAATGATCGACCTGGAGCCGGGGGCGGCAAGTCCGGTTCCCGACCTTCTGAACGAGCTCATGTATCCCGACCGTGAAAACCACATTGCCTACCGCAGCGGTAGGCGTAAGGTGGCCCGTCTGGTCCGCGCCGACACCGTAGCCGGGCGGATCGCCCTCCCCGAAACCTCCGACTGGGTTCTGGCACCGGATTCAGGGGGCGTTTTTGACCGGCTACAGATCAAACCACTTCCCGCCCGGAGCCTGGCACCGAGAGAGATTCGGGTGGCGGTCGAAGCGGCCGGACTCAACTTCTGGGATGTGTTTCGCTCCCTCGGGTTCATCGAGGAAGGAGATCTGGGTCGGGAAATGTGCGGCTATGTGACCGACATCGGTTCCGAAGTCTCGAAAGTCTCGGTAGGCGATCATGTGGTAGGGCTGGGGTTTGGGGCGTTCGCTCCGAAGATGGTCACCCACGAGGAGCTGGTGGCACCGGCTCCGGCCGGGGTGTCGGTATCCGCCCTGGCCACCATCCCCAGCGCCTTCGTGTCGGCCGCCCTCTCGTTCCAATTCGCCGGTCTGAAGGCGGGCGATCGGGTGCTTGTCCACGCCGCAGCCGGAGGGGTGGGAGTCGCCGCCGTCCAGCTGGCCCAGGCTGTTGGAGCCGAGGTTTACGCCACGGCGAGCCTTCCGAAACACAACTTTGTCCGGTCACTGGGGGTAGACCACCTCTTCGACAGCCGCACCACCGACTTTGGCGAACAGATACTCGCGTCCACCGGAGGTACCGGGGTCGACGTGGTGCTGAACAGCCTTACCGGCGAAGGCTTTATCGAGGCGAGCCTGGACTGCCTGTCGCCCGCAGGTAAATTTGTGGAGATGGCCCGGCGTGACATCCTCACCGAGGAGGAAATGTCGATGCTGCGCCCGGACGTGTCCTACCACATCCTGGAGCTGGACGTGCTCAAGAAGACCGATCCGGAGCGGGTAGGTAGGAGGCTGAAAGAAGTAATGGACGGGCTCTCGGCGGGGACGCTGAGTCCGCTTATACATAGCCGGTGGCCGCTGGCCGAAGCCGGGCCTGCCTTGTCGTTCATGCGAGCCGCTCGACATCTCGGCAAGATCGTGGTAACCAACCATCCGCTCAGGACCGACCGCCTCAGGGAAGATCGCACCTATCTGGTGACCGGAGGACTGGGCGGAATCGGGATAGCCGTGGCAGATTGGCTGACCGATCTCGGTGCCGGTGTCATCGTGCTGAACGGTCGGAGAGAGCCCGATACCGAGGCTAGGGAAGCGATCGAGGCGCTGCGCCGAAAGGGTGTCCGCATAGAGGTCGAGATAGCCGATGTGTCCGACACCACCTCCCTAGATGCGATGCTGGCGCGGATGAACGAGCAGCTACCGCCCCTCGCCGGAGTCATCCACAGCGTGGGTGTCCTGTCGGACGCCGCCCTTACCAACCAGACCTGGGAAAGTTTTGAGCGGGTGCTCTGGCCCAAGATCGTGGGGGGATGGCACCTCCATCGTGCCACCGAACACCTTGATCTGGACCTCTTCATCCTGTTCTCCAGTCGGGTGGGGGTGATGGGAAATCCGGGTCAGGCCAACCACGCCGCCGCCAACGCCTTCCTGGATCAGCTGGCCGCCCACCGCCGGGCGCGGGGCCTGCCGGGCCAGTCCATAGCCTGGGGTGCATGGTCGGAGATCGGCGAAGCCGCCGAACAGCGAGAGCGGATCGAGCAGCGACGGGCAGCGCTGGGCGGACGCTGGTTCACTCCCAAGCAGGGCATTCGAGCGTTGGAGCGGCTGGTTCGTCAGGACACCACCAATTCGGTAGTCATGTCGATGGACTGGTCTGTGTTCGAGCGGGCAATCGAACACCGTCCTCCTCTGTTGGAGGAGATGCTTTCCTCCGATTCCGACAATGACGCCGAAGATTCAACTCCTTCGGACGATTTGTTGACCCGGCTGCGGAGTGGTTCGGGTGGGCTATCCGAGCAGATGCTGGTCTCCTTCCTCCAGCAGGAGGTACAGGCCGTTCTGCGATTGCCCAAGACACCGCCCCCGACGGTCGGGTTCTTTGACCTGGGCATGGATTCGCTGATGGCGGTGGAGCTACGAAACCGGCTGAACCGGGCCTTCGCCGGGGAGTATGTCGCCTCCAATACCGTGGTATTCGACTATCCGGATATTGCAGTCCTGGCCCGTCACATGGCCGAAGAACTCGGCCGGTCCACTGAGGATGTAAATGATGCTCAAGCGCCCGATTGGTCTGGTCCCGAAGCCTCCCCACCGGTCGCAGCCGACCAAGACGGCATCGCCGTGGTCGGCATGGCCTGTCGGTTTCCCGGTGCCGAAAACCTGACCGCGTTCTGGGATCTGCTGGAATCGGGAGGCGAAGCCATCACCGACGGCCGTCTCGACGGAGGATCCTGGGCGGGCGTAGTAGGAGATCCCGAGGCCGAAGATGTGGCCTACCGGCGGGGTGCCTTCCTGAATGACATTGATCTATTCGACTCGCGCTTCTTCTCCATCTCGCCCATCGAGGCGCAGCTCATGGACCCCCAGCAAAGGATGCTGCTGGAGATCAGCCGGCAGGCGATTGAGGACGCCGGGCTCGACCCGGCCCAGCTCATCGGAAGCCGCACCGGAGTTTATGTCGGGATTGGCACCGCCGAATATCGGGATTTGATCTCGGCGGGCAACCGGGCCGATAGTTACCTGGGTACCACCGGCAGCGTCGCCGTGGGCCGGATTGCGTTCACTCTGGGACTGCAGGGTCCGGCCCTGCCGGTCGACATGGCCTGCGCCTCTTCGCTGGCTGCTATCCATCAGGCGGTGGCGGCCTTGCAAAGGGACGAGGTCGACGCGGCTCTGGTCGGCGGGGTCAACGTGGTGCTGTCCCCGGCCATTTCAAGATTCATGATGGACATTGGAATGCTGGCTCCAAACGGTCAGATCAGACCGTTTGACGCAGCCGCCTCAGGATACGTCCGCGGCGAGGGCTGCGGCATGGTGGTTCTGAAGCGCCTAAGGGATGCCGAGGCCGCAGGCGACCGTATCTGGGCGGTCATCCGGGGGTCGGCTGTCAACCAGAACGGTGCCGGTGCCGGGCTTACGGTGCCGAACGGACCCGCCCAGGAGAAGGTGATGGCCGAAGCCCTGGCCCAGGCCGGTGTGTCGCCTTTAAGGGTGGACTATCTGGAGGCCCACGCCACCGGCTCCCAACTGGGCGATCCGATCGAGCTGAACGCCGCCGCCGCCGTCTATGGCGAGGGCCGCGACCAAAGTAACCCGCTAATCATCGGAACGGTCAAGTCGAATATAGGCCACACCGAATGGGCCGCCGGGATAGCCGCCTTCATCAAGACGGTACTGTCGATGGGCCAAGGGGTCATCCCTCCGCAGCTGAACTTTGACGACCCTAACCCTCATGTGGACTGGGACCGGATTCCGATGCGGATAGCGTCCGAGAAAACCTCCTGGCCGGCGGATTCCGTGCACCCACCCATGGCGGGGATCAACGCCTTCGGTCTATCCGGCACCAACGCCCACGTTCTGGTAGAGGGATACGCATCGGTCGCCGGCGGCGGTTCTCCCCGATTGCCGACCGGTGCCCCCCTGCCGGTACCGGTGTCGCTTCCCGAACCCTTGGCTGGCACCTCTCCGGCCTCCTGGGATGAGCCGTCCGAGCGTGCGCGTGCGGTTCGCCTGCTGCCGCTCTCCGGAAAGTCGCCCAAGGCGCTCCGTGATCTGGCGGGCCGTTATCTCGCCTGGCTCGACGACCATGTCTCCTCCCCTGACCTGCTTTCCGATCTGGCTTGGACAGCAGGCGTAGGCCGCAGTCATTTTCCCCACCGGGCCGGGCTGTTATTCGACGATGCCGGCCGGCTTAGGCAGCAGCTTCAGAAGCAAGCCGAGGGCCAAGAGGGGCCGGATCAACCACCCGACCACGGACCTCTCCGGGTCGCCTTCACCTACTACGGGGAGGTGGGTACGTGGATCAAGTCGGGCCTATCAATATGTCGTCAAGAGCCGGTGGCGCGGGCAGTACTGGCCCGATGCGAGGAGTTGATCCGACAAAACCCGGAAGAGCCCTGGCCGGATACCGGGCCGCCTGCCTATGCGTTGGAATGCGCCCTGACCGCACTATGGGGCAGTGTGGGGATCCGGCCTGATCTGGTGGTGGGGCATGGCTCCGGCGGTTTGGCGGCAGCCTGGGCAGCGGGAGCCATCACGTTGGAAGAGGGTTTGAGGGTAGCGGCGGCGCTGGATGTCGTACCGAATGCCCGGTCCGGGCAGCAGACCAAAGCCCTGGAGGTTCTGGAAGCAACCCTCGCCCAAATCACTTTTGCTCCCTCGTCGGCGCTCATGATCAACGGCACCAACGGCCAGGCAGTGGAGTCATTATCCGATTTCGACCTCCACCACACGAACAATCGAACTCCAGGGCAGACCGATAACTTGGGCTGGAGAAAGACACTAAACCGGGTCGAGGTAGACGCCCTGATTGAGATCGGCCCCGACCCCGGATCGATCACCAGTGCGGCAAATGCCACCGGACCGGGGTCACTCCTAATAACCTCCCCCACCGATCATGAGGACGGGTTCATAAGAGCCGTAGCCCGCGCCTATGAGGCCGGATTCGACATTAACTTTGCCGGACTGTTCGCCGGCGAAACCCGCCGCCGCATATCCGCCCCCCTCTACCCCTTCCAACGCCGCCGCCACTGGATCTAACCCCCGCTCCAGATAACAGCCATCCATCACCCGCCTAGAACAGGCCGACTACCTTGCCTTCTTCGTCCAGGTCAACGTTCATATAGGCGGGGCGGACGCCTAGGCCGGGCATGGTCCTGACCTCGCCCAGCAGCACCACCAGAAAACCGGCACCTACCGACACTCGGACTTCCCGCACCGGCACGGTGAAGCCGCTTGGGACACCCTTTAGGGAGGAGTCGTGGGAGATGGAAAGAGGGGTCTTTGCCATGCAGATGGGAAGGTCACCCATTCCGGCCTTCTCGAAGTCTTTGATCTGGCGCTCGGCGGCAGCAGAATAGTCCACTCCCTCCGCCCGATAGATCTCCCTACAGACCGTCTCGATCTTGGTTTTGATGGGCTGATCCGACGGATATAGGAACCGGAAATCCACCGGGTTCTCGCAGGCTTCCACCACCGCTTCGGCCAGCTCGATCGCCCCGCCTCCCCCATCCGCCCAGTGGCTGGACACCGCCGCCGACAACGCACCCGCCTCCATAGCCACGCGCTTGATCATCTCATGCTCCCGAGCCGTATCGGTGGGGAAGGCGTTGACCGCCACGACCACCTCGATCCCGAAACGGCGGGCGTTTTCGATGTGGGCGACCAGGTTGACCAGGCCCGCCTCCAGAAGGGGCAGGTTCTCCTCGGTGTATTCGGATGCCAACCCCCTACCGGCCACCACCTTGGGACCGCCGCCGTGGGTTTTGAGGGCTCGGACCGTGGCGACCATCACCACCGCGTCAGGCTTCAGGCCGGACGCCCGACATTTGATGTTGAAAAACTTCTCCATCCCCATGTCGGCACCGAAACCCGACTCGGTAACCACATATTCCCCCAGATGCAGGGCCACCCGATCGGCCAGGATCGAGGAGTTTCCGTGGGCTATGTTGGCGAAAGGCCCGGCATGGACGAACGCCGCCCCGCCCTCCAGGGTCTGCATCAGGGTGGGATGCAGGGTGTCTTTCATCAAAACGGTCACCGCACCCCCCACCTGCAGGTCATCCAGGGTGATCGGGTTGCCTCGGGTGTCCGCACCCACCACGATCCGCCCGCATCTGGCCCGCAAATCCTGCAGGGCCGAGGCATAGTCGTGGCCGTCGGTAAGCGCCAGGATCGCCATCAGTTCCGAGGCGACCGTGATGTCGTAGCCGGCCTCTCTAGGTCGCCCGTCTATCCGACCGCCCAGGCCGACGATCACGTTGCGAAGCGCCCGATCGTTGACGTCCACTACCCGCCGCCACTGAGCCCTGAACATGTCGATATCGAGCCGCTCCAGACCGACCGCCTCCAGCTGGGCGTCGCTCATCCGCCCTTCGTGATACCAGCGGGCATCCATAGCCGCCGCCGCCAGATTATGGGCCACGCTGATGGCGTGCATATCACCGGTCAGGTGCAGGTTGAACTCGTCCATGGGAATGACCTGGCTGTAGCCGCCGCCTGCTGCGCCGCCTTTGATCCCGAAGGTGGGACCCATAGAGGGTTGGCGGATAGCCGCGATCGATTGCTTACCGATCCTGGCCAGACCCTGTACCAGGCCGACCGTAGTGGTGGTCTTCCCCTCTCCGAGCGGGGTGGGGGTGACTGCGGTTACGTCAATGTATTTGCCAGGTGGGTTGGAACCGATCCGCTTGAGGATGTCCAGGTGAACCTTGGCCTTGGTGGAGCCGTAAGGAATCAGCTCTTCGGCGAGGATACCGATCGATTCGGCAATGTCGGAGATGGGTTTAACGGAAGCGGCCTGGGCTATCTCCAGATCGGTTGGCCATCGGCCGGAAGCGTTCATACCTGACTCGGTTAGAGGTCTAATAACAGTCTTGCGGGCATTGATCCTACCAAAGAAAAGTGTGGGTCCCCGTAAAACTCGGATCAGGATATCAGTCCTGCGCTCAAATAATGTAGGGTTATCCTTTACTGGAGTCTTCCAGACCGTACCTGTGGCCTGACGGCGGCCGGAAAGGATCGATGCCATCGCGGAAATCGGTGATGAGCTGATACGCCTACAGAGCGTCTACAAGATCTTCGGCCCTCAGCCGCATGGAAGGGCCTTTGACCTGGCCCGGACGGGGGTGAGCAAGGACGATGTTCTGCGACAATCAGGCCACGTAATAGGGATCAGGGATGTCTCCTTTTCGGTCGCCCAAGGAGAAATTTTTGTGGTGATGGGACTGTCCGGTTCCGGCAAGTCCACCGCCCTGCGCACCGTCAACAAACTGTTCGAGTCCACATCCGGCCAGGTTCTGGTGGACGGCACGGATGTCCAAACCCTCCAAGGTGCCCCGCTCCAGGCCTTCCGCCGCGAAAAAATGGGGATGGTCTTCCAGCATTTCGCCCTCTTCCCTCACCGTAACGTGATAGACAACGTGGGCTACGGTCTGAAGGTCCAGGGAGTCGACAAAGCCGACCGTGACTCCGCATCTATACGGGCACTGTCCTTGGTGGGCCTGGAACCCTACGCCCGCTACTCCCCCAGAGAATTGTCGGGAGGGATGCAGCAACGGGTGGGGCTGGCCCGGGCGCTCGCCTCCGATCCCGACATCCTCCTGATGGACGAGGCCTTTTCCGCCCTTGACCCGCTCATTCGCCGCCAGATGCAGGACGAGTTGATGGAAATCCAGAACGAACTTCGAAAAACCATCCTGTTCATCACCCACGACCTCAACGAGGCGCTGCGGATCGGCGACCGGGTTTGCATAATGCGAGACGGCGCGGTGATCCAGATCGGAACCCCCGAAGAAATCCTCACCGAGCCCGCCACCGCCTACGTAGCCGAGTTCGTCCAAGACGTAGACCAGGGCCGGGTGATCGAATGCGGTGAAATCATGTTGGAACCCAAACCCATCGACCCTGACATGTCCCTCTCCGAAGCCCTGGCCCACATCGGCGACCGTAGTGGCACCTTCGCCACCGACACCCACGGCCGGCCCACCGGGCTCCTCACCATCGGAGACTGCGTCAAAGCCGCCGACACCGGCTCCACCGACATGACAGCCGCCCTCCGTAACGACTTCGACACCGCCACCCCCCAAACAACCCTCAACGACGTATACGCCGCAGCCGGCAGAGGACTACCCATCGCCGTCATAGACCAAAACGGCAAATTGGTAGGAGACCTCGACCCCCGCCACATCATGGAGGAAATGGGACGAGTCGAACAACTCATCGACGGCTTCGAACGAGAAACATACCTATGAATGGCCTGAACCCGGCGGCCGCCACCCTCGCCCAGGGTCCTGCTACGGAGGAGAACCCACCGTTCTGGGACAACGCAACCCTCGACTCCTGGGAGATACCGTTCGGATCCTGGATGGACGAGATGATCGACTGGATCATCCTCAACTTCGGGATCCTGTTCGACATCATCGAATGGCCCTTCTCGTTCCTGTTCCGCAACTTCGTCGACGGACCCGATTACCACCCGTGGTGGGAGATCACGGACATGTCCTGGATATTGGTGTGCGGAGGGGTGCTGGTAGTGGGAATAATCACCCGCAACGTGCGGGTTGGATTCGGGCTTGCCGTGCTGCTAGCGCTATGCGGGCTTCTGGGCAACGAGTTCTGGGAGGAGACCACCACCACCATCGGGCTGATCGGCGTGGCCGTCGCCCTCTGCGTGATAATCGGGATCCCGGTCGGCATCGTCTGCGGGCGGGTGGACGGCGTTTGGAGGGTGGTGCGTCCAATCCTTGACGCCATGCAGGTCGTCCACGCTTTCGTCTACATCATCCCATTCATCTTCTTCTTCGGCCTCGGGCCCGAGCCGGCCACGATCGTGACCATGGTTTTCGCTGTTCCCCCCTTGATCCGCCTCACCAACCTCGGCATCCGCCAAGTCCCGGCCGACGTAGTCGAAGCCTCTCGCGCCTACGGAGCATCCGAAGTCCGCGTCCTCTTTGACGTCCAGCTACCGCTGGCCCGTACGGCCATCATGACCGGCATCAATCAAACCCTCCTCCTCGCCATCTCCATGATCGGCATCGCAGCCATTATGGGGGCCAGCGGGCTAGGCCTGCTCGTGTATAGGGCAGTTTTGAACCTTGACACACCACTGTCGACCTCCTCCGGGCTCGGCCTGTTCATCGTGGCGGTGGTCCTGGACCGCCTAACCCAGACCGAGGCGGGAGATGGTACGAACCTGTTCGCCCGCATCCGCCAGGCCTGGGTGCACCGGCGGGATCCGGAGGCGTTGCTGGACGAGAGCCCCGCCGAGGACACCGTCACCGATGAGGCCGACGAAGCCGATGAAGGGACTCCGGCGGCGGTGGGGAGCGCAGAGCGGGCAGGGGTACTGATCGGTCTGGCTGCATCCTTACTGGCAGTGATCTCCATCTTCCTACCGTGGGGACACGATGCGGGCCATGTCTCGGCATACGGCCGAGCGGCCGACCTGGACCTGAGCGGGTCGAGCTTCAACGGCTTGGCTGCCGAGGGGGGTAGCTTCTTCGGGATGGCCGTGCTCGCAGCCGGTCTGGTGATTGCGGCCTCGGCGCTAACCACGCTCACGAGACCGGGCCGGGTGGCCCGCTGGTTCGGTGCCGACGGTGCTCTGATCTCCGCCGCCGGCCTGCTGGCGTCGGCGGGTGCATATGTGTGGATCGGTTCGCCGGCAGGCGTCGTGTCCTACAGCCACGGCATCGGAGCGTGGGTGGCTCTGGGTAGCGGGATCATCGCCGTGGCAGGTGCCGTGATATGGACACGAAACGCCCCCTACAGCCCGCTGCGTCCGCTGCCGTCCACCGTGTCGATCACCCGCATCACCATCTCGGCTGTGATCCTCGCGTTGCTGGTGGTGGCCGGACTCTCATCCTGGTCGGTCGACGAACGGGCTGAGTTGATAATCACCCCCGAGGTGCAGGCCGAACTAGACCGCCTGAAGCAAGAAGCACAGGATGATCCCTCCAAAGCTGCGGAGAATGCCACCCAGATCGCGGCGCTGTCCGCCAAGGCGCAAGAGAAGAATCCCGTGCGTACCGACGGTTTCTCCGGGGCGGGACCCCGCCTCGGATACCTAACTCTGTGGCTGGGAGTGGCGGCTCTCCTGCTCACTCTGCCCGCAGCCGGATTGTTCGGGCGGGACGAGCAACTACGCTGGCGATGGAGCATAGGGGTGGCGGCTGTCGGGGTGGGGGTGATGCTGGTGGCGGCGGGATGGATCAGCTCGCTTGTTCGCGTCTCCGACCCCAATTTCGTCAGCGGGCCAGGCGCGTTCCTGTGTCTGGTGGCCGGGTTCTTATTCTTTGCATCGGCGCGCGGGGTTCTAAGGGAGTTCCAGAGGACGAAGGTTTACCAAGGGGAACACGAGCCCGATCGATCAGATACACAAGATAAGACGAAGGCCAGTGGCAGCGAGTTGGCCGCGCCCACCACTCGGACGTGAGGACAAGCGCGGCAGTAAACTACCGAGAAAACAACCAAACGAAGGAGAGGAATCCAGAATGACTAGAGCAAGAAAGGTACTGGCGCTGCTGGCCGTGTTCGCACTGCTGGCCGTTGCGTGCGGGGATGATGAACCGGCGACGACCGACACCCAGCCTCCTGCCACTGTCGTGGACAGAAGCGCCCAGGAAGCAGCCGAGGCCGCGGAAGCGGCGGCCAATGCGGCACTGGCTGATGCCGAAGCCGAGTTGGAGGCGGCCCAGATGGCGCTGGAGGAGGCCGAGGAGGCTGCAGCAGCGGGCGGCGAAGAAGCCCAAATGGCGCTAGAAGAAGCCCAAATGGCCGCAGAAGAGGCCCAGAAGACTGCAGAAGAGGCCCAGATGGCCGCAGAAGAGGCCCAGATGGCGCTGGAGGAAGCAGCCAAGGGCCCAGGTGCCGGGGTTTCGGTGACGATGGCGCGGGCTAATTGGTCGACTGGTTATATGCAGGCTGCTATCTATGCGGCGTTGCTGGGCGAGTTGGGCTATGAGGTGAGCGACCCGGCTGACCTGGAGTTGGCACCGTCTAATGCATATGTGTCGATGGCTACCGGCGAGTTTGACTTCTGGGTTAACTCGTGGCTCCCGAACCATGACCAGTTCTTGGTTGCTGAGATGCCCGACGGGTCGGTGGTTAGTGACCATGTCACCCGCTTGGGCAGGGAGATGCCCAGAGCGGGTGTGCAGGGGCTGATCACCAACAAGGCCTTCGCTGACGCGAACGGGTTGACCACTCTGGATGCCATGTTGTCCGATCCTGAGGTGTTCGCCGCGTATGAGTCGGCTGATGCTTCGCCGGGTGACGGTGTGCTCCAGATATACGGCTGCCCGGAAGGATGGGGATGCCACGCCAATATCAACGCCTGGCTTGAGAATGCCGGATGGGACAACATCGAGCAGTTCGATATCGGTGGTTACGACGCGATGATCGCCGACGCTATCGCCAAGGACGCTGCGGGTGAGCCCTACCTGGTCTACACCTGGGCGCCATCTCACTATGTGAGCGATCTGCGTCCGGGCGATAACGCGGTGTGGGTCTCGATCCATACCGATCCGTCGGTCTCGCCAACCCAGATCGAGGGTCCTACGTCCATCGGTAACCGGTGTACTACCGACCCGTGTCTGCTGGGTTGGGACGCGGCTGATATCGCGGTGATCGCCAACAACGACTTCCTGGCCGCCAACACGGCCGCTGCCAGGCTGTTCGAGTTGTTCACCATCAGCCCGGTCGACGTCGCCCTACAAAACGTCCGCATGCAAACCGGCGAGAACACAGAAGACGACATCAAACGCCACGCCGCCGAATGGATCACCGAAAACCGTTCCACCGTTGATGAATGGCTGGCTATAGCCGCCCTGCCGGTTGACGATACGCCGGGGTCGGGGGTTTCGGTGACGATGGCGCGGGCTAATTGGTCGACTGGTTATATGCAGGCTGCTATCTATGCGGCGTTGCTGGGCGAGTTGGGCTATGAGGTGAGCGACCCGGCTGACCTGGAGTTGGCACCGTCTAATGCATATGTGTCGATGGCTACCGGCGAGTTTGACTTCTGGGTTAACTCGTGGCTCCCGAACCATGACCAGTTCTTGGTTGCTGAGATGCCCGACGGGTCGGTGGTTAGTGACCATGTCACCCGCTTGGGCAGGGAGATGCCCAGAGCGGGTGTGCAGGGGCTGATCACCAACAAGGCCTTCGCTGACGCGAACGGGTTGACCACTCTGGATGCCATGTTGTCCGATCCTGAGGTGTTCGCCGCGTATGAGTCGGCTGATGCTTCGCCGGGTGACGGTGTGCTCCAGATATACGGCTGCCCGGAAGGATGGGGATGCCACGCCAATATCAACGCCTGGCTTGAGAATGCCGGATGGGACAACATCGAGCAGTTCGATATCGGTGGTTACGACGCGATGATCGCCGACGCTATCGCCAAGGACGCTGCGGGTGAGCCCTACCTGGTCTACACCTGGGCGCCATCTCACTATGTGAGCGATCTGCGTCCGGGCGATAACGCGGTGTGGGTCTCGATCCATACCGATCCGTCGGTCTCGCCAACCCAGATCGAGGGTCCTACGTCCATCGGTAACCGGTGTACTACCGACCCGTGTCTGCTGGGTTGGGACGCGGCTGATATCGCGGTGATCGCCAACAACGACTTCCTGGCCGCCAACACGGCCGCTGCCAGGCTGTTCGAGTTGTTCACCATCAGCCCGGTCGACGTCGCCCTACAAAACGTCCGCATGCAAACCGGCGAGAACACAGAAGACGACATCAAACGCCACGCCGCCGAATGGATCACCGAAAACCGCGATCTCGCGGACTCCTGGCTCTACGCCGCTCGCCTGATCGGCTGAACCCGCACAGACCCGGACCAACCGTAAACAAAGAACTTAGACCGAAAGGGGCCTCCTTGGTGGGGCCCCTTTCTTCTATCCGTAACCAGAAATCCCGGCCCCACCGGCAGGAATCCGACCGGCCAGTATTTTCAGCAGTTTTGAAACCGGGTTACTACCATTGCCCGGGAAACCAATCTCTCCTACTTCCGAATCCGGAGAACTAAATGCGTGAAGAGGTCCAGGTAGCGATCGTCGGCGGAGGGGCCATGGGGGTGGGTCTGCTCTATTTCCTCGCCCATGAAGGATGGACCGACACCCTCCTGATCGAAAAGGACGAGCTCACCTCCGGATCCACCTGGCACGCCGCCGGGCTTATCCCCCACTTCATCGGCGACCTGAACACCGCCAAGGTACACCGTGATACCGCCGACCTCTACCAGAAAATCCACGAGGAGACCGGCATGCACGCCGGATGGCACGGCTGCGGGGCGGTACGCCTGGCCCGCAGCCCCGACGAGGTGGACTGGTTCTACTACGTGGCCGGAATGTTGGCCGCGATCGGGGTGGAGGCGCATCTGCTGGGGCCGAACGAGATACCCGAGGTGGCACCTCTGCTCGACCTGAAACCCGACGTCAATCTGGGCCTTTGGACCCCGGGCGATGGTTGGACCGATCCCTCCGCCGCTACCAACGCCATGGCGGTGGGTGCCCGCAACCTGGGAGCTGAGATCAGTCGGAAAAATCGGGTCACCGACATGAACCAGACGGAGGACGGTCGCTGGGAGGTGATCACCCAGAAGGGCCGGATCGTGGCCGAGCACGTAGTGAACGCAGCCGGTTCCTACACCCCCCAACTAGGGGCGATGGTGGGCTTGGATGTGCCGATCGAGTCGGTAATCCACCAATATCTGGTCACCGAAGACATCGAAGAGGTGGCCGCCCTCGAAAAGGAACACCCCGTAGTCCGAGACCCGCGGGCGTCCTGCTACTACCGGCAGGAACACAACGGTCTGGTGATCGGACCATACGAACGGGAGGACGCCAAGGAATACGGGGTGGAAGGGATCGACTGGGACCTGACCTTCCACCTTACTCCGGTGGAGCTCGACCGGTTGCTCCCCTGGCTTGATCTGGCCGCACAGCGTCTCCCCTGCTTCGCCGGGGCCGGTATCAAACAGGTGGTGTCCGGGCCGATTACCCACACCCCGGACGCCGGTTTCCTGATGGGACCGGCCCCGGGCCTACGCAACTACTGGTACTGCGCCGGAGCTTCGATCGGCATCACCCAAGGCCCCGGGGCCGGTAAATATCTGGCCCAGTGGATGGTGCACGGCCAGACCGAGATCAACGTGGCCGGCATGGACCCTCGCCGGTTCGGCCCTTACGCTCCCGGACGCTACACCCACGAGCGTTCGATAGACGAGTTCCACGAGATGTATCAGGTTCGTATGCCCTTCGAGTATCGGGACGCCGGACGCCCCATGAAGAAAACCCCTCTCTACGACCTGTTTGATGCCAAAGGTGCCCAATGGCAGGAGGTGTGGGGCTGGGAACGGGTCATGTACTTCTCCCCTAACCCCGAGGTCTACTCCTTCCGGCGCTCCTCGGCCCATGACGAGGTGGGAGTGGAAGTCCGGGCGATCCGTGATCGGGTCGGGATAGCCGACCTCACCGCCTTTTCCAAGTTCGAGGTTACCGGTCCCGATGCGTCTGGCCTGCTGGATCGGTTGTCGGCCAACCGGCTACCCGCCCGTGACGGTGGTATCAGGCTGGTGCATATGCTCACCTCTTTGGGGGGTATCGAATCGGAGATGACCATTACCCGTTTGGGGCCGGAGCGCTTCTATCTGAACTCGGCTATCACCGCCCAATGGCACGACTACGACTGGCTCACCTCCCATATTCGGGACGGGGAGGAGGTCACCGTTACGGATGTGACCGACCGGACCGGCATCCTGGCCGTCACCGGACCCCAGGCCCGAGACGTTCTGGCCGGTTTATGCGACACCGACCTTTCCAATCGGAATTTCCCTTGGCTGACCGGCCAGGAGATCGAGGTGGCAGGCGTACCCGCCATCGCCCTGCGGGTCTCCTATGTGGGGGAGCTGGGCTGGGAACTCCACCTACCTCTTGATCGCATGATGGACGCCTATCAGGCCATCCGGGGGGTGGGCGATTCTCACGGGATGGTGGACTTCGGAAGCCGGGCGATGAACATCATGCGGCTGGAGAAAGCCTACAAGGCACACGGGTCGGAGCTGACCACCGAAATCACCCCGGTCGAGGCCCGACTGGGACGCTTCGTGGATTACAGCAAGGATTTCCAGGGCAAGGCCGCCACCCTGTCCCGCCGTGACCAGGCCGAGCCCCTAAGTATGGTGCTGGTGTATGCCGAGTTGGATGACGGTGATGCCGACTGTCTGGGCAACGAACCCACCTACGACGGCGACCGGATTATGGGGATAACCACCAGCGGTGCCTGGGCGCATTCGGTGGGCAAAAGCATCCTGTTCGCCTATGTAGACCCGAGGTTTGAGGCACCCGGCTCGACTTTTGAGGTGGGGGTGATGAACCGCCGAAGGACGGCCACCGTGCTGGAAGAGGCGGTCTGGGATCCTGCGAGCGAACGGTTGAGGGCCTGATGGCCAGGCGAAAGCGAGGCGGCGGCCGGGCCGCTCGAATAGCCGCCCGGCAAAGAGGGCCCACCGAGGAAGAACGGGCTATCTGGCCGGGAATGGAAGGTGGTGCCTACCGCCCTCTGACCGAATCGGATATGGAACGGGTCTATGAAACCGCCCTGGACCTCATCGAAGAAATCGGTATGGGCGATCCCATCCCCGAATTCACCAAGGTGGTTACCAACGCCGGTGGCCATCTGGACGACAACAACCGCCTGCACTATCCCCGTTCGGTGGTCCAAAGAGTGGTCGAGGAAAAGGCCGCCAAAGAGTGGGTTTGGTTCGGTTTAGACGAGGACAAGAGCATCGAACTCTCCGGCAACAAGACCCACTTCGGAACGGCAGGTGCCGCGGTCCTGGTGCTCGACTACCAAAAGCGGGTGTTCAACCCCAGTACCACCGCTGATCTATACGATGCCGCTCGCCTTAACAACACCTTGGAGAACATCCACTTTTTCGTGCGCACCCTGGTGACCCGTGACCTACAGGAGGCTCGGGATGTGGATATCAATACCGCCTACATCACCATGATGGGAACCGACAAACCGCAGGGGACCTCCTTTTTCCAACCCCAAAACGTCCATGAGGTAGTCGAGATGTACGACTATGTCCTGGGCGGTGAGGGGGAGTACCGGAAGCGACCCTTCGTGTGCGCCAACAACACCTTCGTGGTGCCTCCCCTTCGCTTCGCCTATGAATCTAACGAGTGCATGGTCGCCCAGATAGAAGCCGGCATGCCGATCAACATTTTGTCGGCCGGTCAAGCAGGTGCCACCTCGCCGGCGGCGCTGGGCGGCTCGCTGGTTCAGGCCGTGGCGGAGTGTTTGGCCGGTTTGACCAACGTGAACCTGATCTCACCCGGGCACCCCTGCGCCATGGGGCTTTGGCCGTTCGTGTCGGACCTGCGTACCGGTGCCATGACCGGCGGGTCGGGTGAATCGGGTGTCCTCAACGCCGCAGCGGGACAGATAGCCAACTGGCTGGGCCTTCCTTCGTGTGTGGCGGCAGGTATGGCCGATTCCAAGCTCCCCGACAACCAGGCCGGCTATGAAAAGGGTATGACCACCTTGCTGTGCGGCCAGGCGGGAACCAATCTTGTGTATGAGTCGGCGGGGATGCTGGGGTCGTTGCTGGGCTATTCGCATGAGGCGCTGGTGATCGACAACGACATGCTCGGTGCCGTAATCCGCACCATTCGGGGGGTGGACATCAACGACTACACCCTGTCGAAAGACGTGATTCGGGAAACCGTTGAGGGTCCCGGGCATTTTCTGGGGAGCGACCAAACCCTCCACCTGATGCAACGGGAATACATCTATCCGGCCATCGGCGACCGTAACAGCCCGGATGATTGGCGGGATGCCGGGGCAAAGAGTTCGGCCGAGCGAGCCCATGAATATGTGAAAGAGGTGATGAAAACCTATTTCCCCACTCATATCAGCCGGGCCCAGGACGAGTGGATCCGGTCCCGCTTGCCTATCGCCCTTCCGGTGGAAGAGGTGACCGGCCAGGGAACCCGCTGGTAGCAAACAGAACTTATAACGCACTCCGCTATCATGGGGCCCGCGTTTAACCGCAGTATCGAAGGTGCCGTTCGGTTGCCTTCCCCCTTTCGGTGGCGAGGTCGTTCTTTAGGAATCCCACGCCAATTACTTTTGACCTCTTGCATGAAGGCCGAGACGTGAGTTCCACCCCATCAACCCCCTCTTCCTCCCGAGTTCTGACCGGCTCCCACGGGCTGCTCCTGGCGGTCCTGTTCGTGATGATGGGCAACGGAATCATGAACCCTCTGCTCGGATTAAGGGCCGAGCTGGAGGGCTTTTCCACTACTACCACCGGAATCGTCCTGTCTTTCTTCTACATCGGGCTGCTGGCCGGAGCCTGGGTGACCCGGCGGATGGTGGTTGATGTGGGCCATATCCGGGTGTACGCCGCCTTGGCCTCGCTGGCCTCGACTTCCACTCTTTTGTACATCCTCAACACCAACCCCGGCGTCTGGTCGCTGGCCAGGCTGATCAACGGCTTCGCCATCGGCGGTCTCGGTATTGTGGGCGAGAGTTGGCTGAACGAGATAGCCAACAATCGCACCCGGGGACGGCTTCTGTCGATCTATTTTGTGGTGCTGATGGGGGGACTTTCGTCCGGACAGATGCTGATCTTATTCGGTGATCCTTCGGGGTTTGCCCTTTTCGTAGCCGCCTCCATCCTTTTATCCATCGCCGTCATCCCCATCACCTTGGCACCTTCGGCTGCTCCCACCCTGATAGTCCACGACAAACTCCCTTTCGGCCAGGTTTGGAGGGCGGCTCCACTGGGGGTGCTGGTTTCTTTCGGCCAGGGAATCGGGTCTGGTGCCCTAGTCACCATGGGGGCGGTGTTCGCAGTTCAATCCGGGATGAGCGCCGATCGGGTGGCCTGGTTTACCTCCATCGCCTTGATAGGAAGCGTGGTGCTGCAACCCCCTATCGGGATATTGTCGGACCGGCTAGGAAGGCGCAGGTTGATAATCGCCACCGGATTGATTTGCGCCGCCGCCTGCCTGGTGATGATCAACACCGACCCGCTCGGTTGGTCGGCCTTGTTGGTGTCTTTCGTGGTGGGAGGATTCTCCCTGTCGATGTATCCGTTGGCCTTGAGTCATATAAACGACCGGGTTCCGCCCGGGTCGGCGGTCGGGGTGAGCAGCATGGTGGCTCGGCTGGCGGGAGTCGGCTCGGTTCTTGGCCCGCTGGCGGGAGGCCCGGTCATGGCATCCGGCGGTCCCGAGGCACTTTATTGGCTGATCGGGTTGGTGTTCCTGATCATGGCCCTGCTCGGCCTGGTGCGCATCTTCGCCCGGGAAGGGGTACCTGCCGGCCGCAGAAGACCGTTCGTGGCCATACCCACCCGGGCCAGCGGCGTTCTGGTACACATGGCCCGCCGAATCCGCCCCCCGGCCGGCCTCGGCAAACGGAACCGCTCCGAAGATCAGCCCAAAGAAGAAGCGGATTAAATCCGAAGCTCTACTGCAGGTCACGTTTTCCGTTCTTACATAGAAGACTGCGGGATTTTCTATCAGGGCACTAGTGCGGTGATCGGGACGACACCCACTCCGTCGGGACGTTCGAATGCGTATCCGGTGGCGGTTAAGACGATCAGGCGAGCGGGCGGTCCGTGCACCTCCTGGTCTATTTTGTCGCGCAGGCGCAGCAGGGCACGTGCACCTTGTTCGATTCCGGCCCGTCCGCCCAACTTGATCTCAACCGCCGCCCACCTCCCCGCCTTAAGGTTGATTACCAGGTCCACCTCCAGTCCAACGCTGTCACGGTAATGTGACAAACCCGCCCCGTGTGCGGCGGCGTAAACCGAAAGATCACGGATGGCCATCGACTCGAAAAGTCGTCCGGCGAACGGCAGGTCTCTGATCAGCGACTCCGGCGTCGCATCAAGGGCCGCAACGGTCAGGGAAGGGTCAACCAGAGAAAGCTTGGGTGCCTGGCGAATCTGAACCCGAGAGGCCAGGTGAGGACTCCAGGCCGGTACCTTTTGAAGCACGAACAGGCGTTCCAAGGCGTTGAGGTAGCGGGCCAGAGTACGCCGTTCCAGGTGGTTATTTCCTCCGGATGCGGCGATATCGGAAGCCAAGGTAGCTACCCGCACTTCCGTTGCCACGTTTCGGGCCAAAGATATGAGAAGCTTTTCCACCTTTAGTGGGTTACGTTCCACGCCATCGACCCTTGAAATGTCGGTTCGGGTTATCTCGGACAGATAGGCCCGGGCTGCCCGACCCGCCACGGTGACATTGGAGCCGATATGCTGCGGCCACCCGCCCCTGCAAGCCAACCCCATTACCTTGTCAAGCGAATGGGTCTCCTCCCTAGCTGGAATGTTGTCGCCCTGCATCAGCCCACCAAATGAGATCGCTCCGCTGGAGTCACCGGACTCGTACAGGCTCATCGGGCTCATACGAACCCGGATAATCCGGCCCGCACCCGTGTGTCGGGTGATGTCGTCGGGCGGATTGGCCGAACCGGTCAGGATAAATTGGCCGGGCATAGCTCGCTCGTCACACGCCCGACGCATCGGGTTCCAGATGCGGGGCGCAAGCTGCCATTCGTCCAGGAGTCGAGGGGCGTCACCAAACAGTATCCCGCCGGGGTCCATTCCGGCTGAAAGGACGTCATCGACCCGCTCGTCCAGGAAAAGTGCACTAGCGGCAAACCTTCTGCCTGTCCAGGTTTTACCGCAGGCTCGAGGACCTTCAATTAACACGGCCGGCATGGTCTCCAGGGCCGACCGCATCTGTCCGTCCGCAATGCGGGGCAGATATCCGTCCGGTGTAAGGCTGTTGGGACTCATCTGTAGCCTCCAGGCAGGAGGTAAATCATCTATATGGTACTACAGTGTGCCACTTTATCGGCATATGATGTGCCACTTTATAGAAAATGAGGCCCGCCTTGCTGACTTAACACATTGGAGATAATCCCAATCTAGAATAATAAAAATGATTTAGAAATGGTATTCTAAGCTGTTCGTTACGAGTACGAAGAAAAAGATGCGTATCATTATTTCGATGGATGAAAGGATCTATGAGCCAACCCGACAGATTGCCTTGGGAGAGTCAGGCCAAACCTTAGATGAGGTTATAAACGAACTACCCCTTGAAAAGCGGCACCTCGGTCAGCTGCAAGGAACTATCGGGGTATCTGACGACTTTGACTGGCTAGGCCCGGTACCTCAAACCCGGTCGGCCCTCTCGTCTTCCAAGGCTTCGGAGATACTCACCGGAAGGGTCAAGGGTGACTATTCCTGAGCTAACCAACCTGTCCGGGCCAGAACCCCTTTTCTGTCAAAGTGGGATTCAGTCTTGCTACCGGCCGACCTCGGTCTAAGATTTCAATCTCTCCACCACGGCGTACCTGCCGCAAATAATGAGAAAGATTCGCTTCAAGCTCCGAGACAGTGGCTTGGGTCATAAAACTATTGTGGTCAAGAACTTCGGACCTGTCCAGCCATGAAGCTTTTTGGGCTTACTGCCGTATCGCTTGAGAAAAGGTACCTGTTAGGGGGTTTTGACTGGTAGCGTTAGGCGCAAGAACGCGAAAATCGCGCCGTCCGAAGGAGAAGCCTTGAAAAAGCGGGTGTTGATAACAGCAGTCCTGGCTTTGGTGCTGGCCGGATGCGGAGGGGATGAGGAACCTACCGATACCCCTGATCCCATCGAAGAAAACGGGGCGGAAATAACTTTGGTGACCTCCACTACGACCACCTCCGTAACCGAGACCACGGTCTCTGTCGCTGATGAGCCGGACCCCACCGACGAGCCCGACCCCGCAACCGCAGATGAGCCCTATCCCACCACTACCACTACCGCAGCCGATTCGGCTCCCACTCCGGAGTTAACTGAAGAGGATGTGGTGATTCTCCGAGGGATTGGCCCGGTCACGTTGGGGATGACCGTAGATGAGGCGGTCACGGCCTCGGGATTGGAACTAACCCAGGACTTCGGACGAGCCTCCACCGACAGCTGTTTCTACATGACCGCTTTAACCGCCCTTCCCGGAGTGGCCTTCATGGTGGTTGATGGCGAGGTGGTGAGAATCGAAATCCACTCCCCCAGTACCCTGGCTACCCGCTCAGGCGTCAGGATCGGCACCTCGGAATCCAGCCTGCGCGAGGTTTACTCCGCCAATATCCAGCAGGTCTCCGGTGTGCTGTTGGAGGGCCCGGCCTGGGCCTTTGTCCCCAACGATGAAGCGGACGCCGACTACCGCATCTACTTCGCCGTAGAAAACGGTGAGGTAGCCCATTATCGACTGGGCCTAAAACCGGCGGTAGACAACGCCCAAGGCTGCGAAGGATAAAACCCCACCTATCCGAAACCCCCTTTATTGGCGATCAGCCTTCCATACGAGGAGCGAGGTTATAGGCGGCCAGATTGGGAAAGCTGCCTAGACGATACTATCGGAGGGAGAACGTAGGAAAAGCCTATAAGCTGGGAAGACACCCTCTCGAAAGCCAAAAACCACACACTTCACCCGGCTACGCCGGGTCCCCGCCCCCGCCTCACACCACCTGATTCGGAGCGTGGTCAACCATGCCCGGACTGAAGCCGGGAGACTGCGGTACGGCTGTTCGCTCCATACAAATATGTTCCCTCAAATGCCGGGGATCCGATCGGGGTACCTACCTCTTGCCCGGCCTTCGGTGCTTGGCAACCCCCTACGTATCATGACTTGGGGACAAATTCAACCCCTAATTTTGAGAACGCGAAAAAACGCTCCCGAAGTACCTCAAAACTACCTATATGAAAGGTGTGGTCTTCAGTGGGAGTGGCCCCGAATGATACGTTCAAGCGGGTTCGTGATGACAGACCGGGCCAGTTTTCCGAACGAATCCTGGGTTTCCGCGCTTCTTCTTGGGTGTGTAGAGAAGGTGCGATATCGCTGGGACAGATTTGGAGACAATTCTATAGACATATAAATGGACAAGCTAAAAGTCAACTACACTGACAATCTATGCGAACCTACCAAGGAATCCCATCCTTGGATATCCTTTTCGGCATCCGACCTGAACGACCTTCTCCCCGCCACCTGGATTGGATTGGGAGAAGCACGGGCGATGTGCCGACAGCTGGCAGAGGCTCCTCTTCCGCCTGATACTGCCCAACAGCTTTACCAGGTCGCCCTGGTAAAAGGGGTCCAGGGCACCACCGCCATCGAAGGAAACACCCTGACCGAGGAACAGATCAGCGGCATCCTACAGGGCACCTACACCGCACCTCCCTCCCGTGCCTACCAGGAGCGGGAGGTACGCAACGTGATAGATGCGCTCAACCTGATAGCTGACCAGCTGGTGGGTGGTCAGGAACTGCGTATAACGCCCGTGTTGATCTGTGAGTTCAACCGTCAAATCCTCGTCAACACCGAGTACGAGGAGGATGCCGTCCCCGGTGAGGTACGCCGCCACTCGGTGGGAGTCGGGCGATACCGAGGCGCACCGGCCGAGGACTGCGACTATCTGCTGGGCCGTCTGGCCGACTGGCTCGAAAGCGACACCTTCGAATCCGAAGATCCCGTAATCGCTTTCGCCCTCGCCATAGCCCGCGCCGTCTGTGCCCATCTCTACATCGCCTGGATACATCCCTTCGGCGATGGAAACGGACGGACTGCCCGCCTACTGGAGTTCGTGTTGCTAGCCCGAACCGGCTTGGTTCCGCTGCCCGCCGCCCATGTGCTTTCCAACCATTACAACCTCACCCGCGATCAGTACCAAAGGGAATTGGCCCGGGCCGGCCGAACCAAATCCATTACCGGATTTGTGGTTTACGCCGCCCAAGGTCTTATCGACGGGCTATATGAGCAGACCGAGCTGGTAACCGAACATCAGAAGCGGATTACCTGGGTCAACTACGTTCACGAGACCATCAACCGGTTCCCCAAGGGTTCCAACCGAACCCGTCAACTCGCCCTGGCCCTGGCGTTGCCTTCCGGACGGGTTGTCACCCAGGCCGCCCTGCCCGGCCTTACCCCCGAAGTTGCGGCTGCCTACGCCAAGGTGGGTCCGAGAACCCTGAGCCGCGACCTAAACCGCCTGGCAGAAGCGGAACTGATGGTCCGAGCAGGTGGGGGCTGGAAATCGAACGAAGAAATCCTCAAGGCTCCCTCCATCCCTGCCTCCGACCACCAGGCCTGACAACTTATTGAGGGATCAGTCCTCCAGATGGGGGGCGAGGTTATAGGTGGCCAGGGTGGGGAAGCCGTCCTCGGCGATGGCTATCTGGGTGACCGAGGTGTTCTGCAGGTGTCCTAGCAGGCCGATCTTTTCGTAGGGGAGCCCTAGGACCCGAGCGGCATAGGCTCGGATCACCCCGCCGTGAGAGGTGGCGGCTACCCGCTTCCCCGGGTGGGTGCGGGCCAGGTGGTTGATAAACCCCTCTATGCGGGCCTGGGCTTCCGCCCAGGTTTCGCCGGTTCGGCCTCTTCGCACGTCATGGCCTTTTTGGTACTCATCCAGACGACCTTGGGCGGCCAGGTCCTGCCAACGGTTCCCCTCCCACTCTCCGAAGCTGATCTCCATCAGGTCATCGGCCAACCTCGGTGCCTGCCCGAAGGCTATCTCGGCCGTGGAAGAGGCCCGGGCCAGCGGGGAAGAATATATCTCATCGAAATCCCCAACCCAGGAAGACAGACGCCGGGCTTGCCGCTTTCCGTTCGGATGGAGATCGCTGTCCAGCCGACCCTGTACCCGACCATCAAGGTTGGCGTGGGTAACCCCGTGACGGATCAGGTCGATGACCGTACCGCCTTCCGTTCGGGTGGCCTCAGACCAGGGGGCTATCGGGCTCAGATGGGTGGCGTCGTTGTAGCGCAGGATGCTTGCTTTATCGCCTTTGAAGCTCAGCTCGCAGAGCGAACCGTTAGACAAGAAACCGGACCGCCGCCGACCCGGGGTGAGCCTGGTAATCCGCCATAAGATCATGTCGATCACCCCGCCGTGGGCGAACACCAGACCGGATCCACCCTCATCAATTTTTTCTAACAGCGAGGTGAGGGACTTCCAGCTCCTCTCCGCCACCTGACGAGGGGTTTCGCCGGTTCGTCCCATGGGCAGGTCGTAGTCGTACTGAAGCCGCATCAGGTCGTCGCCGCAATGGTCTACCACCCACTCGGTGGGACGACCCTCCCACTCGCCCAGATAACCTTCCCGCCAGCCGGGATCAACCAGAGGAACCGGATAGCCGGCCAGCCGGGCGGTATGAAGTGCCCGTTCCAGATCGGAACTTGCCACCATGTCAAACTTCCGATGTTGGAGGCGAGCCCCCAGCAACTCCGCCTGGTCTCTACCTGCCTCGGTCAGGGGCGAGGAGGTAGCCCCCTGCCAGAGCTCCCCGGCATTGGCCTCGGACTCTCCATGCCGGACCAGAACCACACGCTTGGTCACCGGACGACTGATCAGATAAACGCGGCCGAAAAGATCAGGGAGACGATGGTCATAACCTTGATGACGATGTTCATCGCCGGACCGGAGGTGTCCTTGAAGGGGTCACCTACCGTGTCGCCGATCACCGCCGCCTTGTGCTGTTCGGAACCTTTGCCCCCGAAGGCACCGCTCTCGATCAGCTTCTTGGCGTTGTCCCAGGCTCCTCCCGCGTTGGCCATGAAAATCGCCAAAAGGAATCCGGTCACCAGGGCTCCGGCCAGCAACCCTCCCAATGCCTCTACGTCAACGAAGCCGACCACCAGAGGCAGAGCCACCGCCATAGCACCCGGTATCACCATCTCCCGAAGCGCCGAACCGGTGGCGATGTCCACCGCCCGGGCGTATTGGGGGCGGGCGTCCGGATCTCCGGCCAGCAAGCCGGGTATCTCACGGAACTGACGCCTGACCTCTTCGATCATGCGGAAGGCGGCTCTCCCCACCGCCTTGATGGTCAGAGCAGCGAACAGGAAGGGGAACATAGCCCCCAGGAACAGGCCAACCGTGGTCCCCACGTTGGTGATGTCGATGGCATCGAGCCCCACCGCCTGGGTGAAGGCGGCAAACAAAGCCAGGGCGGTTACCGCCGCCGAACCGATGGCGAAGCCCTTGCCGAGGGCGGCGGTGGTGTTCCCCAGGGCGTCCAGCTCGTCAGTGACCTCCCGAACCTCGGGCGGCAGATGGGCCATCTCGGCTATGCCGCCTGCATTGTCGGCGATCGGGCCGTAGGCGTCCACGGCCACCGTAATGCCCAGGGTGGAAAGCACGCCGATGGCGGCGATGGCCACACCGTAGATCCCTCCCCCATCTCCGATGGCCCAGTCACCGGCAGCGTAGGCCCCGGCGATTCCGGCTGCCACCACCACCACGGAAATAGCCGCCGACCGCATCCCTTCGGCGATCCCGGCCAGCACCACCGTGGCCGGACCGGTCTCGGATTGGCGGGCGATTTCTTTCACCGTCCGATAGTGATCCGAGGTGAAGAACTCCGAAATCTTGCCGACCAGGATGCCCACCGCCAGGCCGACCAGCACCGCCAGGGATAGGCCGAAGGGGTTCTCCACCCCGCTGTCGGACCCGAACACCACATTGGTGAGAATCAGCACCCCGATCAAGGTAAGGACGACCGCCACGTTGTTGCCGCGATGCAGGGCTTTGGCCAGGTTATCGCCTCTAACCTGGACGAAAAAGGAGCCGATGATGGCGGCGAACATGCCGATGGCCGCCACCGCTATCGGGAAGATGATGGTTTCGGTGGAGTAGGAGCGGGAGGCGAAGACGATGGCGGCGTAGGCGATGGGGGCAACTATCGACCCCACATAGGATTCGAACAGGTCGGCACCCATTCCGGCCACGTCCCCCACGTTGTCGCCCACGTTGTCGGCGATCACCGCCGGATTACGGGGATCGTCCTCGGGTATGCCCGCTTCCACCTTCCCGACCAGATCGGCACCGACATCCGCCGCCTTGGTGTAAATACCCCCGCCCACCCGGGCGAAAAGGGCAATAGAAGACCCGCCGAGGCCGATGGCGGCGATGATGTTGTACTGATCCGAATCGCTTATGTCCAGCACGTTGACGAACAGGAGATACCCGATCACCACCCCGAGCAGACCCAGGCCGGCCACGCTGAAACCCATCACCGCACCCCCACGGAAGGCCACCGGCAGGGCTTGCTTAACCCCACCTTGTCGGGCGGCTTCGGCGGTGCGGGAGTTGGCCGCGGTAGCGATCCGCATCCCCACAAATCCGGCTGCGGCGGACAGGGCCGCCCCGAAAATATAGGCGACCGATCCCCAGGGTGCCCCCCAGGGGAGGACCACCGATATCAGAACGGCCAATATCACCACGAAGACGGCCACCCAGGTGTATTCCCGTTTCATAAAGGCGTCGGCGCCTTCGCGGATGGCGGCCGAAAGCTCTCTCATGCGGTCGTTGCCCGAGTCGGCGGCCAGTACCGCCCGGGCGTAGTAGACCGACAGGGCAAGGGCGGCCAAACCGGCCACCAACGCCGTAACCAACACAGTGTCTGAAGACATTTACCTGAACCTCGGTTCTATCTCGGGGTTATTGGAGTATATGGGACTTACCGGTGGACTTTGGGCACCTGGTCATCCGGCATCCTCGACCTCCATTTGTTTGGCCTCTGACCGCCGGGCGTGCAAAATCGGTTCCGTGTAGCCGGAAGGCTGCTCGACACCTTGGAACACCAGATCGCAGGCGGCTTGGAAGGCGAGGCCTTCAAAATCCGGCCCCATAGGACGATAGTTGGGGTCGGCGGCGTTCTGTCTGTCCACCACCAAGGCCATCCGCTTCATGGTCTCCATGACCTGATCCTGATCCACCACCCCATGACGTAACCAGTTGGCCATATGCTGGGACGAAATGCGACAAGTAGCCCGATCTTCCATCAGCCCGACGTCGTTGATGTCGGGTACTTTGGAACACCCGATCCCCTGATCCACCCAGCGGACCACATAGCCCAGTATTCCCTGGGCGTTGTTTTGTAACTCGGCGGCGATTTCCTCCGGCGTCCAGTCGGTTCGGGGGGCAAGCGGAATGTCCAACAGCTCGTCCAGGGTACGGGCCGGGCGTTTGGCGATCTCCTCCTGACGGGCCGCCACATCCACCCGGTGATAATGGGTGGCGTGGAGGGTGGCGGCGGTCGGTGAGGGAACCCAGGCGCAGTTGGCACCCGCCAGAGGATGGCCAATCTTTTCTGCGAGCATGTCGGCCATCAGGTCGGGAGCCGCCCACATCCCCTTACCGATCTGGGCCTTCCCACGAAACCCGCAGGAGAGACCGGCATCCACGTTCCAATCCTCGTAGGCCTCCAGCCAGGGCTGAGATTTCATCCTGGTCTTGGGCACCATCGGCCCGGCTTCGCCGGAGGTTCGGATTTCGTCTCCGGTGCGATCCAGAAAGCCGGTGTTGATGAAGGCGATCCTAGACCGGGCGGCCCGGATGCATTGCCTCAGGTTGAGGGTGGTGCGTCGCTCCTCGTCCATCAGCCCGATCTTGACGGTGTTGATCGGCAGGCCCAGCACCTCTTCAACGTGGTCGAACACCTCGGAAGCGAAGGCGGTCTCGACCGGTCCATGGATCTTGGGTTTAACCACGTAAAAGGATCCGGTGGTGGAGTTTCTTCCGGCGGTGGATCCCCGCAGATCGTGGCAGGCTACCAAGGTGGTGATCATGGCGTCCACCAGGCCTTCGTAGGCCTGGTTTCCGGCTCGGTCGAGCACGGCCGGGGTGGTCATCAGATGGCCCACGTTGCGGACCAGGAACAGGGAAAGTCCCGATAACTCAAACTCGGACCCGTCCGGCGAAATATAGGTCTTATCCGAGGCCAGACGGCGGGTAAAGGTGGTGCCGTTTTTGGTTATCTCGGCGGTCAGGTCGCCTTGGGTCAGGCCCAGCAGGTTGCGGTAGGCCACCACCTTGTCCTCGGCGTCGACCGCGGCAATGGAGTCCTCCAGGTCGAGGATGGTGCTGACCGCCGCCTCCATCCGGATGTCCGACACTCCGGTGGGATCGTCTTTACCTATGGGGTGGCCCGGGTCGATTTGGATGGCGATATGGAGACCGTGGTTTCTCAGCAGCACGGCGGAGGGATTATCTGGTACGCCCTGATAGCCCACCAGTTGGTCCGGTCGGGCTAGACCGACCGCTTGGCCGGACGAAAGCCGACACACCAGGCGCCCGTTCGCCACCCGATAGCGGACGACTTCGGAATAGGAACCGGAGGACATCGGGGCCACCTCGTCCAGAAAGTTCCGACACCATGCCACCACCCGCCGGCCACGGGACGGGTCATAGGGGCCGGACGGCGGCGGGTCGCCCAACGCGTCGGTGCCGTACAAGGCGTCGTATAGCGATCCCCACCGGGCGTTGAGGGCGTTGAGGGCGAAGCGGGCGTTCATGATCGGGACCACCAGCTGCGGGCCGGCGATCTCGGCGATCTCCGGGTCGACGTTGGAGGTGGTGATAGAAAACTCGTGGCCGGACGGTTCGATGTAGCCGATCTCCTCCAGGAACGCCTGATATTCACCCTTGTCGAAGGGTTGATCCCGATGGGCCCGATGCCAGCCGTCGATTTGATCCTGAAGCTCGCTCCGTCTTTCCAGCAAAGCCCGGTTTCGAGGGCCGAAATCGTTGATCAGTGCGGAGAAGCCCTGCCAGAAACGGTCTGATTCCACGCCACTACCGGGAAGGGCCTCGTGTTCAATGAATCGGTGTAGCTCGTCGCTGACTGTCAGGCCGTCGATTTCCAAGACGCACACTCCTCGAAATGGGTTTTGCTTAGGTGTAAGGCCGACGCTTTACCAGGTCGCGGCCGACCTCGGAGATCGATCTCACCCCGGCCAGAGCCATAGTAGAGCGCATGGTATGGCCCAGAAAGTCCAGCACCCAATCCACGCCCTTTTCTCCGGCGGCACCTAACCCGTACAAATACGCCCGCCCCACCATCACCGCCTGCGCCCCCAGGGCCAAGGCTTTCAGGATGTCGGATCCTCGCCTTGCTCCGCCATCGCAGATGACCTCCAGCGAGTCACCCACCTCCTGCACGATAGGTTCCAGCAACTCGATCGGGGTGGGGGCACCTTCCAGCTGGCGGCCACCATGGTTGGAAATGGCGATGGCCTCCACACCGTGCTCCACAGCGAGTCGGGCGTCGGCCACCGACTGGATTCCTTTGATGATGATCGGACCGTCCCATATGGAGCGGAACCATTCGATGTCACGCCAGGACAGGCTGGTGTCGAACTGCCTGTTTACCAGGCTTGACAGGGCCACCGCCGTGGTTCCGTCTTGGTCGGTGCGACCTATAACGTTGGCAAAGGTTATAGGCTCCGAACGCAGCAGCCGCCAGGTCCAAAGCGGGTTTCGGGCCCCTTCGAGAACCATTTGGAGACCTAGCTGGGGCGGCAGGGTCAGTCCGTTTCGGATGTCCCTTTCCCGGCGACCCGGCACAGCCAGATCAACCGTTATAACAATGGCCTCGTAGCCGCACTCCGCCGCCCGCTCCACCATGTTTTGTACCAGCCCGCGGTCTTTCCAGACGTAGACCTGGAACCAATGTCGGCCTCCGGCACCGGCTTCGGCCACTTCTTCGATGGAGCGGGTACCCAGAGTGGAAAGCGAATAGGGAAGATCGGCCCGGGCTGCGGCCCGAGCCACCGCCAGCTCCCCTTGAGGTTCCACGATACGGGTAAAACCGGTGGGGGCGAGGGCCACCGGCAAAGGGATGGGGCGGCCCAGCAGGCTGGAGGAGGTGTCGATATGGCCTACATCTTTAAGGACAGAGGGCACGAACTCCCAGTTGTGATAGTCGGAGCTGTTACGCCGATAGGTGACCTCATCCTCCGCTCCCCCGTCCACATAGTCAAACACCCCCCGGGGCAGTCGCCTTCGAGCGATCCGGCGCAGGTCATCGAGGTTGGCGGCGGCTTGTATTCGGCGAAGATCCGCATCCCGCTCGAAGGATCGGAATCGCATCACCGATCTGACCGATTCGTACATACCCATGATTTAAAGGCTAGCCCTTTTTCTTCCAAACGAATCGGGGGTGGGCACCCCGCGGAGGCCAGTAATCATCGCGGCGATAGGCCCAATATTCGAAGGGGTTGTTGTAATAGGCCCAGGTTTCCACCACCGACCGCCAACCGGATCGATCCGTGGCCAGAGCCACAAGGAGACCTACCAAACCGGCCCCGGCCATCCAGATAAGGTATCCGACCGGGTAGAAAGGCCCGAACAGACGGTTCTGAAGAATGTGGGTGCCTTCATGGACGTCGATGAGCCGCCTACGTCTTATCACCTGAGGCGAATCCCCTCGTAACCCGGTTGTACCGCCTCCCGAGGAGACCACGTTCCCCATTGCGATGGCGAATCCGCGGCGGAAGGTGAGGCCTCCCTCATATACATGGCGGTTGGACCGCAGGCTCATCTCCGCCATATAGGAGGAAGAGGGGTAGAAGAGGTTGACAAAATGGATCAGAACCCCGCCCGCCCCACCGATCAATCCCCAGGTGGTATCGGCGGCCCATGCCCACCACCCGAGCAGCCGACGCCAGTCGTAAACACCCCGGTAACCGCTGAAAGCCCCGTTCATTCCCGCTATAAATGCCCCTGATCCGGCCAAATAGTCCGGTATCCAGGCAATATTCGACAGCAGCACCCCGGCCAGACCCGCCGCTGCTCCTCCGGTTAGTACGGTTTCGGCCGCCACGCCGAGTTTTTTCCGATTAGCCTGGTTCTGCACAACAATTCCTAAGCGCCCCGAATCTCCTAAGCCTTCCGAATTGTATTAAGCTAAGATAGCTAACATTGTAAGCTCTTTTTTATCGGAGGTATTGAAATGACCCTTCCTGCTTATGTCGGTTTTGTTAACGCCGGTTTTTTCCGAGCCGAAGGGGCCCGCGCCCAGGACCAAAAGCCCCGTAACCTGCGCATCAACAGCCAAGCGGTAATCCACTGGTTCCAGGAACTGGCCTATGAACGGGAAGCGCGCTTTCTGCGTACCTATTGGTACGACGCCCGGTTCGAAAGCGGACATGTCTTAGAGGAAGGGCAGCGCCGGTTTTTCACCGCCCTGACCCAAACCCCCGGGATCCAGCTTCGCCTGGGAACTATCGTAGAGCATCGCCCCTGGTTCGAGCCCGGCATCCGGGAGGCGTTGAACCGTACCGCCTCGGCCTTGCAGATCGAACCGCAGGATCTGATGGACGAGTTCGATCGCCAGTGGACCTTTCGCCCGGAACGCAGACAACGAGGAGTGGACGTGCTGATGTGCGCCGACCTGATCCGGTTGGCCTGTCGGCAGGCGTTTGATACCGCCATCCTGTGCTCGGGGGATCGGGACCTGTTCGAAGCGGCTCGAACCGCCCAGGAATACGGGGTTCGGGTGGTTATAGCCACGCCCGACCGCCAAAGCATTTCGCGTGAGCTGAACCGTCTAGCCGACGAAATAATCGAATTCGACCAGGACGACCTGCGCCTGATGCTCCCGCCGAGACTTCCCCACCCGGATTAACCCCTAATTTCCCACCTTTCAAGGGGGTTGAAACCCCGGCTGATCGGTTGCATATTGATCCCCATATACCGGAAGCCGATGGGAAGGTACATATATGACGGATTTCCGTAAGCTGGTTTCGGATTGGGAGAAGAGCCGCAGGTTCCTGGGAGAGCCGGCCCTCATTCGTCATTTTCCGGCTCGCCCGGCTGCTTTCGGCAGGTTGGATCCTCCCCTGGATCCCGACCTCGCCCGCCAACTCGCCCACAACGGTATCCGCCGGCTGTATGGCCATCAGACCAAGGCGATCCGGCTGATCCGGGAGGGCAACAACACGGTAGTGGTCTCTGGTACCGCTTCCGGGAAGACGCTTTGCTATCAGATCCCGATAGCGGAACGGTTGCTGCAGGACCCGACCGGCACCTCTCTCCTCATCTTCCCGACCAAAGCCCTGGCCCAGGATCAGCTGGGTTCCATTTCCGACCTTCGGCTCCCGGAAATGGTGGTCTCGACCTACGACGGCGACACCCCCCGGAATCAGCGCTCCCGGGTGCGGGAACAGGCCAATGTCATTTTGACCAATCCGGACATGCTCCACTACGGGATCCTGCCCAACCACCCTCTCTGGAGCGGTTTTCTGGCGCGGCTTCAGCATGTGGTAATCGACGAAATGCACTATCTGCGGGGGGTGTTCGGCAGCCACACCGCCCAGATAATCTCCCGCCTTCGTCGGCTGGCCGCCCACTACGGTGCCGACCCCACCTTTGTGCTGACCTCCGCCACTATCGGCAACCCGGTGGATCTGGCCCGGCGCTTGTGCGGGACGGACGTTGCGCTGGTAGATAAGGACGAATCGCCCACCGGGGAACGGATTGTGGCGGTTTGGAATCCCCCGCTTGAGGATAAACAGTCCGGTGCCCGGCGTTCGCCGGTAAGCGAAACCACCGACCTGTATGTGGACCTGGTTAACCGGGGCGTCCATACCATCGCCTTCGGTCGTAGCAGGCGGGCCACCGAGCTGATCCATATCAATGCCGTCTCCCAACTGGGAAGAAAGGCCGGTTTGATCTCGCCCTATCGAGCGGGCTATACCGCCGCCGACCGGCGGGATATCGAGTCCAGGCTTTTCTCGGGACAGTTGGTGGGGGTGTCGGCCACCAATGCCCTGGAGCTGGGTGTCGACATCGGAGGTTTGGACGCCGCCCTGCTATGCACCTTCCCCGGCACCATCTCCTCGTTTCGCCAGCAGTCGGGGCGGGCGGGTCGGTCCCAGGATATGGCCCTGGTGGTGCTGGTAGCCGGCGCAGACGCCCTTGACCAGTATTTCGTCCACTATCCCTCCGAGCTGTTCAGCCGGAAACCAGAAGCGGCGGTGATCAATCCGACCAACCCCAAGATCATGGACTATCACGTGAACTGCGCCGCCTTCGAGCTACCCCTTCGGCAGTCGGACAGCCGGTTTTTCGGAGAGGAACTGTCAGAATCCGGTGCCCGTTTGGTAGCGGAAGGTGACCTGGACCTCGATGGTGAGCTGCTCAGAACGGCCCGCAGCAAATCACCCGCCCATGGCAGAAGCATCCGCTCTTCCAGCTCCAAATCGTTTTCGATATTCGACACCAGGCGACGCCGCCCGATCGGGGACCTGGACTGGGAGCGGGCCTTCACGGACGCCCACGAAGGGGCGATCTACCTCCACAAAGGCCAGACCTATCTAATCGAGGAGCTTGATATCGATCGCCTGGAGATCCGCGCCCGCCGAACCAAGGCCGTCTTCCATACCGAACCGCAGGTCGTCAAGACCATCGAGGTGATCGAGCAGAAAAGTCAGGGCCGGGTGGGCGCTACGGGCCATGCCCTGGGCACGGTCAAGGTAGCGGCCCACGTCACGGGCTACCGCCGTAAATATTGGGGAAAAGGTCAGTCCAACGGCCGAAGGACGATTCCGCTGGATCTACCTCCGACCCATATCGATACGGATGCCTTTTGGTTCACCTTTCCCAACCGGCTCCTGAGAAAGGCCATCCGCAACCCCAAGGAAGTCCCCGGTGCCCTTCACGCCGCCGAGCATGCCATGATCGGAATGCTCCCCTTGTTCGCCATCTGCGACCGCTCCGACATCGGAGGCGTCTCCACCAATTACCACTCCTTTACGGATAAGGCCACCATCTTCATCCACGAGGGCCACCCGGGCGGTGCCGGAATCTCTTCGGTCGCCTACGAGGTGGGGAAAGAACTGGTGGAGGCGACCGTGGCAGCCCTAAAGCGATGCCCCTGTATATCCGGCTGCCCCTCCTGCGTCCAGTCCCCCAAATGCGGCAACTTCAACGAGCCCCTATCAAAACGAGGAGCCCGGGTACTACTGATAGCGGCCCAAAAGTCTATGGGCTAGCCGGACCTCGTCCAGGTTTACCTGAATCAGCATCGATAATGGGGGGATTCGACGTTATTGGCGCGTTTTTTCGCGTTCTCAAACAAGGGGGTTGAATTTGTCCGTGTTCCATGATACGTAGGGGGTTGCCAAGCACCGAAGGCCGGGTAAAGAGGAATGGAGTCCCGATCGGATCCCCGGCAGTTGAGGGAACATATTTGTATGGAGCGACAGCCGA
>VXMP01000067.1 GCA_009841075.1 Acidimicrobiia bacterium | reverse complement strand
CCTTCCGGTTCGCCAAAGTATTCGGCAATCCATCATGATTGGCCCGTGCCTCCAAACCCAACGCATCAGTATCCCCACACCCCACCGGCGGCGGAACATCATCATCAGCCACCACCACACTGTCTGTCCCCTGCGTGCTGGACACCGTGTAATCACTCCCGGCGTTGACCGTGACCGTCACCGAACCATCAGTCTCATCCGTGCTGTCATCAGAGGTTGAAACCGTCACTGTCACGCTGCCGGCCGTCGGCACCGTCACCGTCCGGACACCCGTAGTGACACCGAAGTCGCCGGTCTGGGCAACCGTCACAGACACCGACAACGGCGCAGACGGCACCGGGTTAGCTGTGACCGTGAAGGTGGCGTCACCGCCTTCTGTGATACCACTACCCGCTGTGACGCTGACCTCGGGAACCGGGTTGTCCTGCACGGTTGCGGTGGCCGACGAAGAGGCACCTACCACATAGTGATCGCCGGCCTTGATCTCTACCGTGACTGTGCTGTCTGCTTCTACCGTTCCGGTAAGAACAGTCGGAACAGAAACGACCACAGTCGCCTTGTCGGCTGCGAACTGCACCGACACCGGCGCGGTACCTTGAATCTTCTGGTCGGGGTCGGTCCAGAGCAGGTCGACGGTGAGAGGATCCGACAACACACCGCCCTCTCGGGTAGCCACCAGCTTCAACGGCGACCCCTCCGCGACCGTGGCCTCAACAAACGACAAACCCACCGTCGGCTTTTCAGAAATCGTGTTACCAAAAACCCAGGGGCGGGCTTGTTTGATGGCCAGCGTGTTGTCGGCTGTGACCTTGAACTCGATCTCAATAGCGAACCGGTCGCCGTCTTGTATGTTGTAAAGCGTTTGGAACCGGTCGTGGATCGTTTGGAGGTTGTTACGCAACTGCACCATCTGGGACTCGCTTAACAACAGCGTCCCCGACGGAACCAGATTAGAACGAGCCAACACACCGGCCCTACCATCGGCGTCCAACAACAGCTGCTCCGGATACGACCTAGCCTCCGGGTTGGTGACCAAATCCTCACCCAACTGAGAATTCACATAAAAAGTATCAGGCAAAAAACTGACCGGATCGTAGCTGACGGCCACCCCGTTCACCCGCTCATCAGAAAAGTTCGGATGCACCAACACCCCCATAGCCACCGACTTGTGATCCACCCGGTAATAATCCCGCTCCAAAAACGCCCGAAAGTTCCACAAACTCGCCCACACCGCCTTAATCGACTTATCAATACCATCCTCAGCAGTCTCATCAGGATCCTGTGTTTTAGAGTCATACAACCCCGCCCCATTAAACGCCGCCAAATCCTCATTATTCGTACTCGACCGATACCGCAAAGACGTCCCCACCGGATACTCAGCATGCAAACCCTCCAACGCCTCAACAATCCAGTCGGGCGTGGTCCCCTTCTTGATCTTCTTCCGCAACGCCTTCAACTGCTTTTCCTGCTCGTCATAATCGCCCTGAAAATCCTCATCCGCCAACATCGCGTCAAGATCATCATAAAAACCGTTCGCCTTCATAAACTCGTCATAAAAATAAAACGGAACCGCAAACCCCACCGGCACCGTACCCTCCGGCAAACCCAACTTGCTGAGCTCCGCCAAATTCGCCGCCTTAACCCCGAAAGCATCCCAATCATCAAAAGAGACATCCGCCAACGAAGCGATTCCAGTGACGGTCAGGTCACGAACCAGCGTCTGAGTCCCCGCAGGCCTACGGCTCTGGTGAAACTCATCCACCTCCGCCTTCAACGCCTCACGCAAAACAAAACCATCAGCAGCCACAGAAAAATACACAAACTGGCCGAACAGTCCCTTCAAATCCTCATCCTTCAAAATGTCACGAATGAAAGCATTCGGCACACCATTCTGAATCGCCCGCAAATTCACATGCGACAAAGGGGTCTGCGGCACCGTAGTAATCGACCCCGCCACCCGCGGTAAATCATTCGGCAACGACTCAAAAACAGGAATCTCATGAGGCCGAGGATCATCATCATCAGTACCCATCAACCGCAACCGACCAAAACCCTCCGCCTGATTCAAAGGCACATAATCCACATCCGGCAAAATATCTGCTTCTTGCAGGACGTTGATTCTGAGAGTGTCATACGTGGCTTTGTTGGCTTGATAGTTCGCCTTCGGCTCCGGCGAAGTCGGATAGTACGCCAGGTTGTCGTCCAGAAACGGCATAGCCGAGGCCAGCACTTGGTGCACGTGCGCCGTTACCCAAGGTGGTGGCGCACTTTTATGGAAGTTGTAGCGGTACACGCCCAGTGAGCCATCGGGTGCCACGACATTGGGATGGTAGACAATCTCGCCGGTGAGACGCACCAGAGTAGAAACACCTCTCTGTTCTAATTTGTTGTACAGCACCGTATGAAGGACACTGACATTTGTATTCATGAAATAAATGGAAGGATCAGACGAGTGCCAATCAATCACCGAGAACTTAAGAAATTCCAGACCGTTGAGATTTTGCCACTGGTAAGTGTGATTCGATGGAAGAGAAAACGTTTCAAACGCCTCACGGGATTCGATGGCGACCCCGGCCAAACTGCCGTCCATCTTGATGGCCGGGTTAAGCGGGTTGTAGACACCCAAACCGTCAAGTTCGGTGATGTCGTCTACACAATCACCATCAAGATCGCCAGGCCGGGCCACCTCATACTTCTCCACCCGATACTCGGCCGGTGCCAATGCCTCCAAATTATCCGGTAGGAGGGTGGTTCCCTCCTGTCCACGAGTGACCGAGATCGCTATGTCGTTCGGGTTGGCATCGGTTTGGCTTATCTGCCCAGGATTCGGGTGGCCGACGTACAGCACGAAATAGTCGGCTGTGGTCGAATCTACGACAATCGGCACCTCGCTCACCGCAACCGACACCGGAGTCGGCGCTACATAACCATCCTCGCAAGGGCCCGGCAAAGACCCTGGATCGTCGCTGCTATCTGCGGCTACGATCCCCCATGACGACGGCCCAACAACGCTTGCGACCGTGAGCCCCAACGCCAAGACCCCCCCCCCAGCGACCGTATGCTCGGACCCTGGAAAGGGTCTTGTGAGTGCGCCTAATCATGGTCGAACGGTCCTCCGTGGAAAGCTCAGCCGCTACCTTAATGCCGTTTTGAGGATTAAATCAAGAATAAAATTACCCAACCCGCCGTACCACAGAAGACATCCCAAGTACACCTGGGTATTGAGCCCGAGAGATCAACCCAACGGCGGTACCAGGGACAGGCTCGTAAATCAGTCGTTGTCGATGATGGTGCCGGTGGCGGTGGCGTTGTCGGCTATTACGGCACCGTCGGCTTCTGTTAACTCGATAACGAGGGTCTCGTCTCTCTCCCGTATGTGGTCGTCTCTGACGTTCACACCGGTTGTGGCCCTCGTCCAACCCGCCCAAATCGTCACCTGACCCCAACTACCCCAATAGTCCAACCCGTTGACGGCCGTGCCCGAACGAATCCTAAAACGAACCGTAACATCCTGTTCTGAAGGTTCGCTCAGCGTGACCTGAAACTCCAGAAGCGAGAGAAACCCGAACTCGCCCTCCACAACCGAACCGTCAGCGACCGACACCACCGGCAGATCTGTCGGCGGCGGGTCGTCGTTGTCGGCAACGTTGACAGAAGCCGAACCCTGAGTGGCCGACACTGTGTAACCGCTGCGGGCGTTCACCGTCACTGTCACCGACCCGTCAACCTCATCCGTGTTGTCGTCTGTGGTGCCAACTGTCACCGTCGCGGTGCCACTTATAGGAACGGTCAAGGTGCGAGCACCGGTGGTGGCCCCGTATTCGCCGCTCTGGCTGACTGTCACCGTCACCGACAACGGAGCCGTGGGGACGGGACTGGCCGTGACCGTGAACGAAGCGTCACCGCCCTCGATAATCCCGCTACCGGAGACGATACTGATTTCGGGAGTCACTGGCGGCGGCACATCATTATCCACCACGGCAACTGTGGCCGAACCCTGCGTGGCAGACACTGTATAACCACTAAGGGCGTTGACTGTCACAGTGACCGACCCGTCCGTCTCATCTGTGTTGTCATCTGTAGTACTCACTGCGAAAGTCGCAGTACCACTCGTCGGGACTGTCACCGTCCGCGTGCCGGTAGAGGCACCAAAATCGCCGCTCTGGCTAACCGTCACCGACACCGACAACGCCGACGAAGGAGCCGGGAAGGCAGTAACCGTGAAGGAAGCGTTACCACCCTCGATAATCCCGCTACCGGAGACGATACTGATTTCGGGAGTCGAAGGCGGCGGCACATCATTATCAGCAACATTGACCGAAGCCGAACCCTGAGTGCCAGACACCGTATAACCACTGCCCGCGTTCACCGTAACGCTCACAGAACCGTCGGTCTCATCCGTGCTGTCATCCGAAGTAGAAACCGTCACCGTCGCGGAGC
>VXMP01000038.1 GCA_009841075.1 Acidimicrobiia bacterium | reverse complement strand
GCTCGGAAGGGACGTTGGGAATTGGCACTGAAGCCTCGGTGTACCTGCTGCCCGACCCGCCCGCCCACCGAACCATCCTGCTGGCCTTCGACCAGGTTGAACAGGCCGCCGCCACCGTGTCCGGTATCATCGCCAACGGACTGGTTCCGGCGGCGCTGGAGATGATGGACCGACCCATGACCGTGGCGGTAGAGCGTTTCGCCAACGCCGGATTCCCCACGGAGGCGGCGGCGGTGCTGATCGCCGAGGTGAGCGGACACCCCTCCGGTGTGGACGCCGAAGCGGAATTGATCAGAGACCTGGCCTCCATCCATCAGGCCACCCTCATTCGCATCGCCGCCGAAGAAGACGAGCGAAAACGTATCTGGTTAGGGCGGAAGTCGGCCTTCGGGGCGGTCGCCCAGATGAACCCCGACTACTACCTGCACGACACCGTAGTCCCTCGAACCCGGTTGGTGGAGGCCATCGAAGCCACTTACCGGATCGGAGAAAAACACGATATTCCCATGCTGAACGTCTTCCACGCCGGGGACGGAAACCTCCATCCCCTGATGACTTTCGACGCTTCCCTACCCGGGGTGGTCGAACGGGTGGAAGCGGCCGGTAAGGATCTGATCGAAGCCTGCGTGGCGCTGGGAGGTTCGCTTTCCGGTGAGCACGGAATCGGCACCGAAAAGCGGGACTTCATGCCCATGGTTTTCAACGAAACCGACCTGGATGCCCAAGCCCGGATCAGGGAAGCCTTCGACCCGGATGGCCGACTCAATCCCGACAAAATCCTCCCACAGGGTTCTCGTTGTTTCGATTTCGGTCGCCCTCCTCCCGAGGCCGCATGGATATAGAAGAGGCGTCCCGACCAGAGGGTGTCGACCTCCCCGTCTACTGCCCGGACACCCTGGAGGAGGCGGCCCGGACGATGGCCGACCTGCCGGAGGGAGAAGATCGGATTCGCATCAGCGGCGGGGGGACCCATGCCGGTATGGGGTACCCGGTCGATTCCGATGTGGTTCTTTCGACCTCGCGCCTCAACCAGGTGGTGGCCTGGGAACCGGAAGATCTGACGGTGGTGGTGGAAGCCGGTGTTCTGGTAAAAGAACTGGAGGAAATGCTGTCGTCAAAAGGACAGACCGCCCTGCTGGATGAGCAGCCGGAAGGGGGAACGGTCGGAGGTGCCATCGCCTGCGCCGCATCCGGATGGCGGCGGCTGCGATACGGACCGATCCGAGATCGGGTGCTGGAGATGACCCTGGTATCAAGCGATGGCCGGATGGTTACCGCCGGGGGTCGGGTGGTCAAGAACGTCAGTGGATACGATATCCCCCGTCTGGCTACCGGATCGTTAGGGGCTATGGGTCTGATCGGTCGGGTCTGCCTGAAGCTATGGCCGATGAGCAAGGCCTACGCCACCGTGCCGGTTTCCTCGGCCGAGGAGGCACTGGAAACGGCCTACCGTCCGCTGGCCGTACTGGAAACCGAGGCGGGAACCAGGGTCTATCTGGGAGGGACTTCCGAGGAGATCGAAGGGCAGTCGGCGGCGCTGGGTGCCGAACCAACCGCCGGACTGAGCCGGCCGGAACCCCCGCGCGGATCGGTCAGGTTCTCCGTCAGGGTACCCCCCTCCTCATTGCGAAAAATAATCAACCGGCTCGACCAAGATCGTGCCTATCTGGCTCAGTTCGGAGTAGGGGAGGTGACGGTGGCGGGAGAGGATGTAGAGATAGACGAGCTGACCTCGCTAAGGGAGGCGGCTGAGTCGATGGGAGGATCGCTGGTCATGCTGAACGCCCCCGAAACCCTGACCAGAATCTTTGATCCCTGGGGTACCCCTCCTTCCTCGATCGAGCTCCAGCGGCGGATCGTCAACCTGTTCGACCCTGGTCGAAGGATCAACCCGGGAATCCTGCCGGGAGGTATTTGAGATGGGTTGGGTAACCGATTTCGCCCCCCGTGAGGACGAGCTGTCCTCCTGCATTCAATGCGGACTTTGTCTGCCGGTCTGCCCTACTTTTCGGTTGACCGGGCTGGAGACCGCCTCCCCACGAGGAAGGCTGACCGCCATGGCGGCGGTGGCCTCCGGCCTACCCGTAGACGACCGTTTCGAGGAGATAATGGGGTTGTGCCTGCAATGCCGGGCCTGTGAGGTGGTGTGCCCGTCCTTCGTGCCGTTCGGTCGGGCGATGGAGGGTGCCCGCACCGAGATTGCCGCCCAGCGCAAAGGCCTTCTCCGGTGGCTTCGGCGGCTGACAACCGCCCGTCTGCTGGGAAACCGGATGGCGGTGGGCTGGGTAACCCGGGCGGCGGCGGTGGCCCAAAGAACCCCATTGCATCGACTGGCCCCCAAAGGCATCAGACGGAGCATGGCCGGGATGCGGTCTTTGAGGGGACGTCCCGACCTGATAGTCGGAAACCGCTACCCTGCCCGACAGGAGAAGCGTGGCGTGGCGGCCCTGCTGTCCGGATGCGTAATGGACGCCTGGTTCGGGAATGTTCATGTCGCCACGGTGGACTTGTTGACCTCCATAGGGTGGGAGGTGGTTTCTCCACCCGACCAAACCTGTTGCGGCGCTCTGGCAGCCCATGACGGATGGGCGGAAGAAACCAAGCAGATGGCCGCCAAAAACGTGGAAGCCTTTCGCCAAGCCGATCTGGTGGTGGTGGATTCGGCGGGATGCGGGGCCCACCTGAAGGAGTACCACCATTGGGCGGATGGTGGCGGTGAGCTGGCCGACAAGGTGGTAGACGTGACCGAAGTAGTAGCCGAGGCGATCTCCGCAGGCCATCTTCCTCGTTTGGAGCCGAACGGGGAGCCGGTGGCCATCCAGGACCCATGCCATCTCCGTCATGTCCAGCGGATCACCGACCAGCCCAGGATGATCCTGGAAGCGGCCGGTAAAACGGTGGTGGAGATCGACCCGAACGGGCAATGTTGCGGAGCGGCGGGAATCTACAGCCTGCTGGAACAGGAAATGTCGGGACGGTTGGGATCGATCAAGGCCGACCAGATCAAAAACACGGGCGCGCAGCTGGTGGCCAGCGCCAACCCCGGTTGCGAAATGCAGCTCCGCACTTCGTTGATCGAAAGCGGTCATTCGGCCCGGGTTGCTCATCCGGTGGAGATCTATCAGGAAGCCCTTCAACAAGCCGAACTCTCCCAAGGATCGTGACCCTACCGGGGGATTTGAAGGTGCCGACCTGGCTACGTTTTCTGCCTCCTAACCTGGTGCCCGGCACCGGCACCTGGGAGTGGATCGCCCTGGTTTCGACTTCGATCAGCTCTGCGCTGGGGGTGGCACTGGCCGTGGCCGGAACCGGTCTGACCGGGATGGGAATCGGGCTGGCCATGCATGGAATCGGTTTTCTCAACTTTCAGGTCGGGTCATCTGACTCCGAAGTCCTGGTGGTAGGGGTGGTGATGATGATGTTGGGTGCCGCCTGCCTGGGGTTGGCGGTGGAAGGAAGCCTGCGGTTTCCCGGCCCCTGGACCGACACCGACCCATGGAAAACGGTAACGGGATGGCTCCCCGCCCTGCTGATCGTCCTGTGGCTGGTGGAACGCCTGGAAGCCCTGTCCGCCTCCATCCTGCTTGGTTACTCACCGGTGTTCGATCTGGTACCCGCCTATCTGGACACGGTGGGAAACCGTTTCCTGTACGCCGCTCCGGTATCCCTGGCACTGATCTGGCTCTCCCTGGAATACGGTCACCCCAGATTTCCTTTGCTAACCCACAACCTTCCTTCGTTGCTCTATGTCCCCTGGATGGTCCTCGTAACCTTTAATTAAGGAGGGCTCCTGGTCGGGGTTTACATACGGGCCGGGATTTCGATGCCGAGGAGATCAAGCAGGAGGGCCAGCACCCTACGAACGGTTTCGACCAGCCTCAGCCAGGACGCCCGGCGAGTCGGATCCGGCTCGGACAGGATATGGCAGGACTCGTAGAAGCGGCTGAAGTCTCCGGCCACCGCGTAGGCGAACTCGGCCAGATGGTTGGGGGCTCTTAGTTCCAGGGCGCGTTCGATCACCTCCGGCAGCTGGAGGATTCGTAGCATAAGACGACGCTCGGCTTCATGGTCCGGCGCCTGAACAGGTCCGGGCCCCCATTCCTTTCGGGCGGCCCGCTCCAAAATAGAGCCGGTTCGAACCGCTGCCATCTGGAGGTAGGGGCCGGTTTTCCCTTCCAGAGCGGTGAAGCGGCGAAGATCGAACAGATAGTCGGAGGCTCGGTTGTTGATCAGGTCTCCGAACTTGAGGGCGGCGATCCCGATCTGACGAGAAATGACCGCCCGTTCCTCCGGCGAATAATCAGCCGCCAGATCCGACTCGTCCAACCGGGCGGCGGCGGCTTCCGTAACCATTTCGATCAGGTCACGGAGCCGGAGTACGCCACCCTCCCTGGTCCGGAAGGGGGTTCCATCGGCGGCGTTCATGGTTCCGAAACGGACATGCTCCAGAGCGGTGCCTCCGACCAGTCCGCCCAGTTCGGCGGCTCGGAAAACCTGCTGAAAATGGTAGGACTGGCGGGCGTCTACCACGTAGACGACCAGGTCTGCCTCCATTTCTTCGACCCTCATCTGAATGGTGGCCACATCGGTGGTGCCGTATAAGAAGGCACCCAGGGAGGTTTCCAGCACCAGCGGGGCAATCTCGGCCTTGTCGTCGGGTTGGGCCACCTCGACCAACACCGCCCCCTCCGATCGGACCGCCACCCCCCGGGCGAGGAAGTCGTCCACCAGCGGACGAAGTAGATGAGCAACAGTGCTTTCTCCGTACCAAAGGTCGAACTCTACCCCCAGATCCGAAAAATCCTGCTGCTGTGAGTGGCGAGAAACCTCGACAAAATGTTCCCAGAGAGCCACATAGCCGGGCCGGCCGGACTGTAGGTCGGTGGTGGCCTTCCTGGCCAGGTTCGCTACCTGCTCATCCCCCTCCACCTCCTGCGCTATCTGTGGATACCACTCCTGTAGGTCGGTCAGGCTGATCGGAGGAGAGTCCGGATAGGGACCACTGTACGACTGGTCGAAATGAGGGAGGTCGGGATGGCGTCGGCGGGTGGCGATTATCAGCATCCCCATCTGAAGCCCCCAGTCCCCGAAGTGGGCATCACCCAGAACCTGGTGTCCCGACAGCCGAAACAATCGCTTCAGGGTGTCTCCGATGATCGTGGAACGGAGGTGGCCGACGTGCATGGCCTTGGCCACGTTGGGTCCGGCGTAGTCCACCACTACTCGGAGAGGATTCTCGGCCGGCGCTACCCCCAACCTGGTATCCAGGGCGGCATCTTCCAGGTAGTCGGCCAGGGCCTGGTCGGTTATCGACAGGTTGATAAATCCGGGTCCGGCTATAGAGACCTCCGCCAGACGAGGATCGGATTCGATCTTATCCGTTACCTGTTGGGCAATTTGTCGAGGGTTGCGACCGACCGTCCGGGCGGCTGCCAGCCCACCGTTGCATTGGAACTGGCCCAGGTCGGGTCGATCCGAAACCGAGACCGCCCCGAACGCCGGGTCGATACCGGCGGCCTCGAAGCCGGATTCCATCAGTCGGGTGAGATCGAATAAAAGGCTCATACAGAGATGTCAGGTTAGACCCCGGCCGCAGGAAACGCTCCCTAACCCGAATCCACCGTGGATCCGGCGGAAGGCGGCGAGACCCGGATCGCCCTTCCTCTCACCCGAACCCTGGAACAGGCCGCTCGTCGGTCGGGAATCAGGGTAAGCCTTCGGCCAGGGTCATTGCTATCGCCAACCAGGTGCCAGCCACCATGAACGGGCCGAAAGGTAGGTGATCGCGGCGGGTGATCCGGCGGAGAGCCATCAAAACCAGCGCCACTCCTCCTGCCAGAAGTAAGGCTCCGAACGCAGCTGTTATCACGGTTCTCCAGCCTTGGTAGCCGGCGAATAAGCCCAGCAGAAACGCCAGTTTCACGTCTCCCATTCCGATCCCTCCACCGGTTAGCAGGGCCGGTATCAACCAGGCGAGGAAGTAGCCGAGTCCGGTGGCTATCGCCCCGACCAGGTCTGTCGGTCGGCCATCCAAACCGGCCCCGCCGGCCAGCAGAACCATCCCCAGCGCCGTGCCAGGAATCAGGATGCGGTTGGGAAGACGATAGGAAAAAAGGTCCACCGTGCCCAGAACCACCGTTAAGGACACCAGCCAAAGGTAGGCGACCAAAACCCATTGTCCCTCCAACAACCAGGCTGTCGCGGCCCAGGCAAACGCCGTGATCAGCTCCACCAGGATATAGACAGGACGGCCCAATCGACTCGGTTCGGGACAGGTGTCGCAGCCCAAGGCCCTCGACCATCCCTGGAACAGGAGCGGAAGAAGGTCCGTCCGCCGGGCCGGGCAATCGCATAAAGGGCGAGCACCCCAAACCCCTCGAAGAGGTCGGCTTTCCAGCTCGGCTCGGATGGGAACCATCAAAAACCGGCCCACCACCAGACCGGACAACCACACGACCAAGAAGGTGAACACCACCTATTCGCTCTTATGGCCTTCCAGCGCCTCCAGCATCACCGAAGGCGGCACCTCCACACCGGTCCAAATAGCGAAGGAGGCGGCACCCTGGCCCACCAACATCAACTCTCCCGAAGCCACCGGCAGGTTGCGGTACGTGAGCTCCTGTTCCGCCGGGGTGTCCCCGTGTCCATATGCCAGCTCCAACAAACCCCTAGCTTCCTGCAGGAGGACGGATGGTAGGGATTCGCCTCGCATCCCGACCGGGGTGGCGTTAACCAGCACGGCACCCTCCAAAGGGGCACCCCAGGGCAGAACCGATGCTTCGGCACCCACCCGAGCGATCAAATCGTGGGCAGCTTCGGTACGGCGCGCGCTGACCCATACCTCCTGCCCTTCTATCCCCAAAAGGGCGGCGGCGGCGGCCGAGCCTGCTCCCAACAGCAACACCGGAGCATCCACCGGAAGCCGGGCCTGGTGCCAGGCGAACCGCACCCCGTCGGGATCGGTGGAGTGGGCTTGGAGCCGACCTTTCTCCATCCATAGGGTGTTGGCACCGCCCGAACGCGTTACCGCCTCCGTGCTTTGGTCGGCCAACCGAGCGGCCAACGCCTTATGGGGCATGGTCACGTTGGCACCGCCGAGAAGACCGGTTCGAAGGTCCGCCACCGCCAGTTCCATCCCGGCCTGGTCTACCCGACGGCGTTCATAGGTTCCGTCCAGCCCGGCATATTTGAGGGCGGCGGTTTGGATAACCGGGGAAAGGGAATGTGCAACCGGATCGCCCAGAACCGCCAAACGCCAGAATCTCGCCACGGGTTATCCGTCCTGGAACAGGTCTTCGGCCTGGTTTTTGGCCTCCAGGAAATCCTCATATTCGCGGAAGAAGGAATGTGAGCCGTCCTCCGAGGTGAGGACGTAGAAAAGATATTCATGGATCGAAGGGTCCAACACCGCTTCGATAGATTTGGCACCCGGTGCCCCGATCGGGGTGGGAGGGAGGCCGCCCACCTGGTAGGTGTTGTAGGGGGAGTCGTATTCGAGATCGTCGAGCGTAGGGGACCGCCCTCGATCTCCCAAGGCATACAGGACGGTGGCGTCGATCTGCAAGGGCATGCCTATCTCCAAACGGTTGTTTATCACCCCCGCAATAAGAGGCCGGTCTTCGTCCACGGCCGCCTCCGCCTCGATTAAAGAGGCCATAACCAGTCCTTGATAAACCGAGTAGCCCCGCTCGGTTACCGGCACCCAGTCGTATCGTGACAGTCGGTCTTCCATTTCGGTGGACATGCGTTGCAGGATTTCGGCCGGAGGGGCATCGTTGAAGAACTCGTAGGTGGCCGGAAACAACAGCCCCTCCCAGGCCTCGGTAGGCACTTCGCTACCTTCGAACCGTTCCGGCAGATAGGAAGACTCAACCTCACCTCCGGTCAGGGCCTGGGAAAAGTCTTCCTTCGAATAGGAACCGGACGCCCCGGCCAGTACCTCCAAAATCTCTTCCAGCCGGAGACCTTCGATGACCGTCACCCGGAATACATTCAAGGTGGGGCCGGCTATGAGAAGATCGACTATCTCGTCCGGGTCTGTTCCGGTAACCAGCTCGTAGGTACCGGCCTTAAGAAGTTCGCCCGCCTCCTTGGTTCTGACCCGGGCTTCGAACTCGACCGCCGAAGAAACTACGCCTTCACGGGTGAGGATTCCGGCGATGGTACGGGCGCTGGAGCCGGGCGGTATCACGACCAGCCGAGTGATACCGGCTTCAACCTCGATGGGTTCGTTTGCGCTGCCCAGGCCGTCCAAGCTGTTGACCCAGTTACCCAGACCGGACCCACCGGTGACCAAAACGTACAACACCACCGCGCCCGCTCCCAGCCCGGTCAAGGTCCCCCGGGCCCGCACCCACCAGCTTTCTTCGGGAGGGGGATCGGGATCCTGGAAGAGGCTCATCCGGCCGAAACCCGGGATTGGTGGTCCAGATAGCCTTGGAGCATCACAGCGGCGGCTACCTTGTCAACCCGGTGACGTCGCTTCCGGCGGGACAGACCGGAAGCCAGTAGCGTATCGTCGGCGATCCGGGTGGTGAGCTTTTCGTCGTAGAGGAGCACCTCCAGACCCTCCCAACGTCTACGGATCTGTTCGGCGAACCGACGGGCTCGGCGGGCCGCCGCCTGTTCGGTTCCATCCAGAGAAATCGGTAGGCCTATCACCACCCGGGTTACCTGCTCCGAGCGGATCAGGTCCTCCAGGCGGGAGAAAAGTTTCGGACCGGTCTCGATCACCTCGTGGGGATGGGCTGCCAACCCCAGGCCGTCTGACAACGCCACACCCACCCGACGGTGTCCGTAATCGATACCCATGATCCGGCCCCTCCCAGGTGAGGGGGCGTCCGTCAGGTGGTCAGGCAACGCTCCACCGCCTCCCGGATCGCATCCAGGGCTTCTTCTATCTTCTCTCCCCGCGGTCCACCCGCCTGGGCCAGCTCCGGATCCCGACTTCCTCCGCCTCCCAGTAGCTTGGCACCGGGGAGTACCAGGTCGGCCGCCGAAATACCCTGGTCGATCAGGTCTTTGGTCACTAGACCGACCAACCCGCCTTTGCCGCCCACCCGGCTGCCGAGGATCACAATAGAGGAGCCCAGTCGGCTGCGGACGCCGGTACCAACCTCCCGTAGGTCGGCCGGCGTGTGATCCTCCAGCTCGGCCACCAGATAAGAGGAATCGCCGATGCTTCGGGCGGAGGCGGCCAGCTCGGCGGCCCGACCGGACCGTTCTTTTTGTTGGTGCTGTTCCAACTGTGACTGAAGGGAGTCGGCCCGTTCGGCCAGACGGCGGACACCGGTCGGCACTTCCGCCATCGACAAACCCAGGAAACGACCCACATCGGTGAGGCTATCCCGGGCCTGCTTGGCGTAGTAGTAGGCGGACATGCCGGTCAAAGCCTCCACCCGGCGGATATTCGACCCGATGGACGATTCGGAGGTAACCAACAACGGCCCGACCTCGGCGGAGCTGCCCACATGGGTGCCGCCGCAGAACTCCACCGAGAAATCACCCACCGAGACCACCCGAACCTGCTCGCCGTACTTGTCTCCGAAGAAGGCCAGCGCCCCCATCGCCCGGGCTTCGTCCTTGGAGGTGACCAACAGGCCCACCCGGTGGTTGTCCACCACCTTGCGGTTGACCAGGTGCTCCACGTCGCCGATCTCTTCGTTGGACAGGGCCGCATAGTGGCTGAAATCGAACCGGAAACGACCGTCCTGCACCAAAGAACCGGCCTGGTTGGCATGGTCTCCGATCACCTCACGCAGGGCCCAATGGAGCAGATGGGTTCCGGTATGGGATTTGCGGATCCGATCCCGGCGGGGGCTGTCGATCCGGGCGGACACCTCCTGGCCGGTTTGGACGAAACCCTTTATGACCCGGCCTCGATGTCCGTGCAGATCAGCCACCGTCGCCTGGGTATCGTCTACCTGGATCCGTCCGGTAGACGACTCGATCAGCCCGACATCCCCGACCTGCCCTCCCGCTTCGGCGTAGAAAGGCGACTTATCCAGGAAAACCTCTACCTCCTGACCCGTCTCGGCCAGCTCGACCGGTTGCCCATCCCGCAGGACGGCCAGGATCAAGGCAGGCGAGTCTTCTTGGACATAACCGAGGAATTCGGTGGGGCCGATGGTGTCGAGAATGCGTTTATAGGAGTCGGCTCGGACGGCCTCCGCCCCGCCTTTCCAGGCCGCCTTGGCTCGGGCTCGCTGGTCGGCCATTTCGGATTCGAATCCGCCCAGATCCACTTCACGGTCTTGTTCGGCCACAATTTCGCGGGTGAGGTCGATGGGGAATCCGTAGGTATCGTGCAGCTTGAAGGCCAGCGACCCGGAAACAACCATCCCCGGTTCGGAAGCGTCCAGGGCTTCGTCCAGCATCTGGGTACCGGTGGCCAGGGTACGGCGAAACTGGGACTCCTCCCGCTCGAAAACATGGCGGATGAAGTCGAGGTTGTCGCCGATTTCCGGGTAGGCCTCCTCCATGATTTCGGCGGTGACCTCGGCCAGCTTGGGCATGATCAGGGATTCGCTTCCCAGCTGCCAGGCGTGGCGGACCGCCCGTCGGATCAGACGCCTGACCACATAGCCCCGCCCTTCGTTGCCGGGCAACGCCCGGTCACCGATCAGAAAAGTGGAAGCCCGGGCGTGGTCTGCGAGGAGCCGCAGGGTGACATCCGCCTGATCGTTCTCGCCGTAGGGTTGACCAAGTTCGGCGGAGGCGGCCAGCAAAACATCGTGCACGCAATCCGCCTCGAAAAGGGTGTCCACCCCTTGGAGGATCATGGCCAGCCGCTCCAGCCCGGTGCCGGTGTCGATTCCTTTGACCGGAATGTCACCTATGACGTTATAGGGCTCGTCCTGGATGTTCTGCATGAAGACCAGATTCCAAAGCTCTACAAACCGGTCTTCTCCTCCACCGATCGGCCCGCCGTCCGGGCCGTATTCAGAGCCACGGTCTATGAAGATCTCCGAGCACGGACCGCACGGGCCGGGTACCCCCATCTGCCAGAAGTTGTCTTTGTCTCCCCGCTGAATCCGATGCGGAGGAACACCGATCGAATCGATCCAGATTTCCTCGGCCTCGTCGTCGGTCTTGTAAACCGTGTACCAAAGGCGGTCGGGGTCGAGGCCGAGCGGGCCGGTTACGAAGTCGAAGGCATAGCGAATGGCCAACTCTTTGAAGTAGTCGCCAAAGGAAAAGTTCCCGAGCATCTCGAACATGGTCAGGTGGCGGGCGGTGGTTCCGATCAGGTCGATGTCGATTGTTCTGACGCATTTCTGGATGCTTACCGCCCTCGGCCAGGGAGGCTCTTCCTCACGGAGAAAATAGGGCTTGAAGGGAACCATGCCGGCGTTGGTCACCAGCAGGGTGGGGTCGGTAGGAATCAACGAGGCAGACGGACGAACAACGTGTCCGCGCTCGGCGAAGAAGTCGGTAAAGGCGTCTCTGATAGCCTGGGCCTGCATCCGATTCAGGTTAGCCTTTCCCTGCCTCTGACCAATTTAGGAGCTCGCCGCACCAGTAGGCCCTAATCCTTAAAGGTTGAGGGTGCGTTCAGTAAGGTCTTGGGCTTTATTCTCACAGAACCACCACCAAACCTCCTCGCCTCAAAGCTTGGCAAAAGTTGCTATAACCAGGGGAGATGCTTACGGGGGTTGCAAAATTCACCCATCTCACCCGGCTACGCCGGGCCCCAGCCCCCGCCACCGCCGCCGAAGAAGGAGCGTGGTGAGCCATGCCCGGACTGAAGCCGGGAGACTACTGTTTGGCTTTCGCTCCATACGATTATGTTCCCTGAGATGCCGGGGATCCGATCGGGATACCTACCTCTAACCCGGCCTTCGGTGCTTGGCAACCCCCTACGTATCATGACTTTTCGAAAAGGTCAACCCCTAATTTCCAGAACGCTAATAAATCCCTATGGGTGGCGGGGCGGGCGGCCCAGGTGACGGTCCCATTCTTCCAGCCGGGAACGGATCGCCTCTTCCCGGCCTTGACGGGTAGGGCGGTAGAGAACCCTTCCTTCCATCTGGTCCGGAAGATACTGTTGGGGAATGAGGTGGTCGGGGCCGGTGTGAGGATCAAGATAGTCGGCTGGTCTCCCGTCCACCCGGGCGGTGACCATTCGCCCTCCGGTTGAGCGTAGATGGGCCGGTACGGTGGCACCGGGCGTATCCTCAACCGCCTGACGGGTGGTGCCCATCGACCGCTTCAACGAGTCGGACTTGGGGGCGGTCGCCAGATAGACGGCCGCCTGCGATAGGTTGTAGGCCGCTTCGGGCAGTCCGACCATCGCCAAGGCATGGGAGGCGGCCACCGCCTGTACCAAGGCGTCCGGGTCGGCCATTCCGACGTCTTCGGAAGCGAAGATCACCATCCTCCTGGCCACAAACTCGGGGTCCTCCCCGGCCATCAACATGGTGTGTAACCAATAGAGGGCGGCATCCGGGTCGGAGCCCCTCATCGACTTGATAAAGGCGGAGATCACGTCGTAATGCTGATCGCCCTTTTTGTCGTAGCGGATGATCCGCCTCTGCAACGCCTCCTCGACATCGCTATAGCCGATCACCTGCCGACCTGATCCGTCGGCTACCACCGCCGCCAGCTCCAGCACGTTCAGAGCCAGGCGGGCGTCACCTCCGGACCGTTCCGCCAGGGCTTGTGCGGCGGAATCATCAATGGTCAAACCCAGCTCCCCTAAGCCACGGGAGGTATCGGTCAGCGCCCGACCGAGCAGCTCGATGACATCGGAGGTAGCCAGCGGGACCAGACGGAACAGGGTGCAGCGGCTGATCAGCGGGGAATTGACCTCGAAGAAGGGGTTTTCGGTGGTGGCGCCGACCAGGATTACCGTGCCGTTTTCCACACCAGGTAGCAGGGCGTCCTGTTGGGCTTTGTTGAAACGGTGGATCTCGTCGAGGAACAGCACCGTTCGGGTCCCGTTTTCGCCTAGGGCACGCTCCGCCCGGGCCAGGACGTTTCGGACGTCTTTGACCCCGTGGACCGAGGCGGTCAAGGCTGCGAAGGAGGCTTCGGTTTCGGAGGCGACAAGCCTGGCCAAGGTGGTCTTTCCGGTTCCGGGCGGCCCGAACAACAGCACCGACAGCAGTCGTCCCGACTCCACCATGGTGCGGAATGCGGCCCCGGGTTCCAGCAGGTCGGGCTGGCCTACCACCTGGTCGAGAGAGGCCGGACGCATCCGGTCGGCCAACGGGGCGGCCCTCCCCACCCTCTTTTCAAGCTCGGAGGCGAACAGGTCGGGCGATTGGGTCATCCTTTATTCAGATTTAGGATGGGAAGAATCGGGGTCATCGTCCTGAGACAAGGCCGCCTTGGTCTCGGCGTTGATATCCAGGCCTAGTTCCTCCAGCTGGATATCGGCTACCCGGGTAGGAGCGGTGGTCATCGGATCGCTCCCGGCCTGGGTTTTAGGGAAGGGTATGACTTCTCGGATACTGGTCTCGTTCTGCAGGATGGCGACCAGCCGGTCGATCCCTACCGCGAAACCGGCATGAGGGGGGGTGCCGTAACCGAGGGCTTCGAGGAACCACCCGAATCGGGATTGGGCTTCCTCGTCGGAGATGCCCAGGATCTCGAAAACCGTCCGTTGGGTTTCGGGATCGTGGATCCGTACCGAACCCGAACCCAACTCGGATCCGTTCAGAACCAGGTCGTAGGCTTGGGCGACCGCCTTTTCGGGGGTGTGTCGCATCTCCTGCACCGAAACAGGTGCCGTAAAGGGATGATGCGACGGGACCAAATCGCCTTGGTCGGTGGTTTCAAATACCGGAAAGTCGACCACCCAAACAAACCGGATTTCGTCGTGGCGGTCGGGGCGGCCGAGTTCAAGACGGAAAGCACCTAGTACAGCCGATGCCAGGGTGGCTTGGTCGGCCACCAGCAGCAGGACATCACCGGATTGCGCTCCCAGCCGATGGTTAACCTGCGCTATTTCGGAGGATTGGAGGAACTTGGCGACCGGAGACCTCCATCCGGCTGATTCTTTGACCACCACCCAGACCAGCCCGGCCGCACCGAGCTGTTTGGTCTGTTCGACCAGACCGTCCAGACGTGCTCTGGAAAAGTTTCGGTTTCCGATGTTGATACCCCTTACCGCCCCGCCGGATTCCAACACCCCGGCAAACCCTCGAAAGCCGGTTTCCGCAAAAGCCCCGGACAGGTCGGCGATCTCCATTCCGAAACGAAGGTCGGGTTTGTCGGTGCCATATCGGGCCAAGGACTCCTGGTAGGTGATCCTCGGAAGGGGGAGGGGGAGTTCTGTACCACGCAGGTCTCTTACCACCGCGGCCATTACCTGTTCGATCGTGGAGAACACGTCCTCGCGCTCCCAGAAGGACCCTTCCAGGTCGAGCTGGGTGAACTCGACCTGACGGTCGGCCCGGGTGTCCTCGTCGCGATAGCAACGGGCTATCTGGTAGTAGCGTTCCACCCCGGCCACCATCAGCAGCTGCTTGAATAGCTGCGGGCTCTGGGGGAGGGCGTAGAAATGGCCGGGTTGTAACCGGCTGGGGACCAGAAAATCCCGTGCCCCTTCCGGCGTGGAGTTGACCAGGGTAGGGGTCTCCACGTCAAGAAAACCGAGTTGGTCGAGGGTCCTTCTGATGGCGCTGATACCTTTCGAGCGGGCCCTGAGGTTGGCGGCCATGCGAGGCCGGCGCAGGTCCAGATAGCGATGCCTGAGCCGGACCTGTTCCTCGGAGTGGGAGCGGTCGTCGATCATAAACGGAAGGGGAGCGGCGCGGCTCAGCACCTGCAAGGATTGGGCTTCCACCTCGTAGGAACCGGTAGCGAGGTCGGGATTTTCGGTACCTTCGGGTCGAAGACGTAGAACGCCCTCGACCGACACGCAATATTCCATACGAAGATCCGACGCCCCCGACACCCGGGCCGGGTCCACCACCACCTGCACGGTTCCTCTTCCGTCCCGCAGGTCGATGAAGGTGATGCCGCCCAGATCCCGTATCCTCCCCACCCAGCCGGCCACCTTCAGGTTCTGCCCTAGCTCATCCTCGCCCAGCCGGTCGATGAAGTGGGAACGATAGGCGCTCATCTTGGTACGGCTCCGCCGTCAACCACCCACATCGCCACCTCGCCCGCCGGTATTACCTGTTCGTATCCCGAGCTGAGATCCTTGATTGTCACCATCCCGTCATCCCATTCGTCACCGATCACCACCGCCGCCGCCGCGTCACGCCGGTCGGCCGCCTTGAACTGGGCTCTAACCGACCGGTAACCGGCCACCAGGTCACACCGAACCCCGGCCGACCGGAGGCGACGGGCGAAGGCGTGGGCCAGGCTACGGCGGTTCTGGTCGGCCACCACCAGGAACACGTCCAGGGCGCGGGCCGGTGGGCTGGAACCGGCCGCCGATATGATCCGATCCAGCCCTAGTGCCAAGCCCACCCCGGGCAGCTCCGGACCGTCCAGCAACCGGGAAAGGCCGTCGTATCGTCCCCCGCCACCGACCGCGTTCTGGGCGGCGGTATAACCGGGCGGGATGTACTCGAAAACGGTGCGGGTGTAGTAGTCCAGGCCGCGTACCAGCCGTGGTGCCTGTCGATAGGCAATGCCTCGTTCCGTCAGGCCCGCCAGCAGCTGTTCGTAATGCTCAAGGCCGTCTTTGCCCAGATAATCAACCGGTTTGGGGGCTTCCGACACCACCTCCTGGTCGGCTTTGGAGTCCAGCACCCGCAGCGGGTTGGAGCGGATCCGCCGTTGGGCTTGATCCGATAGTAAATGGCGGCGCTCGTTGAGCCAGTCCGCCAGGCGGGAATGATAGGCCTCCCGATCAGAGGCATCCCCGATCGAGTTGACGTGCACCACCACCTCACCGAGTCCGCAGTCGAGCAGATATCGGTAGCCCAGCTCTATGACCTCCAGATCGGCTTCGGAGTGGTTTGCCCCCAGGTACTCCACGCCCAGCTGCCAGAACTGGCGGCGGCGGCCCTCCTGGGGACGCTCATATCTGAAACACGGCCCCGAATAGGAACCCTTGAACTCGCCGGACAGACCCGCCTGGATGTAGGCCCGTAACACCCCGGCGGTGATCTCTGGACGGAGGGTCAGGTTTCTCCCGGCCTTGTCCTCGAAGCTGTACATCTGCTTTTCGACCACTTCGGTGGCTTCGCCCACCCCTCGGGCGAACAGGTCGGTGGACTCGAATAGGGGGGTGGCTACATAGGCGTAACCGTACTGTTCGGAGAGTAGATCCCAGGAGCGAAGCAGCTCCCGCCACCGACGGGATTCCGGCGGCAGAATGTCATCGGTCCCCTTAGGACCTCGGAAACTCATATTCCCTCGCCAATCAAAAACGGGTTAGAGCGTCGCTCTCGGCCGATCGTGGTTGCCGAACCATGGCCCGGCATCACTTCGACCTGGTCGTCGAGGGGTAGAACCTTGGTTTTCATGCTCTCCATCAGGGTGGGGTAGTCGCCGCCGGGCAGATCGGTCCGACCAATCGATCCGGCGAATAGTTGGTCGCCTGAAAAGAGTACCCCTTCATCTGCGAGAAGAAAGCAACAGTGGCCGGGGGTGTGGCCCGGGGTGGCCAGTACCTCGAATCGGAGGCCGGCCAGGTCGAGGGATAAACCATCGGAAAGTTCCCGATAATGGTGGGGAGGACTGAAATCCCCTGGGGGAACCATTCCCATCAAGGTTAGGAGCTGATCGGTCGGATTCCTGGTGAGGAAGTCGTCCTCGGGGTGGATGTAGGCGGTTACTCCGGTGTGGGCGGTCAGGTGCCCCGCTCCCCCGACATGATCCACATGCCCGTGCGTGACCAGCAGCGCTACCGGGATAAGGTCATGCTCGGCAAGCACCTCCCTTATCGGGTCAAGGCAATCCGGTGGGGCATCAACCAACACGGCCGGACCACCGGGGCCGGGGGCGACCAGGTAGGTGTTGGTGGCGGCCGGCCACAATTCAAGGCGGCGGAGAAACATTATGGGTTACAGGTTAGAGAACGCCGAAGAGGGGGACGTATTACCGTCCCGACCGCTTCATCCGGGCCTCAGACGGAAGGCGTCGTACACCCCGGCCACCCGCCGCACCCCGGCCAGCAACCGGTCGAGTTGGCTTAGATCGGACAGCTCCACCTCATATCTAAGCACCGCCACCCGGTCGCGGTCGGTTCGGGAGGATGCCCCCACGATGTTGGCCTCGGCGTCCGAAATGATGGAAGTGATATCCCGAAGCAGGTTGGGCCGGTCGAGTGCCTCCACCTGAATCCAGGCGCTGACGCTGGTGAGCTGACCCGGCGCCCAGCTAGCTTCGATCATCCGTTCTTCCTGGTCTTTCAGGCGCACCACGTTGCTGCAGGAGGTGCGGTGGATAGAAACTCCCCGGCCCACCGTGACAAACCCCACCAGGTCGTCGCCGGGAACCGGGCTGCAACATCTGGCTATTCTCACCCACACATCGTCGAAGCCCTCCACGATCACGCCCTCTCCGGCGGGGCGGTCGGTCCGTCGTCGGATCGGATCGAGAGTACCCAGATCCTCTCCCACTACCGGAACGGCCAGCACCTTTTTGATCCGACCGATGACGGTTTGGGCGGCCAGGGCACCGTCTCCCACCGCGATAAACATGGTTTCGATGTCCCGGTAACCCAGGGCGATGGCTACCTCGTGGAGGATCTTTTCCTGCTGGTTTTTGACGATATGCACCCGATCCCGCCGGATCAGGTCCTTCACCGCTTCCCGACCGGACTGCAAGGACTCCTGCCGCCTGGCCCGGGAGAACCATTGCTTGATCTTGGACCGGGCTCGGGAGGTGTGGACAAACCCCAGCCAGTCTCGGGTAGGCCCGGAATCTTCCGATTTGGTGGTGATGATCTCCACAATGTCGCCCGACCGGAGTTCGGTGGCCAGGGTGACCAGACGTCCGTTCACCTTGGCACCCGTGCAGCGATGGCCCACCTCGGTATGGATGGAGTAGGCGAAGTCCACCGGTGTGGCACCCCGGGGCAGGGTTTTGACCTCACCCTGTGGGGTGAGAACGAACACCAGATCCTCGTATAAATCAAGTTTGAGGTTGGCCAGGAATTCGGTCGGGTCGGAGTAGTCGACAGGTAGGTTGCGCAAGTCCGCCATCCACCCCAGATCAACACCGTCCTCACCCTCTTTGTAGCGCCAATGGGCGGCTATCCCGAACTCGGCCCGATCGTCCATCTCGTGGGTTCGGATCTGAACTTCCAGGGGCTTGCCGTCCGGTCCGATCACGGTGGTGTGAAGGCTCTGGTAGAGGTTGAACTTGGGGAGGGCGATGTAATCCTTGAACCGGCCCTGAACGGGGGTCCATCGGGAATGGACCAGACCCAGAGCCCCGTAACAGTCTTTGACCAATTCAACCAGAACCCGGATTCCGATCAGGTCGTGGATGTCCTCGAAAGACAGCCTGCTATCGACCATCTTGCGGTAGATGGAGTAATGGTGCTTGGGACGGCCTTTCATAACCGCTTCGATACCGACCTCGGCCAGCATCTCCCGGGCCTCGGACATGACCTGGCTGATAACCGCCTCCCGTTCCGGCGCACGCAGCCGGATAAGTTCCTCTATTTCCCGGTAGCGGCCTGGATAAAGTATCCGAAAGCAGAGGTTCTCCATCTCGTGCTTGACTTCCTGAAAGCCCAGACGATGAGCGAGCGGGGCGTATATCTCCAGGCTTTCCCGCGCCTTGGACTGCTGTTTTTCCGCCGGTAACGGGTAGATGGTCCGCAGATTATGGAGACGGTCGGCCAGCTTGATTATCAGTACCCGAACGTCCTGGGCCATGGACACCACCATCTTGCGGATGGTCTCGGCCTGGGCTTCTTCCCGGGTCAGGTCGAAGGCGATCCCGTCCAGCTTGGTAACCCCGTCGGTAATCCGGGCCACGTTTTTCCCGAACATACTCTCCACCTCGGCGAGGGTGAGGTCGGTGTCTTCCACCGTGTCGTGAAGTAGACCGGCGGCGATCGTCTCGGCGTCCAGGCCGTATTCGGCCAAGATCAGGGCCACCGCCAGAGGGTGGGTTATAAAGGGGTCGCCGGTGAGCCGAAACTGGCCGGCATGATAGCTATGGGCCAGGTCATAGGCTTGGACTACAATGTCGTCGTCGGCTTTAGGAAAATGGCTTCGCAGGGCGGCGAGAATCGGCTCCAATTCGGCCTGGGCGGCGTCATGGCGACCTCTGACAACGGCTAGATCGGTCATTGGTCAGCCGCCATACATCAGGATCGAGCGCAGCACCACCTCGCCGTCCAACTTTTCCCTTCCGCCTAGAAACCCCAGCTCGATCAGCACGACCATGCCGACCAAATCGGCCCCCAAACCTCTGATCAGGTCGATTCCGGCCCGAGCGGTGCCGCCGGTGGCTATCACGTCGTCGACCAGCAGAACCCGATCATCCGGCCCGACCGCATCGACATGGATTTCCAGCCCGTCCACCCCGTATTCGAGCTGGTATTCCTCTCGGCGGGTTTGATAGGGCAGCTTGCCCGGCTTGCGTAAAGGTACGAAACCGGCACCGAGAGCCAAAGCCACCGCCGGGGCCAACACAAACCCTCGGGCTTCGATGCCGGCCACTTTGGTGATGCCGGCATTCTCATAGGGGGTCGCCAGCATCTCCACCGTATATTCAAGGGCCCGGAGATCGGCCAGCAGCGGGGTGATGTCCTTGAAGGTGACCTCGGGGATGGGGAACCCCTCGACGTCCCGTACCAGCGCCCTTAGGTTTTCGAGATCCATAGTCGGTTCATTCTACCGAGACGTGGGTTGAGAGTTCGTCGGCGAGGTAGGTCATTTGGGTCGGCGGCGGGCGGCCTGCCCACGGGAGCTGAGCCGAGGGGCGGTGGAGGTGGTTCTACCGACTTTACGATCGGAGCGATAGCGGCGGCGAGCCCACTCGTCCTCCCTTTCCTTCCACCGGGCCAGTAGTGGGGCGGCGATGAAGATCGACGAATAGGTCCCGGCACCGATCCCGACGAATAGGGCTAGGGCGAAGTCACGCAGGGTTCCGGCACCCAACAGCAGAGATCCGACGAAAAGGAGCGAGCCGACCGGGAAAAGGCTGGTCAAAGAGGTATTGATCGATCGCATCAGCACCTGGTTCATGGAGCGGTCCACCAGGTCGGTGTAGGTGCGCCGCTCTCGATCCGACTCTACGTTCTCCTTGATCTTGTCATAGACCACCACCGTGTCGTAGAGCGAATATCCGAGGATGGTAAGCACGGCCACCACCGTCGCCGGGGTAACCGGGAAACCCAGCAGCGAATAGGCCCCGGCGGTCAGGATCAGATCATGTACCAGGGCGGCGATGGCACCGATGGCCATCTTCCATTCGAATCGGATGCTGATGAAAACCACTACCACACCCAGGAAAACCAGCAGCGCCTGGATGGCCCGACCGGCTATCTGTCGTCCGAATGTCGGTCCCACCGACTGGACATCGGTAAGTTCGATTTCGGTGCCGGTCACCTCCACCAGGGCAAGCACCATGCGGCGTTCGGTGTCCAGATCGACGGCTTCGGTTTGGATCAGTACCGAAGCATCCTCACCCACCAGCTGGATACGGGCATCCGCTCCCTCCGACCCCATGGCGGAGCGAATCTCGGTTATCTCGGCCTGGGCGGGATTGGGAAGGCTGATGGAGGTGCCGCCGGTGAAGTCCAGGCTGAGGTTAAGACCTCTGACCCCCAGACTGAGCAGACAGATGACCAGGGCCACACCCGAAACAATGAACCATCTACGAGACCAGCCGACGAAGCCCACCGAGGTTTCGCCCCGGTAGAGACGACCTAAAAGGGTGCTCATGGGCCACTCCTATCTGCCTCTTCTCTTCCGGTGGCTCCCCGAATGCTGAACCTTCCTCCATCGCCCAGCCGGCTTCGGGCCATGATGTTGGAGGCATTCCGGGTGAATACGGTGAAGACGACCACATCCAGAACCGTGGCGATACCCAGGGCCTGGGCGAAGCCCTTAACCGGACCGATGGCCAGCAACCATAGAAGGGCTGCCCCTATGAACGAGACGAAGTCGGCGGTGAGGATGGTGCGAAAGGCCCGCCGGTAGGCCTCCCTGGTGGCGTCCGCCACCGTCCGTCCATTACGGATTTCTTCTTTGATCCGCTCGAAAAGGACGATATAGGAATCGGAGGTGATGCCTATGGAAACGATCACCCCGGCCACACCCGAAAGGGTTAGGGTCAGGCCCTGCCAGGCACCCAGACCTCCGAAGATGATCACCAGCAGGCTTCCGAAGACACTCAGGCCCAGCAGGGTTATCAGTCCCAGCGCCCGGTAGTAGATAAGCAGAAACAGCACCACCAGGATCAGACCACCCAGCCCGGCGATCAATCCGGCCTGCAGCGAGTCCTCGCCGAGGGTGGCGGATACCTTTTGAACGGCCGAACGCTCGAAGGCCACCGGCAGCGACCCGTACCTGAGCACGGTGGTCAGGTCCTCCGCCTCGGCCTGGACGTTCTCGGAGGCACCTAAGGTGATCACGGCAGTGCCCCCCGTTATCCCCTCCAACCCCACCGAGGTGGATATCTCGGGTGCGGAAACCACCGTTCCGTCCAGCACGATAGCCAGTTGGCGATTAGGCGTCCCCGCCGGGTATTGGGCCAGCAGACCGGTTATGGCGGCGAACTTGTCGGCACCCTGGTCGGTCATGTTGAGCTGCACGGTCCAGGAGCTGTCGGCGAATTGTCCGAACAAGGCCAGGGCCGAAGCCACGTCGGCACCGGTAAGGAGGCTGGGAGTGGTGGGCAATCGGGAACAATTCAGTCCTCCCTGGCAGACGCCCTGATGATGGACGGACAGGTCGGCCGACCCGACTTCATAGGTGGCCACGACATTTCCGTCATCGTCGTATTCGGGGAGGAAGGCGCGGTCGGCGGTCAGGTCATCCTCGATGGTTAGTCCGGTAATCGGGTCCACCCCGTCGGGGAAGACATATTCTTCGCCCTGTTCTTCGGCCTCCAGAAAAACCGGAGATGCATAACCGGGGATGCAGGTCAGGGCAAAAGATTGGGTAGTACAACCCAACACCGGCCGAAAGGACAGGAGACCGGTTCGTCCCACCGCCTCCAGCGCCCGTTCCTGGTCGGTTACGCCCGGTAGCTGGACGAGAATCGAAGTGCCGCCGGTGATCGAAATTTCCGGCTCCTGGACGCTCCCGAAATCCTCTATGCGCCTTCTCATAACCTCGACTGCCGTCTCGATGACCCCTGGTTCGGTACCTTCCGGGCCTTCCAGAATCACCGAGGTTCCTCCCTGCAGGTCCAAGCCGAGTCGGGGGGTCCAATCCAGATAGATGATCCCGGCCAGCCCACCCCAGGCGATCAACAAGCTGAAGAGGACAGTAGCCCAACGGCGTGACACCTTGAATTGAGTCCTTTTATTCGGTGGAAGAGTCCGTAGCGTCCACGTTTATTCGGGCGGCCACGGCCGACCGCAACACCCGAATGCGACCCTCCTCGATACCCAAGGTCACCCAATCGTCGCCCAACCCGACGATGACCCCCATCAGGCCCCCGATGGTTCGAACCTCATCACCTACTTCCAGGGAAGACGCCATGGCCTGCTGGTTTTTGGCCCGCTTCCGCTGGGGACGGATGATGAGAAGGTACATGAAGGCACCGAGGATCAGCAGCGGAAACAGAAACCCTAGGCCGCCGTCGGTTTGGGCTAGGTAAGGAACGAACACGCTTTTCCACCTCTTTCTGTTCGGGTGTTGCCGATACCTGTTGTCGGCGTATTTAACTTTCCAACTAGGGGAGTAGGTTGATGCTAGCCCCAAATCGCAGCATCATTTCTTTTCCGGGTGCGAAGTCGGGGTTTGGCGAGACTCTAAAACCTCCCGGTGGAACTCTTTAAAGGTTCCTGATCCGATAGCCGTCCGAGCCCGCTCCAGAAGCCGATGGGTAGCGACCAGGTTATGGATGGAGAGGAGTCGAGGTAGTGATATCTCGCGGGTGGCCGCCAGGTGACGAAGATAGGCCCGTGGGTAGGTGAGGCAGGTATAACAGGGACAGCTCGGGTCAAGCGGGTTTTCATCACGGGCGAAACGGGCCAGACGGATGTTGTAGTCACCCTGACCCGTAATGACCTTCCCGTGTCGGGCCAGGCGGGTGGGCCACACACAGTCGAAAAGGTCCACTCCCTGGGAGATGGCCGCCAGGAGACCCTCGGTGTCGCCCAAGCCCATGAAATATCGGGGGGCTTCGGCGGGAAGGCCGGCCAGCGCCGCCTCAACCGCCTCGTCTCGGCGGCCTAGGTCCTCTCCCACCGACAAGCCTCCGATTCCGTAACCGTCCATTCCCAGCTCGGCGGTCCGGCGAGCACTCTCCAGGCGCAGGTCGGGCTCTACTCCTCCCTGGACGATCCCGAACAGGGCCTGATCCGGTCGGCTATGGGTCCGAACCGAACGCTCCGCCCAGCGCAGGGTGCGTTCCATCGCCTCCACCACCGCCTGCCGGGGGGCGGGAAGACCGAGACAGACGTCGAGCACCATGGCTATGTCGGAACCCAGTTCCTGTTGGACGGATACGGCCTGTTCCGGGGTCAGGAAGTGATGCGATCCGTCGTAGACCGATCGGAGGCCGCATCCCTCTTCGGTTATGGAAGCCTGCAAAGAAAAGGCCTGATATCCGCCCGAATCGGTGAGGATCGGACCCGGCCAGCTCATAAAACCGTGCAGGCCTTCCAGGGCTCGGATCGGCTCGGTGCCGGGCCGAAGCATCAGATGGTAGGTGTTGGCCAGCACCATTTGGGTGCCCACGTTTCGCAGGTCACGGGAGTCCAGCCCTTTCACCGTCGAGCGGGTGGCAACCGGCATGAAGGCCGGGGTTTCGACCGTCCCGTGGGGGGTGTCGAGGAGACCCAGGCGGGCGGTACCGTCCATCGCCTGGCATTGATAGGTAACCGGGCGGGGGTGGGTCATTCCGACTCCCTCGGTGGCGTGAGGGGCGGTTCCAGGAGCATGGCGTCCCCGAAGGATAGAAACCGGTATCCCCGCTCCAGGGCGGTTTCGTATAGGTACTTCCAGGAATCTCCCACGAAGGCGGCCACCAGCACCAGCAGGGAGGACAACGGCAGGTGAAAGTTGGTCAGCAGTACATCCACGGCTCGAAAACGGTAGCCGGGTTTGATATAGAGGTCGGTCGGACCCTCAAAGGCGGTGCCCGTTCCGTCCTTCCAGGCGGTTTCGAGGGCTCGTACCACTGTAGTGCCTATGGCGACCACCCGGCCTCCCGAGCGGCGGGTTCGGCGGATTTGTTCAACGGTGGGTTCGGGCACGTTGATCCATTCTGTGTGCATTTGGTGATCGTTGATGTCGGTGGTGGCTATCGGACGGAAGGTGTCCAAACCGATTCGGAGCTCAACCCGGGCCAGCCCGATTCCTTTAGCGGACAGCCTGTCCAGAACCCGAGGGGTGAGATGAAGCCCGGCGGTAGGGGCGGCGGCAGATCCCACCTGGTTGGCGTATACCGTCTGGTAACGACCTGGATCGTCCAGCCGGCGGTGGATGTATGGGGGGAGAGGTACGGTCCCCGACCGGGCGATAGCTTTTTCGACCGCGCCTTCCTCGCTTTCGCCGGTGACGGTTCGGAGGGTTATTTCCATTCGGCCTTCCACCGGGACGGTTTCTATCCGGGCGGTCAATTCCCCGACCCGGATTATCGACCCGGGCCGGAGACGGCGGGCGGGACGTGCCAGAGCCTGCCAGCGTTCCCCGACCCGCCCCAGCAACAACAACTCGACCCGTCCACCGGTGGGCTCTCGGCGACCGTGGAGACGAGCCGCCCGTACCTTGGTCTCGTTGACCACCACCAGGTCGTAGGGCCCCAACAGGTCGGGAAGATCCAGAACCGTCCGGTCGGTCAGGTCCCTGGCCCTAAGCAGACGGGCCGAGTGACGGGGCTCAACCGGAGTCTGCGCAACCGCCTCATCAGGCAAGGCGTAAGAAAACCGCTCTGTTCTCAACCGAGATCAACCCTTTCAAACGGTGGAAACCCGGTAGCCACTCCTTCGCCCAGGTAGACCCCCTGGCAAGGCTCTGCCAAACCTGTAGTTACATGCGTGTATTTTTCCACGATTTTATACCCAGCCTGTGGATAAGTTAGTACTACCCCTTGTCAAGAGTGTCTTCATTTTGCGGCGGCATTATCCGATCGGGGTTTCGTCCATTTCTTCGCGGCAGTGACGAGGCGGGCTAGATGCGGTGGTGTTGGTGATGGTCATAGTCACTTCGGTCCCACACAGGCTGCACCGGAAGCGTTGGCGGGTTTCTACCACATCTTCGGGATCGATTTCGGGTGGGGGGTTGGCTACCGCCCGTATCACCGCCATCGAAGCCGTCCAGATGACCGTACCTATCCCTATCGCGATCAGAAACCTTAAGATTGTCATCCGATATCCCTCGGAGGGTGCTGCAAAATGTCCGGTTGGCCCGCTAGCAAGAAACGACCACCCCGGTTAGATGATATTGCGGGCCAAGTATCCCCATCTTTTTCAGCACCCTCCGACAAAGGTTGTTTACTACCGAAACCGAGGTGGTTATGACACCCTTTCGATGATCATGGCGTTGGCCATCCCCCCACCCTCGCACATGGTTTGTAGGCCATAGCGGGCCGAGCGGCGCTCCATCTCGTGTACCAAGGTGGTGGTCAGCTTGGCACCCGTACCTCCCAGGGGATGACCCATGGAAATTGCGCCGCCGTTGACGTTGGTACGTTCCCATAGTCCGGACGGATCTGCTCCACCGTGTTCGGTCAGCCACGCTCCGATCACCGAAGCGAAGGCCTCGTTTACCTCGAACAGGTCGATGTCGTCAATATCGAGACCTGCTTTTTCCAGCACCCGGGCGGTAGCCGGAATGGGGCCGGTGAGCATGCTGACCGGATCAACTCCCGCCAGGGCGAACTCCCGGAAAACGGCCTTGGGTTCCAGGTCGAGTTGGTCCGCCTTCTCCTCGGACATGATCAGCACCGCCGCCGCACCGTCCGATATCTGGGATGAATTGCCGGCGGTTATCACCCCGTCCGGCTTGAAGGCCGGTTTAAGTCCCGCCAAGACCTCGGGCGTGGTAGCGGGGCGGATCCCTTCGTCCTGCAGCATCACCTCAGAGCTTCCGTTCCAACCCACCTCCACGGGCAGGATTTCCCGGCCGAAGCGACCCTCTTCGGTGGCTTGAGAGGCCCGCCGGTGGGAGTCACAGGCCAACCGGTCCAAATAGTCTCTGGACAGGTGCCATTTCTCGGCGATCATTTCGGCCGATATTCCCTGCGGCACCAAGGAGTTGGCATAGCGTTCCATCATGGCCGGACCGAACGGCCTACCCGGTCCTTGCTGGGCGTTCGCCCCCATCGGTACCCGGCTCATCGATTCCACTCCGGCGGCGATAGCTATCTCATAGGCACCGGCCATAACTCCCTGGGCCGCGAAATGGGAGGCCTGCTGGCCGGAACCGCATTGTCGATCAATGGTGGTGCCCACTACGTCTTCGGGGAATCCGGCCGCCAGCGCCGCATTCCGGCCCACGTTGAACCCCTGCTCTCCGGTTTGGGTCACACAACCCATGATCACGTCTTCCACCAGCTCCGGGTCCAACCCGTTGCGCTCGGTCAGGGCTCGTAAAGGGAGGGCGGCCAGGTCTACCGGGTGAAATTCCCGTAGCTTCCCGTTCCGTTTGCCCACCGGTGTTCTGATTGCATCGACGATTACGGCCCGCCGCATGCTCGACCTCCCTCGTAGGCTTGGATGGTTGTTTGGAGCACTACCGCTCCTTTAATGAGGTGGAGGTGATCGGATTCGAACCGACGACCTCCTGGTTGCAAACCAGGTGCTCTGCCGACTGAGCTACACCCCCGTAAACCAGATCGATTCTAATGGGAATCCCAGGCTGACCTGTTCCCTATCCCAGAAAGACCATCGCCAAGGCGACCGTAGCCACCACGAACCCGAACCTTTGGGTGGGCGAGGTTTTTTCGCCGGCGAATATCACCTGAAACAGTACCGTAACACCGAACGACATCTGGAAGAACAGGCCGGCCACCGCCAGGTTTACCTGCGCCGCCAGGGTGAAACTCGCCATTCCAATCCCGGCCAATGCGCCTACCAGCATGGTTCGGGGAATTGTGCCCTGGTGGGGCCGGCGGTCTTCTTTGTGGATAAGGATCAGAGCCATCACGGTGGCGAAGGCGACCACCCGGCCCGGTATCACCGGCCATATTCCGGCGTCTGCGCCGGTGGAACCGAGCAACGTGGCGGTAATCCCGAACAGGACACCTGAGATCAGCCCGTGCTTCAAGGCGATCAGGTCCCTTAACCCACTCTGGTTTCGCAGGCTCACCAACCCCACCCCGATCAAACCGAGCACCATTCCGCCCCCCACCACCGGCGAGGGAAGGCCGGAGACCATCGAGTCCACCGCGATGGGAACTATCGCCCCGGTAACCGCCGTGGTCGGCCCCACGATTCCCGTCCCCCTGGTGGTGTAGCCCTGGTAGAGGCGGATCAGGGCCAGGCTGCCGGACACCCCGGATAAGCTTCCCAGTAGTAGATCGCCCAAGGTCGGGTTCCCACCCCACCAGATGGCCAGAACCAGGGCGGACAAACCGGTAAACGTATAGATCATGGAAACGGTGGCCAGGAGACGTCCTCGGCGGCCCAGGTTGGTTCCGATGTGATCGGCCAGGCCGATAGATAAGGGGGAGAGGAGACCTATGAGGATGGTCATCGGATGGAGGTTCGGTTACAAACTATTGGAAGGCCGATTGACCGGTGAGGGCTTGACCCAGGATCAAGGTGTGGATCTCGTTGGTTCCCTCATAGGTGATCACGGACTCCAGGTTGTTCATATGCCGGATCACCGGATAATCAAGGGTTACCCCGTTGGCACCCAACACGGAACGGGCCGCGCGGGCCACCTCCAGGGCCATGCGAACGTTGTCGAACTTGCCGAGCGAAACATGGCCGGGGTCAGCCAGACCCTGATCCTTCATCCGACCGATATGGAGGGCAAGCAGCAGCCCCCGATTGATGGCCACCATCATTTCCACCAGCTTGCGCTGGGTCAGCTGGAAAGCGCCGATGGGCCGGCCGAACTGCTCTCTGGTGGCGGCGTAGTCAAGGGCGGCTTCATAGCAGGAACGGGCCGCTCCCAACGAACCCCAGACGATCCCGTAACGGGCCTCGGTGAGACAGGAAAGGGGGCCGCGCAGGGTGGCGACACCGGGCAGGACAGCCTCCTTCGGGAGACGGACGTCGCTCAAGGTCAGCTCGGAGGTATGGGAGGCTCGAAGAGAAAGCTTGCGAGAAATATCGCGGGCGGCGAACCCGGGTGTTCCGGTCGGGACGATAAAACCCCGCACCGCCTGGTCGTCTCGGGCCCAGATGATGGACAGGTCGGCTATCGAGCCGTTGGATATCCAGGTTTTGGTGCCGTTCAATATCCAGTCGGACCCATCCCGCCGGGCGGTGGTGCGCATCGAACCAGGATCGGAACCCGCGTCGGGCTCGGTAAGGCCGAAGCACCCCAGCACCTCGCCCGAAGCCATGCCGGGCAGCCACTCCTTACGCTGCTCCTCCGACCCGTACTTCCAGATCGGGAACATGGCCAGCGAACCTTGCACCGACACCATGCTGCGGAGGCCCGAGTCGCCCGCTTCCAGCTCCAGGCAGGTCAAGCCGTATTGGACAGCCGTCGCCCCCGGACATCCGTAGCCTTGGAGGTGCATGCCCAGCAGACCAAGTGAACCCAGCTCGACAGACAGTTCCTTGGGCAGGATTCCTTGCTCGAACCAGTCGCCGATGGACGGCATGATCCGGTCGGCCACCCATTGACGGACCGTATCCCGAAGGAGCCGGTCGTCGGGGTCAAGGAGCCGGTCGAATCCGATGAAGTCCCTGGGGTCGGGTCGGTTGGTCTGGTCGGGTGATGTCATCCGGTTGGAGAGGGAGGTCGGCCCTGGAGCAAGACATTAGCTGCACCGGACTGTAACAGCTAAGCCGGAACCCACCCCTAAACCGCTCGGCTTCAGGCGCCTTGAGGATTTTTTTCGCGTTCCCGAAATTAGGGGTTGAAATTGTCCGAAAGTCATGATACGTAGAGGGTTGCCAAGCACCGAAGGCCGGGTAAGAGGAATAGGAACCCCGATCGGATCCCCGGCAATTGGGAACATATTTGTATGGAGCGAACAGCCGAACCGCAGTCTCCCGGCTTCAGTCCGGGCATGGCTGACCACGCTCCTTCTTCGGAGGCGGTGGCGGGGGCTGGGGCCCGGCGTAGCCGGGTGAGGTGTGTCGTTTTTCGCGTTCTTGTTAGTGTTTCCCCTGGTTATAGGGTCTTTATAAACTTAAGGTGGAGGCTGTTGTTGGAGGTGCTTGAACCCTTAGCGGATGCGGGGGAAGGTTCCGCCCGGCGCTTAGGTTGGGGAAGGTGGCCACATCTCAACCAGAAAGGACAGTAGGAAGGGGAGCGGGTTCGAGGAACGGGACATCGGTATGAAAAGCCGATTCCGTCCGGCATCCGAGATCGCTTTAGGTACCAGCCTTTGCAGACGGATTTCCTGTGACCTGGTAAGGCTGACCGGTTCGAGGCGGATCTCGCTGCGTAGCTGGACGATCTGGTTGATACCCACCCGGATAGCTTCGGCTCTGAGCCGGGCGACATCGAGCAGTCTTTCGGCGCCGTCGGGGAGGGGGCCGTAGCGATCCCGCCATTCCTCCGCCACATCCTCAACCTCGGCCTGCGAAAAGGTGGCGGCCAAGGTACGATATGCCTCCAATCGGGCCTGGGAGTCGCTCACATAGTCGTCCGGAAGGTGGGCATCAACGGCTAGATCGATTCTGATCTCCGGCGGGGGTGCCTCGGGCTTCTCGGTTCCCAGGCGCTCAGCCACCGCCTCCGACACCAATTCCACATACATGTCAAACCCGACCGCCGCTATGTGACCCGACTGCACCTCCCCCAGTACCGACCCGGCCCCCCGAATCTCCAGGTCACGTTGGGCGATTTGGATCCCTCCCCCCAGATCGCTGTGCTCTCCGATCGCCTCCAGTCGGCGGAAGGCGGTCTCGGTGAGGGACTGATCCGGATGGAACAGGTAGGCGTAGGCTCGCCGTCCCGACCGGCCCACCCGTCCTCGAAGCTGATGAAGTTGGGCAAGCCCCAACAGGTCGGCTCTCTCCACGATCAGGGTATTGACCAGGGGTAGGTCCAGACCGGATTCGATAATGGTGGTAGCCACCAGTACGTCATAACGGTGATCCCAGAAGTCGATCATGGTCTGCTCAAGATCGCCTTCGTTCATTCGTCCATGGGCCATACCGAATCGGGCATCCGGCACCAGCTCTTGAAGTCGGGCCACGGTGTGTTCTATCGAGCGCACCCGATTGTGGATATAGAAGACCTGCCCGTCCCGGAGCAATTCCCGCCGTATACCGGCCGAAACCACCTGCCGATCGTAGGGGCCTACGAAGGTGAGGATGGGGTGTCGATCTTCCGGTGGGGTGCGGATATGGCTCACGTCCCGGATGCCGGTCAAGGCCATTTCCAGGGTTCTAGGAATGGGGGTAGCGGTCAGGGTGATCACATCCACCCCGGTTTTCAACGCCTTGATCCGGTCCTTGGCCTTGACACCGAACCGGTGTTCCTCGTCCACCACCAGCAGGCCCAGTTTGTTGAAGTTGATCCGGTGGGACAAGATGGCGTGGGTTCCGATCACGATGTCCACCTGTCCGTTTTTCAAACCCTCCACCACCCGTCGGGACTGGGCGGCGGTCAGAAACCGGCTCAGCATCTCCACCCGCAGCGGATAGGCGGCGAAACGCTCGGAAAAGGTCTGGTAATGCTGTTGCACCAGAAGAGTGGTGGGGCACAGCATGGCCACCTGATATCCGTCCGACACCGCTTTGAAGGCGGCCCGTAAAGCCACCTCGGTCTTCCCGAACCCCACGTCCCCGAAGATGAGTCGATCCATCGGGAGAGGGGTTTCCATATCCTTTTTAACGTCTTGGATGGCGGCCAGCTGATCGGTGGTTTCCTCAAACGGGAAGGAAGCCTCGACTTCCTGCTGCCAGGGGGTGTCGGAGGAGAAGGCGTGACCCGGGGCGGTGGCGCGGGCCTTATGCATCGCTACCACCTGATCGGCCAGCACCGAGGCTTCACGGCGCACCTTACGCCGGGTAGCCTCCCAGTCGCTGCCACCCATTCGGCTGAGCCGAGGCTGCTCACCTCCGGTGTATTTGCGCACTGCCGCCATCTGGTCGGTGGGTACATAAAGGCGATCGTCCCGGGCGTAGACGATCAGAAGATAATCCCGCTCCACTCCTGCCATGGTGCGGGTGGTCAGCCCTTCGAAGCATCCTATCCCATGATGGTGGTGCACCACATAATCACCGGGCATCAGGTCTTCATAACCGGAGGCCGACTTCCTACGGCGTGGTATCGGACGACGATGGGCTCGCCGCCTACCGAATATTTCCTTTTCGCCCAGCACGGCCAGCTTCAGGGAGGGGATAACCACTCCGGTGTGGACACCTTGGGCCAGGATTCCGGAGCGGGGCCGTCCTTCCACCCGTTCGATCACTTCCAGGTCCAAGGCGTTCTCGATAAGGATGCTTCGTAGCCGCTGGGCGGCCGGGGCACCGTCCATGGCCAGGATCACGTCCGTTCCACCTTCTCTTAAACCTTTCAAACCGGCTGCAACCGACTCGGGGTCGCCCGGACGGGCATCCCAGGTACCCACCCTGATACTTTGATCCTGGGGTGAAGCGGGAAGGGGTGGACACTCCAGGAGGTGGGCGGGGAGAGAGTCGGAAAGGCCCAGGAACAGGGCGGGTTGGTCCTGGTCCAATGAGATGTCGCCTCCCCAGGTCCCAGATAAGGCCTGGGCCAGGTCTTTTTCCTCATCGGACAGTTCGGTGGCCCGGGACCTGATCCGGACCGGATCAAACAGGACGGTAAGGGCCGAGGAGGGGATCTCGTCCAGAAAACAGCGGGGAGGGGTGAACCAGGGGAGCCAGGATTCCATTCCGGCGAACCAGGCCCCTTGGGTGAACCGGTCCCATACCTGGGCGGCCCCGGGCCGGACCAAAGCCAGGTCCCGAGCCATTTCCCGCACCTGGGGATCAGGTCGGAACTCCCGAGCCGGATAGGCCCGCAATTCCTCCACCTGATGGGTGGATCGCTGGGAGGCCACCGAGAACACCCTTATCTCTTCAACCTGGTCACCCCAGAAGTCCAGCCGAACCGGTGCTTCGTCCGAGGCCGGGAAAACGTCGAGTATGCCGCCCCGCACCGCAAGGTCTCCTCGCGCCTCCACCCGATCGGTACGGGTGTATCCGATCCGATCGAGTCGGGCGACCAGGCCCTCGAAATCCACTTCGGTACCCGCTCGGGCCACCACCGGATCGCCGGGGCTTTGGCTGACCCTCTGGATAGCGGCCCTGACCGATGCGACCACCACCAGGCCCGGGAGGCTATCCGCCAGGCGGTGACGGACCTCCGCCCGAGCGGCCATGGTGGACAGGTTGGGGGAGACGTGTTCGAAGGGGAGGGTCTCCCATGACGGGAACAGCAGAACTTCGTCCGTGAACAACCTCAGGTCGGAAACCAGGGCTTCGGCTTCCGGGTCGGAAGTGACCAACACCACCACCGGGTGGGTGGCGGATCGGGTCAGCCCGCCAACGGTAAGGGCTCGGGCGGCGGGTGGTACCACCAGACGGTCGGGGGGACGGGGTAGGCGAACCCGCCGCCAACGATTGAGGAGGGGGGAGAGGGGTGCACGCACGAACGATTATCGTACCGTGTTTCCAAAAAATGATGTCAGAGGAAAGGATTTATATAAGGCCGCTCGCTCGGAAGGAATCCAAGGCCCGGGCGAAGGTCTCGCGAGCGGTCCGATACTCCAACCCCAGCTCCCGCTCTGCCCGTGAACCGTCGTATCGGACCCCATAGCGCATCAGACCGATGGTTTCCCGGCAGATCGGGAACGCCCGTATTCGGCTTCCGACCAGGTCACCGATCGGGCCGAGCAGGGTCAATAGGGGTTTGGGCACGAACCGGACCGGATAGTGCTTACCGGTCAGCTCGCCCAGAAGTTGCCAGGCCTCTCGAAGGGAGATGGTGAAACCGCTCAACACGTAGCGCTCTCCTGGCACCCCCAGCTGCTCGGCTGCGATATGGCCTTGGGCGCAATCCTGCGCGTCGACGATCGAAATGGGAGAGTCCACCAGGAGCCGGAGCTTTCCTTTAACCGCCTGAAGGAGCAGGCCTCCGGATCCGACCACCCGCCCGGCTCCCTGCACGGACGCCGGGTTTACCACCACCACTTCCATGTCGCCCGCCTCTGCCAGGGCGATCTGCTCTCCCTGGTGTTTGGATCGGGCGTAATGACTGGTGTAGTGGCCGGAATGGGTGGTGGTCTCGTCTCCGACCGTACCCGGTTTTTCCCCTAAGGCAGCTACCGAGGAGGTATGGATCACCCTTCGCACCCCGGCCCGGCGGGCGGCTTGTACCACGTTCCGGGTGCCCTCTACGTTGACCCGATACAGGGCGGAAGGATCGGCAGGACAAAACGACACCAGCCCGGCGATGTGATACACCACCTCGCAGCCCGACATGGCATCGGGAAGTGATTCGGGGCGTTCAATGTCTCCCATGATCGGGGTGGCACCCAACTCGGCCAGCCGGGTGGCGGACTCTTCCGAGCGGGCCAGCCCCCGAACCGTCCTGTCCGACTCCACCAGCATTCGAATCACAGGTCGTCCCACCACGCCGGTGCCGCCGGTGACCAAGACTGTCATGAACCTCCCGACGATCGTCCCGCCTGTCTGATCCCATCCCGGAACCGGACGGCGTAGTCCCAGCCCGAGGCGAAGGTTATCGCACCGGTAAGCCACATCCAGTACTCGTCGAAGTAGAGCGGACCCCAGGGTTCCGGTAGGCGCATCATGGCGAACCCCAAAGCGAAGAACTGGAATCCGGCCTTGGTCTTACCGGCGATAGAGGCGGGTACCAGATTGCCGTCGAAGGCGATCACACTTCGTATGGCCATCACCACAAACTCGCGGGTCATAATGATGAAAGTGACCCAAACGGACGCCCGGTCCACCGAGACCAGCGCAATCAGAACCCCGCTTACCAGGATCTTGTCGGCGGTGGTATCCCAGAAGGCCCCCAAGGTGGTAGTGATGCCCTGCCGTCGGGCTATGTAGCCGTCGAAGAAGTCGCTCAGACCGGCGCATATCACCAGGATCGTGGCGATTCCGAACAGGTAGCGACCGTCGGTGTGTTCGGTGGCCAGCACCAGGGTGATGATGGCGGGAACGCTGACCACCCGGAAGAGTGCAAGCAGGTCAGGGATCGAAATCGCACTACCTCCCTGGAAAATCCTACGTCTGCCTAACCCTACACCTCTGCCGGCGAGTTGGGCGCGCCTACCCAGCCCAACGACCGTTCCACAGCCTGATTCCATCTCTGATAGAGACGTTCCCGCTCCGTATAGTTCATAGCCGGTGTCCACCGATGGGCCTCCTGCCATCGGGCCTTAAGATCGTCGAGGTCGTTCCAGAAACCTTCGGCCAATCCGGCACCGTAGGCCGCACCCAGCGCGGTGGTCTCATCCGTTCTGGTGCGAACCACCGGGACGTTGAGCAGGTCGGACTGGAACTGCATGAGCAGGTTGTTGACCACCATACCTCCGTCCACCCTAAGCTCGGACAGGGTTACCCCCGAGTCGGTCTGCATCGCCTCCAAAACCTCCCGGGTCTGATAGGCCACCGACTCCAGGGCGGCCCGGGCGAGGTGGGAACGGTTGGTGAATCGGGTCAGTCCGGTGATAACCCCCCGGGCATCCGAGCGCCAATGAGGGGCGAACAAACCGGAGAAGGCAGGAACAAAGTAGACGTCGCCGTTGTCTTCCACCGCCGCGGCCAAGGCTTCTACTTCGGCGGCGGTGGAGATCAGGTTGAGGTTGTCACGCAGCCATTGCACTACCGCTCCCCCTATGGCGACCGACCCCTCCAAGGCGTAGACGGGCTCCTCGCCGGCAATCTGGTAACCGATCGTGGTGAGCAGGCCCTGATCGGACGGGACAATTTCGGTGCCGGTGTTCATCAGCAGGAAGCAACCCGTACCGTAGGTGTTCTTGGCTTCACCAGGCCGGAAACAGGTCTGCCCGAACAGGGCGGCGTGTTGGTCGCCCAAAATGGCCGAGATGGGAACCCCCGACAGTATTCCCGTCCCTACCCCGATCCGTCCGATAGAGGGTACGATTTCGGCCGTCATGGACGGGGGAATCCGCATCGCCTCCAGCAGCGGGTCGCTCCATTTGAGGGTGGACAGATCCATCAACAAGGTACGGGAGGCGTTCGACACGTCGGTGACATGCCTTCCTCCCCTGACCCCTCCGGTTAGATGCCAGAGCAACCAGGAGTCGACGGTACCCATTATCGCCCTACCCGCCGAGGCCGAATCGGACAGGCCTTCTACCTGGTCAAGCAGCCAGGTGACCTTGGGTCCGCTGAAATAGGAAGCCAGCGGTAGCCCGGTCAGGGGGCGGAAACGATCCATGCCCTCCTCGCCACCGATCTCCTCACAGAGTGGAGCGGTACGGGTGTCCTGCCATACAATGGCGTTGGCCAGGGCAAGGCCGGTTGAGCGGTCCCACACCACCGCCGTTTCCCGCTGGTTGGTGATTCCCACCGCCACCAGGTCCTGTGGTACCAGGCCTACCGAGGACAGGGCCTGCCGGATTACGTTTTCGACCGAGGCCAGGATCTCCATCGGATCGTGTTCGACCCGGCCGGGACGGGGATAGATCTGCTTGAACTCCTGCTGGGCCTTGGCCACCACCGACCCATCCTGATCGAACACCATGAACCGGCTGCTGGTGGTGCCCTGGTCGATTGCTCCGATCATCGGTAGGTCATCCTCTGATTGTCCTGCCGGAGATGCTAGACCCCTTCTAACGGTCTTCTGCGTCCGGCTTGTTCGGTCGCCCTCTCCGGGTCGGTCAGGAATAAGCCCACCACCTCTGCCGCGTCCTCGATCAACCGCCTCACCTCGCTTAGCTCCTGGCGGGCGAAGGGGCTTAGTACGAACCGGGCCGGATCCATACGCCCGGGCGGCCGTCCCAACCCAAGTTTGAGTCGCCAGAAGTCGGTAGCTCCTAGAGAGTTGACTATGGAGCGCACCCCGTTGTGCCCACCGTGACCCTGGCCGAACCGCAACCGCATCCGACCAAAAGGCAGATCAATATCGTCATGGATGACCAGCAGGCCTTCCGGCTTTATCCGGTGGTATTCAAGCAAACCTCGGACGGGAGGACCGGACAGGTTCATAGAGGTCTTCGGGAGGGCAAGCAGTACCTTCCGATCCCTGATCGTGGCGGTACCCACCCGACATCGTATCCGGCGTGGCCCTCGCTTTAATCTGGTCTGAAACCGCTGCTCAAGAAGGGTGATCACCTCGGCACCAATATTGTGTCTGGTGCCGGCGTAGACACTTTCCGGATTTTGTAAACCCACGACCAGCCGCATCTCCCGTCCTCCGGACCTCAGGCCAGGTGGGGAATGAGGCGTTGGTTCAGCCTTCGGAGCGGGATTCGGTATCCGAAGCTTCTTCTGCGCCCTCTTCCGACTCGGGAACCTCTCCCTCCTCCGGTTCCTCTTCTTCGGTTTGGACGATCGCCGGAAGGCTTATCACGACTATCGGCCGGTCCGGGTCCTCCAAATATTCCACCCCTTCAACCGCAGGCAGGTCGGATACCCGGAGGGTGTCGCCGACTTCCAGATGGGAGATATCGATTTGAATTGATTCGGGGATGGCGGTTACCAACGCCCTGATTCGGATGGTGTTCATAATGGTTTCCAGGATCCCACCGCCTTCCCGGGTTCCGGCCGGATCTCCCATCAGCTCCAAGGCCACCACCGCTTCCACCTCGTCGGTCAGCGAGATTTTGAGGAAGTCCAGATGGATTATGTCCCCCCGGGTGGGATGACGCTGCAGCTGGCGGGCCAGTGAGGTATGGGTTTCGTCACCCACTTGCAGATGGATGACCACGTTCAACCCGGCATCGGTGGCCAAAGCAGACTGAAGCTCACGGGCGTCCACCGAAATCGAGACGGCCTCCGAACCGTGCCCGTAGAAGGTAGCGGGCACCATCCCCTGCCTTCGCAGCCGTCCCGAAATTCGGCTACCGGGCCTCCGGCCGGTGTCTGCGCGTAGGTTTACCTTCGACATGGTGGCTCCTCAAGATGCTGATAGAGGTAACGGACGAATCGACCCGCCGGATTACCAAGAGGCCTTACCCAATCCGCCGGCAGGCCTTAACCTTCCCAGGATAGTGGGATAATCAGGCTGTCTTCAAGATCGTCGGACGAACCTTCGGACGTAGGTGGAGATTTCCTCTAGAAGAGCCGCCTTCCGACCCGATGGCAGAAAGGAGGCAGCCACCGAGTTTTCGGCCAGCCGAACCAAATCCGGGCCGGTCAGGTCCAGGGCTTCGGCTATGGCCAGATAGTTGTCCAGGACATAACCGCCGAAGTAGGCGGGATCGTCGGAGTTGACCGTCACCATCACCCCGGCTTCCATAAAGCGGCGGAGGGGGTGCTGTTTGAGGTCGGGATAAACCTGGAGTCGCTGGTTTGACAGCGGACACATGGTCAGGGGGACCCTATCCCGGGCCAGCCTTTCTATCAGCCGAGGATCATCGATGGCCCTAACCCCGTGGTCGATCCTCCTGGCACCGAGCAGGTCAAGAGCCGACCAGATGTATTCGGCCGGGCCTTCCTCTCCGGCGTGGGCGACCGGCACCAGCCCGGCCTGTACCGCCTGGCGGTAGGGTTCCACGAACCTCTCGGGAGGGTTGCCCTTTTCTCCCGAATCCAGCCCCACGCCCTGGATGTACTCCAGGTAGGGACGGGCCGCCTCCAGGGTTTCCATGGCGTCCTCGGCCGATAGATGGCGCAGAAAGCAAAGGATCAGGGAAGAGGTTATGTCCGGCGCGGCTTCTTCCTGAGCCTGGACAAAACCTCCGATAACCGTACCCATGTCTACCCCCCGGTGGGTATGGGTCTGAGGGTCGAAGAAAATCTCGGCGTGGCGGACTCCTTCGGCTGATACCCGGGTAAGGTAGGCGGACATCAGATCGGCGAAATCGGCTTCCGTTTGCAGGACATCCGCCGCCTGGTAGTAGATATCCAGGAACGACTGGAGGTCGGTGAACCGGTAGGCGGCCTCCACTTCTTCGATGGTCCGATAGGGAAGAGACAGCTGGTTGCGCTCGGCCAGATCGAACATCATCCTGGCCTCAAGGGTGCCTTCAATGTGAAGGTGAAGTTCGGTTTTCGGCAGCTTCCGGGCGAAGCCCGACAACTCCGACCTATCCATGCCAGACAGTTGATCCATAACGGTTTCCTACCCGTGCCTGCTATTGGAAAGGAGGGGGGCACCGCAAGGGCACCCCCTCCGGAAAATCGTTTAGATGAGGTCGCTGATCCAGTCTTGCAGGAAGTAAACCGCGCAGGCGGCCGAGACGATCCACATCAGAATATGGACCTGGCCGGCCTTACCCTTGACGATCTTGATCAGGGTATGCACCACGAACCCGGCGGCGATTCCTACGGTTATGGAATAGGTAAGGGGCATCAGGATCACGGCCAGCAACGCCGGTAGTCCCTCTTCCAGGTCGGTGAAGTCGATATGCCTAAGCAGGCCGACCATCAGGAACCCGATCAAAATCAGCACCGGCGCGGTGGCTTGGTTAGGCACCAACAACGCCAGAGGTGAAAGCACGATGGCGACCAGGAACAAGACCCCGGTTACAACCGACGTCAGTCCGGTCCGTCCGCCCTCGGCTACCCCGGCCGAGCTTTCTATGTAGCTGGTATTGGAGCTCACCCCGCACAGACCGCCGAACACGGCACCGAGCGAGTCGACCAGCAAAAGCTCCCGAAGCTTGGGGATATTCCCCTCGTCATCGGTCAGCTCCGCCTGCTCGGAGATGGCGGTGGCCGTTCCCATCGTGTCGAAAAAGTCGGTCAACATGAAGGTGAAGATGGTCAAAATGGCTGCCAGAATGCCCATCTCTGCGAAGACATTCCCCATGTCAACCGCCCCGATGGTCGAGAAGCTGACACTGGCGGAAAAGGTATCGGGTAGGTCGATCACTCCCATGATCAACGCCACGACGGTGGTGAGGATGATGGTTATGATCATCGCCCCCTTAACTCCCCGAGCCAGCAGCACCAAGGCGATCAAGAGTCCGATCAGGGTGGTACCGGCCGAATAGGAGTTCGGGAAGATGAACTCGACTATGGCCCCTCCGCTCTGGACGAAGCCTCCGTTGACCAGCCCGATGAAGAGGATGAACAGGCCGATCCCCACGCCGATGGCATATTTGAGGCTGTCCGGTATGGCGGCCATCACCGCCTCCCGCAGGCCGAGGAGCACCAGAACGGTAACCAGCAGACCCTCCCACAGGATTACGCCCATGGCACCTTCTTTGGTGAGCCCGTCGGTTAGTACCAGTCCGAAGGCAACCGCCGCGTTGATTCCCAGTCCGGCGGCCAACGCCAAGGGGTGGTTGGATAGCACCCCCATAGCTATGGTGAGCACTCCGGCTACCAGGGCGGTGCCGGCGGCTATCGCGACCGGGTCAAAGCCGGTGGCCGACAGGACGTCTGCGTTGACGAACAGAATGTAGGCCATTACCAGGAAGGTGGTTACACCTGCCCTTACCTCGGTTGCTACCGAAGACCCCCGCTCGGATATCCTGAAAAAGTTATCCAGGCCGGTTGGATTCATTACTCTCCTCCCTTCCAAACGCCGTTGTCGGCGTTTTCCCTTAAAGAGAGGCTAGCCCTATAGACCCTGGCGGTGCCGTCTTGTCAGGGGATTTATCCGCATTCTTCCTATATGGTGTCGCCGTTTTCCAGGTCGAAGAAGTGGAGCTTGGAGGTATCCACCACCAGCTCGGCGGACTGGCCCGACCGAGGGGCGTGATCCGGGTTCACCCGGGCGGTGAACCTGGTTTCGTCGCCGAGGGAGTCGGCATCGGTACCTTCTTCGGCCAACAGGACTTCAATGTCGGCGGTTACCACCGGAGGTGACGGCACCTCGAAATGAACGTAGGCCTCCGATCCGAGCTGCTCGACCAGATTAACGTTTACGTTCATGGTGTTCCCGTTGGAGGAACCGGCCGCCGAGCTGATCTCGAAGGCCTCCGGGCGGATCCCCATAATGATCCGGTCGCCCGCCTTTTCGGCCAACCCTTGAGGCAGGTCGCCGGAGCCAACCGTCAGGCTGTGTCCGCCGAAATCAAGGGTGGTGGAGGTGCCGTTGGCCGAAGCCGTGGCGTACACGAAGTTCATGGCCGGAGAGCCGATGAAGCCGGCTACGAACAGGTTGATGGGGTGGTCATAGAGGGTCCGAGGAGCTGCGATCTGCTGGAGGTTGGATTCGGTGCCGGTGATCGCTTTCAGAACCGCCACCCGGTCGCCCATGGTCATGGCTTCAACCTGGTCGTGGGTCACATACAAGGTGGTTGTCTTGAGACGGGAGTGCAGCATGCCCAGTTCCGACCGCATCTGGACCCTTAGTTTGGCGTCCAGGTTGGAAAGAGGCTCGTCCATCAGGAAGGCCGCCGGTTCCCGGACGATGGCCCGCCCCATAGCCACCCGCTGACGCTGACCCCCGGAGAGGGCTTTGGGCTTACGATCCAGATAGTCGGTGATTTCCAGTACGCGGGCCGCCTCGGCTACCCGCTCTTCGATCTCGTCTTTCTGCGTTTTGCGAAGTTTCAAACCGAACGCCATGTTGTCTCGCACCGTCATATGCGGATACAGGGCGTAATTTTGGAAGACCATGGCAATATCACGGTCTTTAGGGGCCACCTCATTGACCACCCGATCACCGATCTTGATCTCGCCTTCGGTGATGTCCTCAAGTCCGGCCACCATCCGCAAAAGGGTGGATTTTCCGCACCCGGAGGGTCCGACGAATACTACGAATTCTCCGTCCCCCACATCAATGGACACATCGGAGATGGCACGGGTCACACCCCCATACACTTTGCCGACTTCATCAAAAGTGATCTCTGCCATGATGCTCCCCTTCTGTAGTGGCCTGATAATAACACCCATTGAAAAGTTGGGTAGGAGGTGGGGTGGACGATCAGGTTCGGGATCGGGTTCTACGTAGAAAGGGTTCGGCCGGTGCCAGGACCCTATCGGCCAGCGTCAACACCTTGCCCGCCGCGCCCGGGGTTTCAGAATCGACCAGGTTCCCCATCACCCGTAGGGTGATTTCGGCTATCGACCGGGTGCTGACCGAAAGCTTCAGTCCGGCGCGCAGGATGGCAGGATGGCCGATCAACAAGGAAAACCGCCGCCCGGTTCGGAGGAAGGCGTCGAAGCGCTCCCCTATAATCCGATCATATTGAAAAGGGGCGTTGGACGGGTCCTGAACGAACAGGTCGGCGGCGATAATGCCCGATTCCAGACCGTAATCAATGCCTTCCCCGTTCATCGGGTTGACCAAACCGGCCGCATCTCCGACCGCCACCCAACCCGGACCGTGTCGAAGCACGGTGCTCATCGGAAGTCGCCAGGCTCGGGGTCGCTCCAGGAAGGGACCGGGTGCCCAGGTTTCCCGGACCGAATGGTGGTACATATCCAGCAGCGAATTGAGGTTTAGTCGGCCGAATCTCTTCATCGTGGACATCGACCCGGCCCCGATGTTGACGGTCCCATCCCCGGCCGGGAAAATCCAGCCGTATCCAGGCACGACGTTTCCGGACGGATCACGCATGGACAGACAGGCCTCTATATAGTGTTCGGCGTGGCGGGGTGAGGAGACATAGCTTCTAATGGCCACCCCGTAGGGTTCTTCGGCTACCCGGGTGGCACCCAAGCGTCGCGCCACCTCCCCGGGGGCACCGGTAGCGGCCACGACCATGGCGGCGGTCCATTTCTGCCCCCCTGCTTCCACCCCCACCACCCGATTCCCCTCGAATACGGGCAGCGCCTCGGTATCCCAGAACACCCGGGCTCCCGCTTCGGCGGCGGCGTCCATCAGTGCCGCGTCGAGTTTACGGCGGGGCCATACCCCCCCGTGAGAAGGGAACCGACTGGTCTCCGGCCAGCGCAGCGGACGTTCCACCTTTCCGGCGATCATCCGCAGGCCGTCGATTCGATGGCAGGGGCTGAGGTCCAGATCCAGTTCGTTAAGGGCACCGATAGCCCGGGGTGTGAGTCCATCGCCGCACACCTTGTCGCGCCCATAGGAGGAGCGTTCGAACAGGACGGTGTTGACTCCCTGTCGGGCGGCACGGACGGCGGTGGCTGCACCGGCCGGACCCGCCCCGATGATGACGAGATCGGCGGATTTCATGCGGCAAAATCCATCAACAGAGGGTTTATCGACTCAGCCGGATTTCGGTGGCTTTAACCGACAGCCATACCGTGGATCCTGCTACCAGGCTCATACCCGCCGCCGCATCCGGGGTGATCTCGGCGGTGACCGGTGCGGGTGGACCGGTTTGGAGGCGAACCCGATCCCCGAAGTGTTCGATCCGCTCGATGTCGGTTTGCCAGGTGTTACGAGGACTTCCTTCCGGCCGGTGGTTGTGGATGGAGATAGCCCGAGGATGGATGTGGGCGATAACCCGACCGGAGGCTTCTTCGGCGATTATCAGCCGGTGGCTCCCCACGGTCAACACCCTTCCCGAGGCGACCCCCGGCAGCAGGTTTACTCCGGCCAGATCGGCGGCGTACCGACTGGCCGGTCGGAGCCTGATCTGGTCGGCGTCGCCCTCCTGTATTACCTCGCCCTCTTCGAGAATGATCAGTCGGTCGGCCAGCAAAAAGGCCTCGGCAGGGTCGTGGGTTATCAGTAGACTCGGCCCGGGGAAGTCCTTCAGATGATCGGCCAGGACTCTCCGGAGCCTGACCCGGGAGCTGACGTCCAGGGCGGAGAACGGTTCGTCCAGCAGCAGCAAGGTCGGTTCGATGGCCAACGCCCGTGCCAAAGCCACCCGTTGGCGTTCTCCGCCCGACAGTTGGGCGGGGCGGTGGCGGCACATTTCGGCCATCCCCACTTTGGCCAGCCATTCCTCGGCTACTTCCAGGGCTTGGCGACGAGGAATTCGGCGGGATTGGAGACCGAAAGCCACGTTATCTACCGCACTCAGATGAGGAAAAAGCGCCCCGTCCTGGAACATCACCCCTATTCGTCTGCGCGCCGGTGCCTGGAAATAACCGGCTGTCACATCTTCCCACACCTCCCCATCCAGGCGAACATATCCGCCCGACAAGCCGGTCAACCCGGCCAAAGCCTCCAGGGCGGTGGTTTTTCCTGCCCCGTTAGGCCCCAGCAAGGCGACCGTTTGGCTCGGCTCTATCCGTAGTTTCAGATCAAGACGGAAACCGTTCTTTTTCACCAGGAAATGAGCGTCCAGCCCGCCGGTCATCGGCTTTGCCACCAGTGGCCTCTTAGGGCGATCAGGACGGCCAAGGAGATCACCACCATAACCAGGCTGATGGCCAAAGCGGCGTCACGGTCGCTTTCGAGGGCAACGAACACCGCCAAAGGAAGCGTTTGGGTACGTCCGGCCAGGTTGCCGGCGAAGGTAAGGGTCGCTCCGAACTCACCCAGCGCCCGGGCCCAGGTGAGGGCGGATCCGGCCAAGATCGCCGGTGTGATCAGAGGGAGTGACACCCTGGTCAAAACGGTCCATCCTCCCGCACCCAAGGTTTCGGCTGCCTGCTCATAACGGGGGTCAAGGCTACGGAAGCCGCCCTCCACGGTCAGCACCATCAGGGGCATGGATACGAACACCCCGGCCAGGATCACCCCGACGGTGGTGTAGGGCAGTACCAGTCCGGTGGCTTCGTAAAGGGGTGCCCCGACCAGGCCCCGCCGACCCAGGGCGAACAGCAGCACGGCTCCTCCCACTACCGGGGGAAGCACCATCGGGAGTAATACCAACCCCCGTACCAACGATCGTCCCGGGAAAGGGATCCGGCTTAAAATCCAGGCCAGAGGGATCCCTAACACCAGCGCTATCAGCACCGAACCGAACGATGAGATCAACGACAGGCGGACGGCATCAAGGACCGGCTCGGCAGCGAGCAGGGTTATCAGGTTCCTCCAAGGCGTTCGGACCACCAGCCCGAGTAGGGGAAGGGCGAACAAAACCAGCCCCAGTCCGGCCGGGATCAGCAGGAAGGCCGGGAGGGCGGGCCGACGAGAGCGGGTGGGCCGTTCAGCGGGCATCTAACCAACGGGGTGGGTAGGGGG
>VXMP01000026.1:32367-44862 GCA_009841075.1 Acidimicrobiia bacterium | reverse complement strand
CTAGGGCTTCGGCCAGGAAGGGAGGGCCTCCGCTCTCGGGGTTTTCGGCGGCGATTTCCTGTGCCCGTTCCATCAGGATGGTGTACAGGGGATCGAGCACGTCCAGGGCGGCCAGCAGGAAGGCACCCGAACCAACCGTGGGGTCGCAAACCGTCAAGGAACGCAGCACGTCGAAGGCGGTCTGGCATTCCTCTGGGTTGGCAAGCTGGATCAGGTAGTCGCGCATCAACTCGGGCAGATCCAGGTTCTCGGTGATGGCGTCGTCGATGGTCCAGGTCCGGTGCGGGTCGGACAGGAGCTCCAGTTGGCGGCGATAGCGGTCACGACGATGGACAACATCGCACCAGCGTTCTCCCGGCAGGGCGACATCTTCGCCGGGAGGAGGAAGGTCTTCTACATAGTCGTCAGGGTTGCCGCTGCGGAGCTGCCAGGGCCATACCCCCCCCCCAGGTACAGATATTTCTTGGTGGATACCGTGTGAGAGGGCGTCGCGGATGTAGGTGTCGTCCGAGCCGGCCAGCAACAGGGCGGGGCTATCCAGCCCGGCGGCTTCTAGGCGGTCGGCCAGGGCGGGCAGGATGGTGGACTCCGACATATAGCCGGTGACGTCCGGTTTGGTGTAGTAGGCCCCCTTTTCCTTCTGGTTAATGTACTGCTCAAAGATGTAGCCCAGGATGTCGGGGCTGATCTCCTTGAACTCTCCGGTCGGGCTTTCATCCAGATGCCATTTCCACTGGTCGAAGAAGTCGAACAGGCCTACGAACGCGCAGTCTTTGATCTTCACCTGATGGGCGATCTCCAGCTCGTGCGGTTCGAAGATGCCTCCGTTCACATAGGGCACCGAGCCCACGATCCGGCCCACCTCGGGATCGTCCCCTACCGGTTGGCCCGAACCCAGGCCCTGATGAAACAGCGGCAAAAGGAACTTGCGGAAGAAGGCGTAGAACTCATCCGGTCCGTAATGGTCACGGACCATCTCCAGACGGTGGCGGAGATACTCCCGATCCCCGTCCAGGAAACCTTTCTGCTGGATGAAGTAGACGAACATCAGCCGGTTCAACAAGACCGAGGCGTACCAGAGAAGCTGATCTTCATCAGGGATGCCCTCGATTTTGGCTGCGAACCTCTTGCGATGCTCTTTGAACTCCTTGAAGAACGACCTGGTGACCGCATCGGCGTTGAAGGACAGTCGTACCCTCGTCAGCACCGTGCTGGAGGTGAGAGCGCTCTCTTCGGCCAGGGTAAAGGTTGATCGGGCCAGTCTTTGCAGGATGGCCTCGGAGGGTTGGTCGGCCGGGTAAACGTGTGGTACCAGACGGTGGCCCACCCCGCTGGGGCGGAGCTCGGGCCAAATCCACTTGTGTTGTTGAGGGGAGACGAAAATGATCAGCAGATCCCGACTATGGCGTTTGAGAGCCCGGTGTGCCGCCTGTTGCTCCGCAGCGGAAGGCTGACCGTTCGGACAGTCCACCTTCCAGGCGATCACCCCTCTCTTTTCGGCCAGCGCGACACCTGAAAAATCCTCTCGGCCTTCGATTAACACCACCTGGTAATCGGGAGGGTTATCCCAGCCCATACCCTCTATGAACAGTGACTCGAAATCGCCTTGGAGTAGATATCTGGATAGGTTGTCTGTCATGGAGCCGGGTACCGGATTCGAACCGGTGACATCTTCTTTACAAGAGAAGTGCTCTGCCAACTGAGCTAACCCGGCCTGTTAAGGACCCCCCCCCCCTTGATGCTAATCGTTGGGATGCTAATCGACTTCGCCGAGGTAGGCACGTCTCATCTCGGGGTTGGTGGCCAGTTTTTGGGCGGTGTCGTTGAGGACGATTCGGCCGGTTTGGAGGACGTAGCCGTAGTCGGCGATCGACAGGGCCAGTCGGGCGTTCTGTTCCACCATCAACACGGTGGTGCCGGCCTGGTTGATCTGTTGGATGATCTCGAAGTTCTGGGTGACCAGGATGGGGGCGAGACCCATGGAGGGTTCGTCCATCAGCAGCAGCTTGGGTTGGGCCATTAGCGCTCGTCCTACCGCCACCATCTGCTGTTCGCCGCCCGATAGGGTTCCGGCCCGTTGGGTGAGCCGTTGCTCCAGTACCGGGAAGAGCTTGAGGATTCGGTCTAAGTCTTCGGAGGTGTCGCCGGAGCGCAGATAGGCCCCGATCTCCAGGTTCTCTTTTACGGTCATCCGGTTGAACAGTCGGCGGTTTTCGGGGACCATCGAGACGCCCAGCTTGACGATCTCGGCGGTGGGTAGGCCGTTGACTATCCGGCCGCCTATCACTACCTCTCCGGAGGTGGGTGACACCATGCCGAGGATGGTCTTGAGCGTGGTGGTTTTACCGGAGGCGTTTCCCCCCAGGAGGCAGACGATCTGGCCGGGCCGGATCTCGAGGCTGACCTCCTTGAGGACGTGCACCGGACCGTAGTGGGTGTGAACGTTACGAAGCTCCAGAACCGGTTGGTCGATGGGGGTCGGCTCGCTCATCAGGTGGGGGTGGCCGGTTGGCCCAGATAGGCTTCGATGACCTCGTCTGTGGCGGCCACCTCCTCGAAGGTTCCTTCGGCGATGCGGATACCGTGATCCAAGACCACCACCCGGTCGCTGACCTCCCGCACCACTCCCATGTCGTGTTCCACCACCACCACCGTCAGACCCAGATGGTCGCGTAGTCGGTGGATCAGTCGGGCCAGCTCACCGGTCTCGTTCGGGTTCATGCCGGCGACCGGCTCGTCAAGGAGGATCAGTCGGGGTTGGGTGGCCATGGCCCGGGCCATCTCCAGCCGCCTCCGGTTGGCGTAGGATAGGGAGTGGGCGGGCTGATCGAAGCGGTAGCCCACCAGTCGAGACCCGAAGAAGGCCAGGATTTCTTTGGCGACAGCTTCTATGTGGGCTTCCTCTCGGCGCATGGAAGGGGTTCTTAGCACCGCCCGGAAGGGGCCGGAGTGGGTGCGACAATGCTGGGCCACCATCACGTTCTCCAGCACGGTCATGTTGGGGAATAGGCGGACGTTCTGGAAGGTGCGGGCGATTCCGGCCCGGGTTATCTCGCTCGGTTCCAGCCCCATCAGGCTGTGGCCGCCGAAGACAATGTCGCCCTGGTCGGGACGGTAGAGGCCGGTTATGGCGTTAAACAGGGAGGTCTTGCCCGCCCCGTTGGGTCCGATCACCGAGACGATCTCGTTCTCGTTGACCTCGAAATCCACACCGGCCAGGGCCTGGAGTCCGCCGAAGGACAGGTGCAGGTCCCTGATTTCCAGCAGAGCCATTAGCAGTCCGGCTCGGCGGTCGTCTCGGAGGAGGAGGGGCGGCTTTGAATGGGGTGGATACTTTTGTCGAGCCAGGCATCCTGGTCGGCTTCGTCGGCGTGTAGCTCCCGATAGCGGGCTCGGGCGGGGATCAAACCCTCCGGTCGGCGCAGCATCATGAAGATCAGCAGCGCCCCGTAGATGAGCAGTTTGAACTCGGCGAACTCGGCCATCAGGCCGGGGACATTGGGACCGCCCAGAATCCCGATCAGCACAACCGCTCCCACCGCCACCCCGACAATGTTGCCCATGCCGCCCACTATCACCACCACCAGGATGATGATGGAGACCAGCAGCTCGAAGGAGCTGGGGAAGACGGAACCCAGCTTGGCGGCGAACAGGGCACCGGCCCCGCCCGCCAGGATGGCCCCCACGATGAAGGCGTCCAGCTTGGCTCGGACCGTGTTGACACCCATCGCCGCCGCCACGGTCTCGTCCTCTCGGAGGGCGTTCCAGGCCCGACCGATGCGGGAATGCTGGAGCGACCAAGAAACCCAGGCGGCGATCAGCACGAAGGCGAAGGCGAAGTAGAGGATGGATTCGGGGCTGATCCCGCTCACCCGGGTCACTCCGAGGGGAATACCGGGGATGTCCAGAATCCCTTGGGCACCGCCGAAGATGGGGGACAGCCAGTCGGACAGGAAGAGGATGCGGATGATCTCCCCGAACCCGAGGGTGACGATGGCCAGATAGTCGCCCCGCATCCGGATGACCGGGGTACCGATCATCACCCCCGACAGGGCCGACACCAGCAGGGCGACCGGCAGGGCTAGCCACCAGGACAGCTCGGGGGCGAAGCGGGGAGACAGGGATGAGGTAAGCACCGCCACCGTGTAGGCACCTACCGCGAAGAAGGCCACATAGCCCAGGTCCAGCATGCCGGCCAGTCCGACCACGATGTTGAGGCCCAGGCCCATGATCAGGAACAGGCCCACGTTGGCCAGCACCTCGGATAGGAGGCTGCCCAAAAGCTGAGGCAGCAGGATGAGGAAAACCAGGATGACTACCGCCGACACCACCGAGTTGCGGATTCTTTGGGCGGGGTCGATCGAGAACAACCTTTGGCGGATGCGTTCGACCTGGTTGGTTCCGGTTCGGCTGGCTGGGATGGGCAGGATGGCCAAAAACAGGGCTACGGCGGCGAACCATTCCAGCGCCCTTTGGGTGTAGATCCGCTCCCCGAGCGCATCCAGCCTGATCTGCCGGAGGATCTGGGCTACCACTCCTTCGAGGATCGCCACCACCAACACCCATTCCAGTGCCAGAACCAGGCGACGGCCCAGGTTGTCTCTGAGGAGATGGAAGGCTCCTCCGGCTGTTCCGAGAAGGGTGGGTATGAGGACGGTGGCCAGGAGACCGCCCGGGAGGGTGTCCTCGAAGGTGAGCAGGCGGACCAGTCGAGGGGAGATCGACACGAACACCTCGCGCAGATCGAATCGGTCGGCTACGACAACGAACACGGCCAGGATGACCCCTGCTCCCAGGCCGGTTAGAGCCCCGATCAGGACGTTGGACAGGCCCTTTCCGGGTGGCTCGATTCCCTCGAGACGGGGCAGGTGGGTGGCCTGGAAACCGGCCAGGGGCACAATCCAGAACAGCATCAGATATCCCAGGCTTAGGACCGGGTAGATGATCAGCCGGTCGTCGAAGGATTCCATCATGCCCACCGCCGAGGTGAACACCATCACCAGTCCGGCGATCACGCTCCAACGCAGCGTTTTCCGAGCCTCCCGGGTGGTGAGGGTCAAGCCCGGTCCTCCGACGAGAGTCGCTCGCCGAACAGTCCGGTCGGGCGGAAGATCAGCACCAGCACCAGGGCGGTGAAGGCCACCACGTCTTTCAGCTGCGAGACGGCCGGGATGCCCAGTCCGGCCAAGACCAGCTGGGAGCCGACCCCTTCGAAGGTGCCGAGGAACAGGCCTCCTACCATGGCACCGGGCAGGTTGCCGATCCCGCCCAGCACGGCGGCGGTGAAGGCTTTGATGCCGGGCAGAAAACCGGTGTGGAAGGCCACACCCCGAAACAGGAGCGACCAGAGCGTTCCCGCTACTCCCGCCATTACGCCTCCCACCGCGAAGGAGGCCACGATGGTTCGGTCCACGTTGATGCCCATCAGGGCGGCGATCTCCTTGTCCTCGGCCACCGCTCGGATGGAGCGACCGGTGCGGGTCTTCTCCACGAACAGATACAGCAGCCCCATGCTGATCAGCGCCACCACGATCACCGCCAGCTTGGTTCCTTCGATTTCCAGCCCCAGGAACCCGATCCGGTTGCGCAGGGAATCGGGGGCGGGAGGGTAGTTTTTGACCGCCACGCCGAACAGTCCGGCGAAGGAGTACTGGATGAAAAAGGAGATCCCGATGGAGGTGATCAGCGGGACCAGTCGGGGGGAGGCCCTCAGTGGGCGGTAGGCGACCCGCTCCACGATCACCGCCACCAGCATGGAGGTGAGTACCGAGGTCAACAGGACCAGCAGGATGGCCAGGACGAAATAGTTGTCCCAGAAATGGACCTGCCAAAGGTAGTTGGCCACGAAGAAGCCCGACATGGCTCCGGCCATGAACACCTCGCCGTGGGCGAAGTTGATGAACCCGAGCACCCCGTAGACCATGGAATATCCCAGGGCGATCAGCCCGTACATGGCACCTTGGGCGATTCCGGCCACGACCAGGTCACGCCAGGCTTCGGCGCTCGGACCTGCTCCGTTCAGTCCCTGGACGATCGTTCCGGCCACGCCCCAGATGAGCACCAGGATGGCGATCAGCCGGACCCCCCAGAGCAGCGAATCCACCCAGCCTCTACCGGAGCGCGTTCTTAGGGATTTATCCTTTCGCCATCCTGGTCGGGGCGCGGCTACCGGATCCACTAGGCCTTATTCAGGGGCTGAACCCGAACACCACATTGGACTTGCCGGATTCGATGTCACGCGCATCATTGTGATGGACAACGGTGATCAGCTGCGACCCGCAGTCTCCCCAATTGTCGCATTCGATATGGCCGATAATCCCGTTGAAACCGGGGCCGGACAGGGCGTCACGCAGAGCCTGACGGCCGATATAAAGGGTTCCATCAACCTCCATCGCTACCTGGTCGATGGCGCGCAACAACATGGTGGTGGCGTCATAGGAGTGGGCCCAGAAGGCCGCCGAAGGTGCCTCGCCGTATTCGCTTTGGTAGGCGGCCAGGAAATCTTCGGCCGATTTGCCGGTGATGCTGTTGGTGTTGGCCCCGTAGCGGAGGTCCGGTCCCGACAGGTAAACCCCTTCGGACTCGGGGAGCTCCATGAAGTTGTCGGCGAGCAGGCCGTCGGCACCGATCAGCACCACGTCCTCCAGGCCGGATATTCCGCCGATCTGCTGGACGATGAACCCGCCCTCGGGCATGAAGATGGGGAAGAAAATCGCCTCGGGATCACCGGCGGACACCTCGGTCAACACGGCAGTCATGTCGGTGTCGCCCTTGTTGACGGCGGTGAAGGTGGTGATTTCGCCGCCCAGCCCTTCGAAAGCGTCGCTGAAGGCCTGGGCCAAACCCTGGGTGTAGGGGTCGCCGTCGTGGATGGTGGCGGCATTCCCTAGGCCTAGCTCGTCGAAGACGAAACGGGCGACGGCCTGTCCCTGGAAGAGGTCGTTATGGGCGGTTCGGTAATAGCCGACCTGGTAGGACTTGCCAGGGGTTCCGGCCAGGTCCGAGGTCAGCGCAGGCGAGGTATTGGAAGGAGAGATCATCACCAGGCCTGCATTGGAGATCAACGGGGAAGCCGCTTCCGCTGCGCCGGAGCAGGAGGTGCCTATCACCCCGACCACACTCGGGTCGGACACGATCACCTGGGCGGAAGCCTGACCTCCTTCGGGTGAGCACAGGTCGTCCAAACCGGTTCCTACAGACACCGACCGACCCGAGATGGGTCCGTAGTCGGCGATGGCCAGCTCCACGCCGCGCTGGTTGGGCAGGCCGAGGAAGGCGACGTCACCGGTGATGGCGTTGAGGGAACGGATCTGGATTTCCTCACCCGCACCCACTTCCACCAGCCCCAGTGGATCTTCTGGGATTTCCATCATCGCTTCGGTGGTGGTTGGTGCCTGGGTGGTGGTGGTTTCGTCTTCGCCGTCACCGCAGGCGGTCGCCGCCAACAAGAAGCACGATAGGAGCCAAACCCATTTCCTCATTTCCTCACCCTTTCTTGGTGTGTTTGTTTCTGCTCTACCGGACGGTTTGTTCCCTCCCCAAGGACCGATCCGATTGGTGCCTGTATCACAGCGGGAAGGTCGGTTCCCAGGATACCTGACCTGGACTATCCATCACCATCAATCGGACCCACGAGCTTGGGAAAGAGAATCGCCGTCGCTTAATATTGCAGTCCTGGGCCTTGGATCGGGGAAGCGAAATGCCTGGTTTGTGCGATGTGCCTCTGTGCTCACCTGATTGGAGGAGTCGGATTGGGTGAGTCGGGCACTATCAACATCGCTGAGAACGAGACCGACAAGCGTCTATCACCAACAAAGGTCCTATTGCCCAAGCTTGCCTGGTCTGCAAGCACCCCTCTCCAACAAGGTTCCATTGCCGGCCCGCTTCGATTACCGGGACCTTCAGCACCCTATCGCCCGCCGCTTCCATCACCTTCGGAACCTTCTCCGGAGCCGCTCATCGGAGAACGCGAAAAACGCGGCGGCGGGCTCCGCCCGCTGGGCCCTCCCCCACCGCCACCACCTTGGGTCGGGACGCGCTCCACCAAGGTAGGAGCGGGTTGCGTCCCGAGAAAATGACCTACAGTCGGGCGACGTCTGTTTACCCGAAGCTGCGTGGTTTTTGGTATAAGGCAATGTATAAGGAGGGTGGGACAAAAACCAGGGGGGTTGGCGAGAGCGCGAAAATCCTCTTTTTTGGCTTCTAGTGTGGCCTTGAAAACGTCCCCTTGTCCCTACAGCCGAAACGAACCCCGGTTAGAGCTATCTATGGCCTACTCATCCCGGTCTTTCCTGTGCCTTCCCAGAGGGTCAGGGTTGTGCAGATCTGATTCTTTGGGTCTCGAAGCAGGCCAGGGCGGCGGCTACACCGGCGTTTAGGCTCGGGGCCCGGTGGTCCATCGGAATCGAAACCGGCAGGTCGAGACGTTCTTTGACCAGACGGCCTAGTCCTTTGCCTTCGGCACCAATGAATATGGCTACCGGCTCGGCCAGGATTTCCAGTCCGAACAGGGAGGTGGGGGCGTCCGGGTCCAGGCCGATCGTCCACAAGCCGTCCTTCGAAACCCGTTTGGCCAGGGCCGCCACCGAGGACACCGTGGCTACCGGAAGGTGTTCGAATGAACCGGCAGCGGCTTTCAGGGCGGCGGTGGTGATCGGGGCGGCTCTCCGGCTCGGGATAACCAGGCCGGTCATTCCCGCACCCAGGGCGGAGCGGGCTATCGCCCCCACATTACGGGGATCTTCCAGATGATCAAGCACCACCAACGCCGGGAGCTCGGCCTCCTTATTCCGGTCGGTCAGGCTCTCCAGGGTGGCGAACGGGATGGGACGGGCTTGGGCTACCACCCCCTGCGGTGAAGCGGTTTCGGCTATAGGCCGGATATCGGACACCACCCGCACCTTGGCACCGACGGCTCGGGCCTTTTCGACCAGCTGATCCAGGTCGCGGCGGGAGCGCTCCACGGTCAGCACCCGCACCCGACCGGAAGCGAGGGCCGCCAGCACCGAATGCAGTCCTTCGACCCTACCTCCGATACCAGCGGGTGCCATCGGCGGAGTCCTCTATCACAATATCTATCTGAGCCAGATCGTCACGGATGGCGTCGGCGGTGGCCCAGTCCCGCGCCTGACGGGAGGCGGTGCGGGTGGCCAGGAGCTGTTCCATCATCTGTTCGGCGCTTCCCTCCCCCACCCCGTAACGGTGCGCCACCTCCAGCAAGGCTCTGGTCAGGTCGTCCAATCCGCCGGTTCCCAGGTCGATACCCAACACCTCGGCTATTTCCAGCACCGCCGCCAAGATCGATCCGGCCTCTTCGCCTTGATCCAGTCGGGTGTTGCCTTCCCGGACAGCTTCGAACAGGACACCTAGACCTACGGAGGTGTTGAAATCGTCGTCCATGGCGGTCACGAACCTGTCCAGAACCTCCTGATCCGGCCCGCCCGCCGACCGCCCTCTCCTGGCAAACGAGCGCAACCGTTCCAGACCGGCTCGGGCGTCCGTCAAGGCCGCTTCGGAATATTCGATGGGCGACCGATAGGCGGCCCGCAGGAAGAAGAGCCTCAGCACCGGGCCGCTGTAGTGGTCGATCGCCTCGGCCAGGTCGATGATGTGGCCGGTTGATTTGGACAGCTTCTCGCCGCCGAGATTCACCATGCCGTTGTGAAGCCAGTAACGGGCGAAGAGTCCGCCCGAGGCCCCTTCAGATTGGGCGATCTCGTTCTCATGGTGGGGGAAGATCAGATCGGCTCCGCCGGCATGGATGTCGAAGGGGAGGCCCAGATATTTGGCGGACATGGCGGAACATTCGATATGCCAGCCGGGTCGCCCCTCCCCCCAGGGAGAAGGCCAGGACGGTTCGCCGGATTTGGCACCCTTCCAGAGGGCGAAATCAAGCGGGTCTTCCTTGTCGATGCCCGGTTCGATCCGCACGCCGGTTCGGAGCTGGTCGACTTTACGGCCCGACAGAGCGCCGTATCCATCAAATCGGCGCACCCGGAAGTAGACATCTCCTCCGCTCGGGTAGGCCAGCCCTTGATCGGTTAGCCGGTCGATCAGGTCGATCATCTCGGGAACGTGTCGGGTGGCGGCGGGAGCGACATCAGGATCCATCACCCCCAGCTGCCGGTAGGAGGTCAGGAAGCGCTCGGAAATGTCTTTGACCAGGGTCTCGGTGCTGATATCCAGCTGGGCGGCCCGGGCGATGATCTTGTCGTCGACATCGGTGATGTTTTGGACGAACCGCACCTCCAATCCCCTCCAGATCAGATAGCGGCGGATCACGTCGAAGGCCACTGCGCTGCGGCCATGGCCGATATGGGGGGGCGACTGCACCGTGGGGCCACACACATACATGCCCACCCGCCCGGGCTGCAAGGGTTCGAAGGTCTCCAGGGTGCGACCGAGGGTGTTGTAGACAGTGATCATCGGGGGCTCTGGTCGCAGCAGCCGGACTCGGCCAGGAGCACCGCCGCCCAAGCCGACACGCCTTCGTTCCGTCCTGCGAAGCCCAGGCCGTCGGTGGTGGTTGCCTTGACCGACACCCTCTCCACGTCCAGGCCGAGAACAGACGCCAGGCGGGTGCGCATAGCGTCTCGATGGGGGCCGACCCGCACCGTTTCCGCCACGATGGTCAGATCAAGGTTGGAGACGGTGAGCCCGTGGGCGGCGGCCAACTCCACCACCGAGCGCAGCATGGCCATGCTGTCGGCGTCCTGCCATTGCGGATCGGAGGAAGGATAAAGGGTTCCTATATCTCCCAGGCCGGCGGCACCGAGGATGGAGTCGATGATCGCATGGGCGGCCAGGTCGCCGTCCGAGGTGGCCGCCAAACCCCGGTCCGGGTCGACCACAACCCCCGCCAACCTCAACGGAGGATCACCGCCCAGACGATGGGCGTCGAAACCCTGCCCGATACGGTACGAGCAGGCCGTCATGACTTTCCCCTAACCATTCCGGCCTCTACCAGGGCTTCGGCCATGGTCAGGTCCTCAGGGTAGGTTATCTTGAAGGCGGAACGCTCACCCGGGACCGTCCCGATCCGACCTCCGATGGCCTCCACCAGGGTGGCATCGTCGGGGGGGAGGCCCGAAACCGGGTGGGCGTGGGCTTTTCGCAACATCTCCGCCCGGAAAACCTGGGGGGTCTGGACGGCGACTATCTCCTGTCGGTCCACGGTTCCCGCCAAACGATCCGTTCCGGGGTGGATTTTCTTGAGGGCGTCCACGATCGGAATCACCGGCACCACCCCATCTTCTCCGCTTTCGGCCAGCCGCCGATACATGCGTTTGATCAGGTCGACGGAAGCCAACGGGCGGGCGGCGTCATGGACGGCTATGACGGTGGCGGAAGAGTCTACGTTTTCGATCCCTCGGGCTACCGACCGATGCCGTTCGGTGCCTCCTTCGACCCCACCGGCAACCTGGCCAACCACTACCACCTCTCTGGCACCGCTTTCGAGGAGGGCATCTCGGGCCCACCGCCAGAGGGGCCTTCCGGCCAGCTCGATAAGGTGCTTAGGCGATCCGAAACGGGTTCCCGATCCGGCGGCTACCACCACCCCCCAGATGTTCTCGCCGTTCTGCACCTTATCCGAACCCGAGGACGCCATCGGATCCGACCTCAATCATTATTCCTCCTCAGGAGGATCCGGTAGGGCATTTTCTATGCGACGGGCGGCCGTTTCCGGTGTGACCCGCATGGCGTAGGCCAGCTCGCTCGACAGGGTGGTGCGGGCTTTGGAGTGCATCCGCTTCAGCGCGGGCGAAATCCCCTTGGTGTGCTGGGCATGGGTGAGGTCACGAACCACCTCCGCCACCTGGAAGATATCGCCGGAGGTCATTTTCTCGGTGAGCACCTTATACCATCGGCTCCAGTTGGTCCCGGAGTCCATCGGATCCTCCCCGAACTTTTCGAGCACCTTGCCGGCCTCGACCTTGGAGATGACCGGGCGGATGGTCTCATCAATGCTGTCGATCGGGATCATGACCATCAGCGAAGTTTCGGTGGCGATCCTCAGCTGGAAGTATTGACGGGTCTCGCCGTCTATGTTTTCTTTGACCCGCTTGACGATCTCGGCGGCACCGTGATGGGGGTGTACCACCTTGTCTCCCACCTTGAAAGCGGTCTTTTTCTTAACCCCACCGGCAGTTTTGGAAGTGTCGGCCTTTTTGCGGGCTCGGGCCCGTTTGGCGGGGACTCTCCGGCTGCTGGGAACGGCAGACTTTTTAGCGGGGGTCTTTTTAGCGGCTGGAGCTTTCTTGGCCGGGGTCTTCTTGGCGGGAGCTTTCTTGGCATCCGGGGCCTTCTTCGCTGCCGGGGCTTTTTTTGCAGGAGCCTTTTTGGACGTTGGCGACTTGGCAGCCGGAGCTTTCTTGGTTGTTGTAGGCTTTTTGGATACCGGGGCCTTCTTCGACTCAGTAGCTTTTTTGGCAGCCGGGGCTTTCTTGGCGGAAGTGGTCTTCTTGACCGGGGTCTTCTTAGGCGGAGCTTTCTTGG
>VXMP01000026.1:0-32267 GCA_009841075.1 Acidimicrobiia bacterium | reverse complement strand
TTCTTGGCAGAAGAGGAGGACTTGGCCTGAGAGTTGCTCGATTTAGCGGCGGAAGTGGTCTTCGCCTTGGTAGCGCCCGACGCTTTTTTCTCAGCCATTATTTTGCATAGTACGCATCAGTTGGGACATGCTGTCTTTTCGGTTGGTGGTTGATCAGGCACCGAGCGGGACCAGCCGGGTGTCGGGAGAACCCAGGCCCAAGATGGCGCATAACCCTTCGGTGTCGTAAAGATCCTGGAGAGGGCGGCTTTGCAGGAGATCGAACCACCCAGAGTTCCAATTTTCCCGATCCCGGAAAAAGTCTCCCCAGACCTTATCGCCGATCTCCTGAACCCCGTCCATGATATCAGAAACCTGCAGCTCGACCATGCTGCGTTCCTCCCCTAACCCCACCGCCAGGTGCTCCAGCCGGATACAAATCCGATGCAACAGTTCTATCTGCTGCAAAACCGCCAGGGCCGCTCCGAGCGTCACCTGGTCCTCGGCCCGCGACCGGGCAAGGCGCTCATCGGCCCGGGTTAAACGGTATCGGAACCTTTCCAGGGTATGAAGCTCACCGTTGATGCGGAGCAAGACCTCGGTAGGGCTTTTCAGCGGTTCCTTACGATCTCCGAAGAACAGGAAGCCCTGACGGCGCTCTTCGCTGACCGCGATGATCAGGCGGCCGGTTGAGCGGGCCAGCCGTTCGGCGGTTCGGAAACGGGCCCCGGTTTCATCGGTGACAATGGCCGGATCGGGGATCATGTGGACATTGGCCGCCAGTATTTGCTTGATGTCCTCGTCCAGGATTATGGCTCCGTCCAGTTTGGCCAATTCGGCCAGCATGGCCGGAGAAAAATCGGTATCCACCAGCTTGAAACCACCGGCGGAGATCCGTTCGATGTCGGGACCGGAACCGATTACAACCAGCGCGCCGTTACCTTGGGAAACGACTCGTTCCACCGCGAACCGGATGCCGGTACCGGGAGCTACCCGTCCCAGAACATCAAGAAGGTCCTGCTGCTCGGTCACCCAGCGGGGGAAGCGTTTGTCTAGGGGGGCGGTCATCTAACTCACAAGATTACCGAATATGGTCTGAATAAGGTATTCCGCACCGGGGTACCTCCGTTACTCCCCGTCTCGGGCCCGAAAAATCCTCCACAGCCCGATCACAACCAGTCCGGCGAGCATCAAACCGGCCAATTCCGAACCGGTCGTCCAGGGTTCGGCCTCTCGGATGGCAAGGTAACCCAAATCCTGCTCGGTTATAACTATCATCAACCTTCTGAGTTTAGTTGGCATACCGAAGGGCAGGCGTTGAGCGACCGCAACCGTAACGGAGACCACGATCCTTATCCCCGGGGCGATGATCCGCTTGATGCTATAGGCATGGAAGAGTTCCGACTTCAAGAACCTTCGCAGTGGGAGGAAACCGAATACCAACCTCAGGGTCCTGAATCGCTGAAAACCTGCCCGTCCTGCTACTCGAGACAATCTCAAGCCAACCGCCACTGCCAGGAATGCGGGGCCCGATTGGACCAGCACAAGATTGCGGTCGGCCCGGTGCCGATCCGGTCGGTCACCGCCGGAAGTCGGGCGGTACGGGTGATAATCACCGGATTGGCTTTTGTGCTGATCTTCGCCCTGATCATCCAGGCCTTACGGAGCGATGACGAACCGGAAACGGTCGCCGTGGAGGACCAGACCACCGAGGTGACCGAGGTGACCGAGGCCACCGTTTCGCTCGGGCCGCTGGAGGAGGTCACCCCGATCTCCATTTCCTGTTCAAGCGAATACAACGCCAACCTGGGCTGTGAGAACCTGATCGACGGCGAAGAAACCTACTGGAACGACGAAAGTCGCCGAGGGGAGGATGCCCGCATCACGGCCACCTTCGTTAATCCGGTGGCGTTGGAACAGGTGCAGATCATCAACATCACCAACCTGGAGAAGTTCCGCCGCAACTATCGGGTGAGAGGTGTGGAAATATACGCCGACGACTTCCCCGGGGTTCCCTTTGTGGACCAGATCCCCGACGCCAACGACCGCCCGCATGGTATCCCCACCACCACCAACCACACCACCATCCTGGAGATACGGGTAACCTCCACCTGGGCTTCGGAGAGCCTGGGAGGGGAACGGGCCTTCGACGAGCTGGCCATCCAGGAGATCAAGTTCTGGGGGAGGATCCAGGATTCGGCCGGTGGTTAAGTCGGTGAAGGGCCTGAGACTTCCTGATTAAATGGGCCGGTTTTTTGATCCGTCCGACCCTGGCTTCATAGCCGACCCCTACCCCACCCTGAACGCCCTGCGTGAAGAGGGGCCTATCCACTACGACCCCGACTTTGATCTCTGGTTCGTCACCCGTTATCAGGACGTTCGGAATGTGCAGCTGGATCGGCGGTTGGGGCGGGTCAAGCAAGGTCACGCCCTGCCGCATGATCTGCGTCCGATCCAGGAGCTGAAGCTGGAGGGATGGGAACCCTACTATCAGATTGAACGGCATTCGCTGCTGATGTTGGAGCCGCCCGAACACACCCGCATCCGGATTCTTATCAACCGGGCTTTCACTCCGAGAAGGGTGAAGGAGCTGCGGGAACCGATCACCATGATCGCCGAAAACCTGCTCGAATCGCTGCAGGAACGGTCGGTTTTCGACCTGCTGGCCGACTACGCCCAGCCCTATTCGGTACGGGTCATAGCCACCCTGCTGGGGGCACCGACTGAAGACGCCGACCTACTGCTCGACTGGTCTCATGCCATCGTCAAGATGTATGAGCTGCACTGCACCGAAGAACAGGCCCGGACCGCCATCGAAGCCTCCCGTGACTTTGCGGCCTGGACCGCAGAGTTGATCGCCTCCCGCCGCTCCGACCCCAAGGACGACCTGATAACCGCCCTTTGTGAGGCCGAAACCCCGGATGGGACGCTGACCGATGACGAGATCATCTCCACCGTGATCCTGTTATTGAACGCCGGACACGAGGCCACCGTCAACACCTTGGGCAACGGGACGGTGGCGGCGATGAACCATGGCCAGGCCTGGCAGCAGCTGGTCGAACGGGAAGTCGCCCCGGCCATAGCGATCGAAGAGATGATGCGCTTCGACTCTCCGCTCCAGATCTTCGACCGATATGTCTTGGAGGACGGAGTAGAAGTGGCAGGCACCGCGCTCGCCAAAGGAGAGAACGTAGCGGTGCTGTTCGGAGCGGCCAACCGTGACCCCCGCCGTTTCGACCAACCCGACCGATTCCTGGTCGACCGAGGCGACCCCGACCACATCACCTTCGGGGCGGGTGTGCACCACTGCATAGGCGCTTCGCTGGCCCGACTAGAACTGGAAATCGCCCTCGACCGCCTGATAGAAGCCTTCCCCCAAGCCCGACTAGCCGAACCACCGGTCAGAGAAGACGGCTTCGCCATAAGAGGCTATAGATCGGTAAACCTGACCACCGTCGGTTAGTTTTCGCCTTTGCGGTAGGGGAGGCCGTCGGCGGCGGGGGGGCGGAGACGGGAGGTGGCGAATAGGAGTACCACCAGCACGGCTATGTGGGGGGTGATGGCGGGGAGCTGGTTGGGGACGTCGGCGGTGTTGAGGTACCAGAAGCCGATGGCTATAGCCACTATGGCCAGCTGGAGGGTTCCTATATAGCCCTTCCGTCGGAACAATCGCCACAGTACGAACAGGCCGATGCCGATCATGGCCAATAGCAGTAGGCCGTGGGCGGCGTTTTCGTCCCTTAGGCGGAGGGTTTCGGTGAAGCCGAACAGCAGCGCTCCTCGGGCGGCACCGAAGGGGTTCCAGTTGCCGAAGATGACGGTGGCCAGGCCGACGAAGCCTTTGCCCAGGGTTTGACCCTGCCGGTAGAGGCCCGACAGCTGGACTGCCAGGAAACCTCCGCCGAATCCGGCCAGGGCACCGCTGATGATCACGCCGTAGTACTTGTATTTGTAGACGTTGACCCCGAGGGAGTCGGCGGCGTGGGGGTGCTCGCCGCAGCTTCGGAGACGGAGGCCGAAACGGGTTCTCCAGAGGACGAAGATGCTTAAGGGAACCACCAGGTAGGCCACCAGGGTCAGCCACGAAATCTGGAAGACGAAACCACGGAGCACGCCGGCCAGGTCGGAGACGAAGAACCAGTCGGCCCGTTCCAGGGCACCGAGGGCGTCGGGGCTATCCCAGCCGAAGGCGGTTCCTCCAGCCAGAACCGGAACGGTGAAGTTACCCACCCCGCTGATGGCCGGTGACTGGGTTAGGGACCCGCCCCGGTCGGAGAAGTGGATGTTGGACAGGAACCGGTTTAGCCCCGGAGCCATGAGGTTGATGGCGACTCCGGCGATGATATGGTCTACGTTGAATCCCACGGCGGCTATCGCCATGATCAGGCCGCCCACCGCCCCGGCGATCAGCGCCAGCAGCATCCCGTACCAGGGGCCGACCACTACCGTTCCATAGGCACCCCACCAGGTGCCGAGGATCATCATGCCCTCCAGTCCGATGTTCACCACCCCGGAACGCTCGGAGAAGATGCCGCCCAGACCGGCCAGGAGGATGGGAACCGACCAGGCCAGGGCGATCGACCAGGTGCCGCTGGAGGTGAGGTCGTCGGTGGGGAGCTTGGCGACCTGTTGGGTGATCGACAACATGAAGATGCCGACCAGTCCGTAGATGATCCAGCGGGTGCGTCCTCGGATCAGGTTGCCACCCGGCAGGCCGAGCATCCGGTTATCGGTTATAGCACTCACGGTACTCCCCTTCCGTGTCCTTCTCCGGTGGTTACCTGCGCCGCCGCTGCTGCGGCCGCCTCGGCCCGGGCCCGGCGCTGGGCGAGGGCGTAGGCGATGACGGCAAACAGGATGATCACCCCGGTCATGATGGTGACGATCTCACGGGGAGCGTCTCCCCTGACCTCCAGGATGCCCGAGGCGCGTTCCAGCCATCCGAAGGCGAAGGCCGCGAACGCCACCCCCAGGGCATGGTTCCGCCCCAGTAGAGCGACCGCGATGCCGGTGAAGCCCAACCCCCGCGGGAAGCGCAGGCTGTAGAAATACTGGTCGCTGAGTAGGTCGGCCATTCCTACCAGACCGGCTACGGCACCGCTCAGCAGCATGGCCAGGATTATGGTCCGCTTGGGGGGCACGCCGCCGGCCTCGGCCGCCCAGGGGTTGGCACCGGTAGCCCGCATGTCATAACCGACCCGGGTGCGGTTGATGAACAGGTAGTAGACCAGGCCGACCAGGGCGGCGATCAATATAAAGCCGCTCAGCTCCACCCGCTTGATCTCCCGGGTCGCAAGCTCAAGGATCGGGTTCAGGCTGGGGAACCAGCCGCTCGGGGCGATGTCGCCCAGCCGGGTGTCGAGGGTGGCCGATTCGATTTTCCAGCGGCTCAACAGGTAGGCCACCACCCCACTGACGGCGATGGCGTTGAGCATGATGGTGGAGATGACCTCATGGACGTTACGGGTCACCTTCATGAAGCCGGCCAGGCCCGCCCAGAAGGCACCGGCCGCCATGGCTGTCACCAGGATGATGGCCACGTGGAGAGGCGGAAAGAGGGTTCCCACTCCGGCACCCACCCAGGCGGCGAAGAAGGCGGCCAGGATGTATTGGCCCTCCACGCCGATCTGGAACAGGTTCATCCGCATGGCGATGCCGAAGGCGATCCCGGACAGGTAGAGCGGTATCGCCCGGTTGGAGGCTTCGACGAGGGTTTCCAGACGGGTACCGTATTCGAGAACGTTTTGGAAGGCCGCCCAGGCGTCCGCACCGGAAATCACCAGGATCAACGAGGCCACCAGCATGGCCAGGGCTACGGCGATGAAGGGAGGGCCTACTACCCGTCTGGTGGCCGCCCAGGTCATGCGGCCGCTCCGGTCATGTAGGCACCCAGCTCCCGGAGGGTGACATCGGTGGGGTCAAGTCGGGCAACGATCTCTCCCCGCAGCATCACCAGCAACAGGTCGCTCAGGCCCAACAGCTCGTGGAGGTCGGCGGAGATCAGCAGCACCGCCAGACCCGCCGCCCGGGCTCGGCGCAGTTCCTCCCAAACCGCCGCCTGGGAGCCCACGTCGATACCTCGGGTCGGATGGGCGGCGATGAGCGGATTACAGTCGGTGGCCAGCTCCCTTCCCACAACCAGCTTCTGCTGGTTGCCTCCGGATAGTGCGTGAACCGGGGTTCTCGGGCCGGGGGTGCGGACATCGAAACGTTCGATAACCTCGTCGGCGAACTTGACGCTCGACTGCTCGTCTATCCAGATGCCTTTGGTGAACCTCTTGGAGGTCTGATGACCGAGGATGCCGTTCTCCCATACCGGGGCGGGCAGCAGGAGACCCCGGCGGTGACGATCCTCGGGAATGTAGCCGAGGCCGGCCTCCCGGCGTCGCCGAACCGGCCATTCGCTGATGTCCTGATCGTGGAGTCGGATGGCACCGGAGGTCACGTGGGCGATACCCAGGATGGCCTCGACCAGCTCCAGCTGACCGTTGCCTTCTACGCCGGCGATGCCCACGATCTCGCCGGAACGGACCTGGAAAGCGACGTTGCGCAGTCGGGTTACCCCTTCCTCGTCCTCGGCGGAGAGGTTCTCGACCTCGATCACGACCTGATCTTTTTCGGTTTTCTCCCGAGCTTCCGGGGTGGGGAGCTCGGCACCTACCATCAGCTCGGCCAGGTCGTGGGCGGTGACGTCCTCCGGTTTCACGGTGGCCACCGATCTGCCTTGGCGCAGCACCGTGATGGTGTCGGCGATCTCGAGTACCTCGTCGAGCTTGTGGTCGATGAAGATGAGGGTGTGGCCCTCGGCCTTCAGGTCCCGCATATTGCGGAACAGCTCTTCCACCTCCTGGGGGACGAGGACGGCGGTGGGTTCGTCCAGGATCAGGATGCGGGCACCTCGGTAGAGGATCTTGATGATCTCGATGCGCTGGCGCTCGCCTACCTCCAGGGTTTCTACCGGATCGTCCGGATCCAGCTCCAGCCCGTAAGCTTCGCCCAGTTCCTGGAGTCGGGTACGGGCGGTGGCGAAATCGATTACCGGCCCGGACGATGGCTCGGCACCGAGGATGACATTTTCCAAGACCGAAAGGTTGTCGGCGAGCATAAAGTGCTGGTGGACCATGCCGATGCCCGACTCGATGGCCTCCTTGGGCGAGGAGAAGTCCATTTGCTCGCCCAGCACCTTGATTTGACCCTCGTCCGGTGGCTGCATGCCGTAGAGGATTTTCATCAGGGTGGACTTGCCCGCCCCGTTTTCGCCGCAGATGGCGTGGATCTCGCCCTCTTCCACGGTTAGGTTTACGTTGTCGTTGGCGATTACGCCGGGGAAACGCTTGGTTATCCCCTGAAGCCGAACCGCCGTTTTCATCTAGGAGGGACGGCCTTCACGCGCCATTTTTTGGATGAATCTGCCCTAAATCCTCCGGTTAGCCCTGGTAGACGGTGGGGTCTCGGCTTACGGTGATCTCACCCGACACGATCCGGCTCTTATACTCCTCCAACTGCGGAACAATATCATCCACATAACCACCAGAAGTCGAATAACCCACCCCATCCACAGACAAATCAAACACATTCACCCCACCAGAAAACGACCCATTCTGAACCGACTCAATAGTCGAATACACCGCAACATCAACCCTCTTCAACATCGAAGTCAAAATATAATCCTGAAAATCAGGAGCAGTCAGATACTGATCCGAATCCACCCCAATCGCCCAAACATGCGTATCATTCGCCTCCGAATAATCCTTAGCCGCCTGGAACAAACCACCACCAGTACCACCAGCCGCGTGATAAACAATATCCGCCCCCTGCTCAAACATCGACTGACCAATCACCCGACCGGCAGCCGGATCAGTAAACCCATCAAAATTCGGAGGCTCCGTCACATACTGCGACAAAATCTCAATCCCCGGATCCACCGCCTGAACACCAGCCAAAAAACCCGCCTCAAACGCATGAATCAACGGAATATTCACCCCACCAATAAACCCAACCTTGTTTGACTCCGTCTTCAAAGCAGCCGCCACACCCACCAAAAACGACCCCTGCTCCTCAGCAAACGTCAAACCGGCCACATTCGGAGCTTCCACCTCCGAATCCACAATCGCGAAATTCGTCTCAGGAAACTCCGCCGCAACCGCAGCCATCGGCTCAGCAAACAAAAACCCAACCCCAATCACCACATCAGAACCCTCCGAAGCCTGAAGCGCCAACATCTCCTCACGATTAGTCCCATCCTCATTAGCCGAAGCCTCAGAAGTAGAAACACCCAACTCAGCCGCCGCCCGATCCAAACCAGCCGCAGCCGAATCATTAAACGACTGATCCCCACGACCACCAATATCATAAGACAAACCCACCGAAATCGGCTCACCCATCGGAGGCGGAGGCGTTGCGACCAGGTTGGTGGGGTCTCGGCTTACGGTGATCTCACCCGACACGATCCGGCTCTTATACTCCTCCAACTGCGGAACAATATCATCCACATAACCACCAGAAGTCGAATAACCCACCCCATCCACAGACAAATCAAACACATTCACCCCACCAGAAAACGACCCATTCTGAACCGACTCAATAGTCGAATACACCGCAACATCAACCCTCTTCAACATCGAAGTCAAAATATAATCCTGAAAATCAGGAGCAGTCAGATACTGATCCGAATCCACCCCAATCGCCCAAACATGCGTATCATTCGCCTCCGAATAATCCTTAGCCGCCTGGAACAAACCACCACCAGTACCACCAGCCGCGTGATAAACAATATCCGCCCCCTGCTCAAACATCGACTGACCAATCACCCGACCGGCAGCCGGATCAGTAAACCCATCAAAATTCGGAGGCTCCGTCACATACTGCGACAAAATCTCAATCCCCGGATCCACCGCCTGAACACCAGCCAAAAAACCCGCCTCAAACGCATGAATCAACGGAATATTCACCCCACCAATAAACCCAACCTTGTTTGACTCCGTCTTCAAAGCAGCCGCCACACCCACCAAAAACGACCCCTGCTCCTCAGCAAACGTCAAACCGGCCACATTCGGAGCTTCCACCTCCGAATCCACAATCGCGAAATTCGTCTCAGGAAACTCCGCCGCAACCGCAGCCATCGGCTCAGCAAACAAAAACCCAACCCCAATCACCACATCAGAACCCTCCGAAGCCTGAAGCGCCAACATCTCCTCACGATTAGTCCCATCCTCATTAGCCGAAGCCTCAGAAGTAGAAACACCCAACTCAGCCGCCGCCCGATCCAAACCAGCCGCAGCCGAATCATTAAACGACTGATCCCCACGACCACCAATATCATAAGACAAACCCACCGAAATCGGCTCACCCATCGGAGCGGTAGTGTCCGGGGCCGACTCGGTTATGACCGGGGCGGAAGCCTCGGTGGTCGCAGTAGGTTCTTCGGTTTCTTCCGAATCTCCGCAGGCCGCTAGCAGCAGACCTAAAGCGGCTACCAAGATCAACCATCGTGACTTCATACGCATAATCAAGATCCTTTTCTGGTGGGGGGTTTCTCCTCAGAGGGATTTCGGATAGGTTGGATTAGGGCATTCTACGCTTTTTCGACTCGGAGCGCTAACCGAAATCCATAACTTTTCGGGACTTGCTTCAGGAGCCGGAATCGACCAGATCAAGTGGAAGGCTGTCGGGTGTGTCCACCATCTCGAACACGAGAGAGTCGTCTTCGGCGCTGCGATCCACCACGATGGTGCTGCCGGGCGTGTATTCCCCGAGGAGAACCTGCTCGGACAGAGGGTCCTCCAGATAGCGCTGGATGGCCCGACGCAGGGGTCGGGCACCCAGGTCTCGGTCGTAGCCCTTTTCGACCAGTAAGGTCTTGGCGGAGTCGGTCAGCACCAAGTCGAGCGACTGGGTGGCCAGCTGCTCGCGATCTCGGACCAGCATCAGATCCACTATCTGTTTGACCTCGTCAACGGTCAGCTGATGGAAGACGATCACCTCGTCGAGGCGGTTTAGGAACTCGGGGCGGAAGGTCTTCTTCAGGTTGTCTGTCAGCTTCTCCTTCATCTTCTCGTAGCTGAGCTCGTCGCTGTCCTGCTGGAAGCCCACCGATTTCTTACGCAGGGTTTCGGAGCCCACGTTGGAGGTCATGATGATCACGGTGTTCTTGAAATCCACCACCCGGCCCTGGGCGTCGGTGAGGCGACCGTCTTCGAGGATTTGGAGGAGGGTGTTGAAGACGTCGGGATGGGCCTTTTCCATTTCGTCGAACAGCACCACCGAGAAGGGCTTACGGCGCACGGCCTCGGTGAGCTGGCCTCCTTCGTCGTAGCCCACATAGCCGGGCGGCGACCCGACCAGGCGGCTGACGGTGTGCTTCTCCATGTACTCGGACATGTCAAGCTGGATAAGGGAGTCTTCGTCTCCGAACAGGAACTCGGCCAGGGCTTTGGCGGTCTCCGTCTTGCCCACGCCGGACGGCCCCAGGAAGATGAAGGAACCGCTGGGTCGCTTGGGGTCTTTAAGGCCGGCCCGGGTCCTGCGAATGGCCCGACTCACCGCCGATATGCCGTCGTGCTGGCCGATGATCCGCTTGTGGAGCTCTTCTTCCATGTGGACCAGACGGGCGGTTTCCTCCTCGGTAAGCCGATAAACCGGGATGCCGGTCCATTGGGCGAGCACATCGGCGATTTCGTCCTCGTCGATCAGGGTGTCGTCCACCACGGTGGTGGAATCAGAGGATTCGGCCTGGTGTCGGGCTCGGTCGGATACAAGGGCTCGCTCCTGATCGCGGAGCTGGGCGGCCCGCTCGAACTGCTGGGCGGAGATGGCCGCCATCTTGTCTTGGCGGACCGTACTCAGCTGGTCGTCGATCTGGCGGATACCGGCGCTGGAGGAGCCGCGGAAAATACGATTACGGCTGCCCGCCTCGTCGATCAGATCGATGGCTTTATCGGGCAGGAAGCGATCCGAGATGTAGCGGTCGGCCAGGGTGGCGGCCATTTGGAGAGCGCTGTCGGTGAAGCGGACCGAATGATGGGCCTCGTAGCGATCTTTGAGGCCGTGCAGTATCTGCACCGTCTCGGGCACAGATGGCTCTTCTACCTGGATGGGTTGGAAACGGCGCTCCAAGGCGGAGTCCTTCTCCAGATATTTGCGGTACTCCTCCAGGGTGGTGGCCCCGATGGTCTGGAGCTCACCCCGGGCCAGCATGGGTTTGAGGATGCTGGCGGCGTCGATGGCACCTTCGGCGGCACCGGCACCGACCAAGGTGTGGATCTCGTCTATGAACAAGACTACGTCGCCCCGGGTCTTGATCTCTTTCAGCACCTTCTTGAGTCGTTCCTCGAAGTCGCCCCGGTACCGGGAGCCTGCCACCAGAGACCCAAGATCGAGGGTGTAGATCTGCTTGGTGTCAAGGGTGTCCGGGACTTCGCCCGACACGATACGCTGCCCTAGTCCCTCCACTATGGCGGTCTTGCCCACCCCGGGCTCGCCGATCAGTACCGGATTGTTCTTGGAGCGCCGGGAAAGAATCTGCATGACCCGTTGGATCTCGGTGTGTCGGCCGATCACCGGATCAAGTTCGTTGTCACGGGCCATCTGGGTGAGGTTGCGTCCGAACTGATCCAAGACGGTGGAGCCCGACTGGGAGGAACCCCGCCGGGATGACCCGGAACCGGTTCGTACCGGCTCGTCACCGGAACCCCCGGACAGCAGCTGGATGATGGTGTGCCGTACCCGGGGGAGGTCGGCACCCAGCTTTTCGAGCACCTGGGCGGCCACGCCGTCGCCCTCACGGATCAGGCCCAACAGGATGTGTTCGGTACCGATGTAATTGTGGCCTAGCTGCAAGGCTTCTCTCAGGCTGAGCTCCAGTACCTTCTTCGCCCGGGGGGTGAAAGGTATGTGACCTGTAGGAGACTGGTGGCCCTGGCCAATGGTCTCCACTACCTGGCTTCGCACCGAGTCCAACCTTATACCCAGGTTCATCAGACCTTTGGCGGCCACACCCTCGCCCTCATGGATCAGGCCCAACAGGATGTGCTCGGTACCGATGTAATTGTGGTTGAGCAGCCGGGCCTCTTCCTGGGCAAGCACCACCACCCGGCGAGCCCGGTCGGTAAAGCGTTCAAACAATTTCTATTAGGCCTCCGCTCCGCGTTTCCTGCCCAGAGGATACAAGGTTAGACCCGATGCCTCCGGTTAATGCCTGCCACTATAACCCAAGCCTGTGACAAACTGAGGGGGAAATCAACATAACATAAGAAGGTACCATCACTGCGACCGAAACGGAGGCTATGCCCGAAAACGACGCGCTCAGAGCTCTGATCGAGATCGAAGAAGTCTGGGAACGCATCGACCGGGTGGAAGAACGGCTGATCGAGGTATCCCGAACCGGCGATGACTTCCTCACCGATATCACACAGCATCTGTTGTTCGCAGGAGGCAAACGCTATCGACCCCTCCTCACCCAGCTGGCCGGCCGGCTGGGACCTTCCCGCGACCGCCGACTGATCGAGGCCGGGGCGGCGGTGGAGCTGATCCATATCGGTTCCTTGTATCACGATGACGTTATGGACGGGGCGGATACCCGGCGGGGTACCGTGTCGGTCAATGCCAAGTGGGGTAACTCCCAGGCCATCCTGGCCGGGGATTTCCTGATCGCCCGAGCCTCGGAAATAGCGGCGGCCTACCTCGGTATTGAATCGGTCCGGTTGTTGGCCGAAACCTACTGCGAACTGGTGACCGGCCAGGCCTTGGAGCTGCGCCTTACCGGCGATCTCGGCCATGGCCCTGACCGGCATTATCGGGTTATAGGCGGCAAAACCGCCAGCCTGATCAGGACATCGGCCCGGTTGGGTGCCATAGCTTCCGATGCATCTTCCGAGGTGGTGGAAGCGGTGTCCTCCGCCATTTGGGAGCTGGGGATGGTGTTCCAGCTCACCGATGATGCCCTTGATTTGGTAGCCACCGAAGAAGATATCGGTAAGCCGATCGGCAACGACCTCCTCCAGGGGGTGTATACCCTCCCGGTTCTCCTGGCCCTGGAAGGGCCATCCGGGGCACGGGTCAAGGCTCTACTCCAACCGGAAGGCCCCTTAACCAGGGAGAGGGTGGAAGAGGTGGTGGGCTTGGTGCGGGAAGAGGGTTTTGTAGACGTGGTGATACGGGAATGCCGAGACAGGTTGGCTACCGCAGCCGAAGCTATCGCCTGCCTACCCGACCCGGAAACCCGCACCATTTTCCGCCAGATGGGGGATTTCCTGGTGGATCGGGTAGAGATCGTTGATAACGGGGCGGGTAGATAAGGGTTCAGTCGGATCGGGCTTCGGGACGAAGGTGAGGGAACAGCACCACCTCTCGTAGGTTTTTCTGATCGGTCAACAGCATGACCAACCGATCTACTCCGATCCCTAAGCCTCCGGTTGGTGGCATTCCCAGTTCGAGGGCACGCAGAAAGTCCAGGTCAATAGGATGGGCGGTTTGATCTCCGGTAGCCCGGGCCTCCGCCTGATGCTCAAACCGCTCCCGCTGGTCAACCGGATCGTTGAGCTCGGTGAAGGCATCCACCAGCTCGGATCCGGCCACGAAGAGCTCGAAACGTTCCACCAAACCCTCCTCCGAACGGTGGCGGCGGGCTAGAGGAGATATTTCAAGTGGATGGTCTATAACGAAGGTGGGATCCCAGAGGCCGGGCTGGACCAGCTGGTCGAATATTTCCTCTACCAACTTCCCGAATCCCAGCCCGGGAGCGACTTCGACCCCGGCTGCTTGCGCCCGGATAGTTAGTTCCTCGACCGGCGTTGTGGGGCGGACCGGTCTGTCCAAGGCGTCGGATACCAGCTCCAGCATCGGGACCCGGCGGTAAGGGGGCCGGAGGTCGACCGACCTTCCCTGGTAGCTGATCACCGCTCCCCCGGCAGCATGCTGGGTTACTGCGGATATCACCTCTTCGATAAGACGCATCAGGTCGTGATAGTCGGCCAGGGCCTGGTAGGCCTCCAAGGTGGTGAACTCCGGGTTGTGACGGGCATCGATGCCTTCGTTACGGAACACCCGTCCCAGCTCGAAAACCCGTTCCATACCACCTACTACCAGCCGCTTAAGGTGTAGCTCGGTGGCGATCCGCAGGAACATGGGCAGGCCGAGCGCATTGTGATAGGTCTCGAAGGGTCGGGCTAGCGCACCGCCCGCCTGAACCTGGAGCACGGGCGTCTCCACCTCCACGAAACCTCGGATGTCGAACTGCCTCCTCAGCTCCGAAACCACCCTGGTCCTGGTCTCGGCGATCCGGCGGGCCTCGGGGTTGACCAGTAGATCGAGCTCGCGGCGGCGGAAGCGGATCTCGGTGTCTTTCAACCCGTGCCATTTGGCCGGAAGAGGTCGCAAACCCTTGGCGAGGAGGGCGAACTCGCCGACATTGACGCTTAGCTCACCCCGTCGGGTGGTTATCACCTCTCCTTTAACCCAGACCCAGTCGCCCTGGTCCAGCTCTTCGAAATCGGCCAGCTTCTCCTTTCCCAGACTTCCGGAGGCGGCGAATAGCTGAATCTGTCCCGAATAGTCCTGGAGCACCCCGAAGATGAGACGACCTAGTTGGCGGGTGTTCATCAGGCGACCGGCCACGGTGACGGTCACGCCGGTGCGGGAATCGGCCTCCAGCCCGCCGAACTGTCGATGGAGGTCGGCGGCCGCAGCATCTCGGGTGTATCCGACCGGATAAGGCTCCACCCCCGCGGCCCGCAGCCGGGCTACCTTGTCGGCCCGCCGAGCTATCAGTGGGTGATCGTCGACTTCGGTAGTTTCGTCCGGTTTGATCTCGGGAGTTGGTTCGGGCTTCATCGGTCTGTCAGGCTACACCTAAAGGTTTAGTTCCCATATCAGCCGGAGCCCTTCCAGTGTTAGGGTCGGGTCCAGGTGGTTCACCAACTCGGATAAGGCAACAACCACCGGAGCGATACCCCCGGTGGCGACGGTGGCTACCTTGCGGCCGGGTTCGGTTTCGAGCTCCTTGAGGATGCGTCCCAGGATTCCGTCCACCAGTCCGGCGTAACCGTAGAGGAGCCCGCTCTGGATGGCTTCCACCGTACCCCGTCCCACCACCGACCGTGGTTCGACCAGGTCTACCCGGCGAAGAGCGGCGGTCGCCGAAACCAGGGCGTCCATCGACACCTCCAGGCCGGGGGCGATGGCCCCGCCGATGTAGGCACCTTCCTGATCTACCACGTCGAAGGTGGTGGCGGTTCCGAAATCGACCACCACCGCCGGAGCACCGTATCGTTCTCGGGCGGCTACCGAGTTGACCACCCGATCGGCCCCTACCTCGTGGGGATTGTCGATTCGGATAGCCATGCCGGTCCGGATACCGGGTTCCACCACCAACACCTTGGTCTGCACCAGCTTCTCCAGGGCGGATCGTAGGGCGGTGGCAACCGATGGGACCACCGAGGACATGGCGGCCCCCTCAAATTGGCCCGGCCCGTACCCGGTAGGCGTCAACAAACCCCGCAGCAAGATGGTGAACTCGTCCTCGGTCCGCTCCCTACCGCTGGATAGCCGCCATCTGGAGACGATGTTTTCCCCTTTGAACAGGCCGATGACCGTCTGGGTGTTACCTATGTCAACTGCTAGGAACATGACTCCCTATCTCCGAATCCGAATACAGCAGGCTGGGGTGATCCAAACGAAGGCCTCGATCGGCCACCGCACCCGGCTCGCTGCTCTCCAGATAAATATTGTCGATGATCCGTACCGACCCGAACCGAGCCGCCGCCGGTAGGTACCCTTCCCCGTCGAGACTATTCACCGGCGTCAATGTAGAAGCTTCGCACAGCCGAACGTATTCCAGGGCTTCTCCGGCTACCTCCCGCCTCACTTCGGCCTCCAATACCGCAGCCCGACGCTCGCCTTGATCGAACTTGTCGGCCGCACTCATCAGCCCTCTCGATAGGGAAAGGGCGGCGGCCCGTTGCTCTTGGAGCAACACGTTACGGGAGGAAAGGGCCAGACCCTGGTTTTCTCTGACCAGTCGGCATCCCACCACCCGTACCGGCAGGCTCAGGTCTTGGACAACTCTTTCTACCATTACCAGCTGCTGGGCATCTTTTCTCCCGAAGTAGGCCCGATCAGGCCGGAGGGCGGCCAACAGCTTGACCACTACGGTGGCGACCCCGCTTATATGACCGGGACGGTACTCCCCCTCCAACCGATCTTCCAGACCCGCTACCGAAACCTTGGTAAGTGGCGGTCGGGCAAACATTTCGTCCGGGGTGGGTGCCACTACCAGATCTACGCCGAGCTCCTCTGCCAGGTCCAGGTCACGCCGATGGTTGGCCGGATAGCGGGCCAGGTCGGAGGGGTCCTCGAATTGCAGAGGGTTCACATAGATGGTGACCACGGTCAGGTCGCATTCGGCCCGGCTCTGTTCCATCAAAGACAGGTGGCCTTCGTGGAAGAATCCCATGGTGGGCACCAATCCCACCCTCCCTTGACCTGACTGCCTAGCCCGGGCCTCCGCCAGGGTCTCCACCACCCTCAAGAAGCCACCCTATCTGTGATCCTCATTCAGCTCCCATACCTCATGGCAAATATTTTACCCAGGCGGCATCAGGTGGAGGTTTGGTCACTGATTGTCGTCCTGAGCAGGGATTTAAGGATTTTTTTGCCGTGATGTGCCGGCTGGAGCTATTTAGCATTATTAATTCCACTTCCAGGGGTTTTTAAGAAATTTCCAAGAGTGATAAAATTTGTTCCCAGATTTTACATCTATTGACATTCAGCTTAGGTATATTGGGTTCTAGCAATGAGCGTGGGCTACGCTAAAGCGGAACCCACGCTATAATCGACCAAAGGAAATTATGGATTTTCAAGCAATGTTAGCCCCGGTCGGTGTAGCCGTCGCCTATCTCGGCACCCTGGTTGGACTTGTCCTATATCAGGAAAGTGCCCGTCGAAAAGACATCGGTGCCATGCGAACCGAAATGCAAAAAGGGTTCTCGGAACTACGAGGCGAAATGGCCGCCCAACGCGAAGAGGTCAACACCCGGCTCAACGAAATCCGCACCGAAATGAACGGCGTAAGGGGAGAGATGGGTGCCTTGCGCACCGACCTGACCAGCCGGGAATCCAACCTCAGGGGAGAAATGCAAAACGGCATCAAACAGCTGCGGGGAGAACTAGCCGCCTATCAACTCCGGCCCGAATCTCCGGCGGGAGATCAAAACCAGGAACAGGAAGAAGAGTTAATTCCCAGCGGGTCGCCGGCCGATTCTTAGTCGGCGTCAAACTTTAATGCACCGGCCAGCCGGACACCTCCACCTTATTTATTACCTGATCAGAGACGGCGTCTAACAGTTCGGCTATGCGGGTTCCGTCTGGGTCAGAGGCGTTCGGCCAGACCTCGACCAGGGGCTGGAGCACGAATCGACGCTGTCGGTATCTGGGATGGGGAACCTCGACCGAAGGGCCGCTGAGGATGGTGGAGCCGTGCAAAATCAGGTCCAGGTCGATGATCCGAGGCCCCCAGCGCCGGGTTCGTTGCCGGCCCATATCCTGTTCGATTTGCAGCAGGCGGTCCAACAATCCGGCGGGGGCCAGCCGGGTTTCAACCAGTACCACGGCGTTGAAGAAGGCGTTTTGTTCGGTCAGGCCGATCGGTTCGGTTTCGTAGACATCCGAGCAGGCCATCAGTCTGCCTAAGGACTTAATTCCCTCCAAGGCCTTCAGCAGGTGGGCGGATCGATCACCCCGGTTGGAGCCTAGGGCGATGGCGGCCAAGGAGGGGCGGTATCTAACCAGCGTCACCGCAACGTCTGCGAAATCGGCCTCAATGGGTGCCTCGGGCTTGTGGATGGTTACCTCTACCCGGGCTACCAGATCGTCTTCGAGAACCATCTCGGCCACCCGCTCGGCCACCCGCTCGATCAGATTCCAGCGCTCCTCCGACACCAGGTGATGGATCCGGTGCGCCAACGCCCCATAGTCGATGGTCGTATCCAACCGATCCGTCCTACCCGCTTCGGCCAGATCAAGCCGAACGGTTACGTCTACCACAAAAATCTGGCCCTGCTGCCGTTCGTGGTCAAAGACACCGTGAAAAGCCGGTATTCGTAACCCGGTGAGCCTGATCGAATCCTCGGGTTCTACGGGGTGGTGGGTGCCGTTGATTCGGCTCTCCTTCACGCCCCGAAGGAAGGAATCAAGGACCGGCCATCGGGCCCGAGCGGGCGTCCGATGATCTCCTGGATGGTCACCATCGCTATTCGTGGGTCATCCACCAGGCCGGCAAAGACGATGAAACCTGCGAGTAGGCCCCCCACCGTGTCGTCCACGAACTCTCGATGAACCAGCACCTTGCTGTCGGGTTTGGACAAAGCCCCCTGCAGTACCTGGTAAGCCCGGTCGATCGATTCGGGATCATGATCGTCTCCGACCGGAACCAGGTGGACATCCATGCCGGCCGATTCGTAACTGTTGGCGTTCTGGTTGCCCGGTAACAGGGAGATCACTGTGTCGAATCCAGCCTCCAGCAGCCAGGATATTTCCTGTTGACGGCGCACCCGGCGATGCTCCATTCCATGTCCTCCCACCCGTGACGATACGGCCAGGCGGTTTTGGATGACCCAGGTGAAATCGCGCGGCTTTCTAGTGGTTTTCAACTTCTTCTCCTATGGCATCGGCTAAGGCTAGAGCGGCTTTGGTGGAGGGAACATCATGAACCCTGAGGATAGACGCGCCCAGGAGCGCGCATAGGCCGGAGGCCACCGAGGTTATCCCGTCCCTATCCTCTACCGGCAGTCCGGTCAGGGTGCCCAGAAAGGCCTTCCTGGAGACACCGACCAGAATCGGCCTTCCCAGGTCGGCCAGCCGGGGCAGGGCGGCCAGCAGGGCCAGGTTATGGGCGGTGGTTTTGCCGAACCCGATACCCGGGTCAACCACGATGGCAGAGTGGGCCACTCCCCCTTCGGTAACGGCGGAAATCCGTTGCCGTAGATATTCTTTCACCTCGGACACCACATCCTCGTATACGGGTTCGACCTGCATGGTTTGGGGGTCGCCCTGCTTGTGCATCAGAACCACCCCCACCCCACGGGCGGCGCACAGCTCGACCATGGCCGGATTTTCCAGCGCCGAAACGTCGTTGAGAACGACGGCACCGGCTTCGAAAGCAGCCCCCGCCACCTGGGGTTTAGAGGTGTCGATCGATACCCTGACACCCGCACCGGCCAGCTCGGCCACCACCTTCTCTACCCTTCCGATCTCCTCTTTTGTGGAGACGGGTGAGGAACCGGGCCGGGTGGACTCGCCGCCCACATCGATCAGATGGGCACCTTGGTGCCACATACGGTGCCCGTGGGCCACCGCCTTATCCGCAGCCTGATACTTCCCCCCGTCGGAAAAGGAGTCGGGCGTGGTGTTGACGATTCCCATTATCAAAGTCCCTCGGTTGGGGTCGAGCGTTTCCCCCCTGACCCGCCACTCAGGTCGGCTCAATTCCGGGCCCGATTGATCAGGGCAAAGGCTTCGGCTCTGGTGGCGGCACTGCGCCGGAACCAGCCCCGGACCGCCGAGGTTTGGGTGACCGCACCGGGCTTTTCCACCCCTCTCATCTCCATGCATAGGTGACGGGCCTCGATCACCACCAAGGCCCCTCTCGGCTCCATCACCTCTACCAGGGCGTCGGCGATCTGGGTGGTCAACCTTTCCTGCATTTGGGGTCGGCGGGCGAAACCGTCCACCAGCCGGGCCAACTTGGACAGTCCAGTGACCCGACCGGCAGGCAGATAGGCGACATGGGCGGTCCCGTAGAAGGGGACGAGGTGGTGTTCGCACATGGAGTAGAAAGGAATGTCACGCACCAGCACCATCTCCTCGTGCTGATCGACCACGAATACCTGGTAAAGGTGTTCACGAGGGTCGCTGCGCATCCCGTCGAAAACCTCGGCGTACATGCGGGCCACCCGTACCGGGGTTTCCGCCAGACCTTCACGGTCGGGATCCTCTCCGATCGCTTCCAGAATCTGTCTTACCGCGACCTGGATCGCTTCCTGGTCGATCCCGGGGTTAGGCACCGGTTTACTGAAGCGAAACGGTTTGCTCGGAGGCCTGAGCCGCCGCCACGCCCTCAACCAGACCCGAGTTGGTCAAGGAGGGGGCCTGGATACGGGGGTCCGAACCGTGTCTTGCCTCCCATTTAGGAACGTCCGATAAGAGCTCGACGATCTCCTCCGCCGACAGGGTTTCTACCTCGATCAGCCGTTCGGCCAGCCGATGCAGCGCCTCGATATGGGTGGTGAGTATCCGCCGAGCCTCATCGTGAGCCTGGCCCAGCAGAGCTCGGACCTCGTCGTCGATCGCCGCCGCCACCTCGTTGGAATAATCCTGTTGGCTGGAGTAATCCCGACCCAGGAAGACCTCGGCGCTGTTTTTGCCGTACTTCATCGGGCCGAGTTGGTCGCTCATCCCGTAATCCATGACCATCCGCCGGGCCTGCTCGGTGGCCTTTTCGATGTCGTTGGAGGCACCGGTGGTCGGGTCGACGAAAATCAGTTCCTCGGCGGCTCTTCCTCCCATCAGCATGGCCAGCTGATCGGTCAGCTCGGAGCGGCGCATATAGTTGCGATCCTCCATCGGGAGGGCCAGGGTGTAGCCACCCGCCCTACCCCGAGGGATGATGGTCACCTTGTGGATGGGGTCGGCGTTGGGCAGGGCGAACCCGACCAGGGCGTGGCCGCCTTCGTGATAGGCGGTGACCTTTTTTTCCTGGTCGCTCATGACCCGGCTCTTACGTTCCGGGCCGGCGATAACCCGGTCGATGGCCTCCTCCAGCTCTGGAGGGCCCACCAGGTCCTGGCCGCGACGGGCGGCTAGGAGGGCACCTTCGTTGATCAGGTTGGCGAGGTCGGCACCGGTGAAACCGGGGGTCTGGCGGGCCAGGGCCTCCATGTCCACCTCGTCGGAGATCGGCTTGCCCTTGGCGTGGACATCCAGGATGGCATGACGGCCTTTGAGGTCGGGACGGTCCACCACCACCTGACGGTCGAAACGACCCGGCCGGAGCAGGGCCGGATCGAGAATGTCGGGCCGGTTGGTGGCGGCGATAACGATCACCCCGCCTGCCACGTCGAAACCGTCCAGCTCGACCAGCAGCTGGTTCAGGGTCTGCTCCCGTTCGTCATGGCCTCCGCCGAGACCGGCACCACGATGGCGACCGACTGCGTCGATCTCGTCGATAAAGACGATCGCCGGGGCGGATGATTTGGCCTTCTCGAAGAGGTCACGCACCCGGCTGGCACCGACCCCCACGAACATCTCCACGAAATCGGAACCGGATATCGAAAAGAAAGGAACTTCCGCCTCGCCGGCCACCGCCCGGGCCAGCAGGGTTTTGCCGGTGCCCGGAGGCCCGTACAGGAGCACCCCCTTGGGTATTTTGGCCCCCATCGCCCGAAACTTATCCGGCGACTGGAGAAAGTCCTTTATCTCCCCCAGCTCTTCAATGGCCTCTTCCAGCCCGGCCACGTCTTCGAAAGTCACCTTGGGCTGGTCCTTGGTGACCTGTTTGGCCTTGGAACGACCGAACTGCATGATCCGGCTCCCGCCGCTCTGCATCTGCATTATCACGAAGAACATAAAGCCGAAGATCAAAAGCCAGGGCAGGAAACCCACCACCAGGTCCCAGAAACCGGGGGGTTCCGGGTCAACCACCACCTTGACGTCGTTTTGTAGAAGCAGCTCGGTTAGGGTGCCCTCGTATTCGGCCGTGTATTGGACCCGGAAGGTGTCGGGAACGTCGGGCACGGTGATGCCGGGGGCCAATCCGCCTTCGATCACGTTGGTACGTTCAAGGATGGTTACCTCAACCACCGACCCTTCTTCGACCATCTGTTCGAATACGGTCAGATCAATTTCTTCGGCTCTGGTGCTCTGGTCAAGGAAGCGCTGGCTGATCAGTACCAAGGCCATGACGACCAGCCCATACACCACGATTGTTCGAGTAGTTTTACTCAATGGTTTGTTTCTTTCTTCAGGTTGCCGTTAACAAGGGTCAAGGCCCCGACGAGATCGCGGGAGGCCTAAAACCCTATTACCGGATTCCCTCTAATCCTACGGTAGATGCGGGACTATTGCTAGGAAGGCGACGCGAACGTCCACCATCTTTCCGATAAATGATCCCACACCCGGTTACGGGCCGACTAGGCGTGCTCGTCCAGGACTCCGATGTAGGGGAGGTTACGGTAGAGCTGTTGGTGGTCCAGCCCGTAGCCCACTACAAACTCCGGGCCGATCGTAAAACCCACATATTTGGTCTCAACCGGTACCTGTTGCATGCCTTCTTTCATCAGAAGGGTAGCCATCTCGATAGAGGCCGGCCCTCTCAGGCGCAGGGTTCGCAGCAGATAGTCATAGGTTAAACCCGAATCCACTATATCTTCTACCAGCAGTACGTGACGGTCGGTGATCTCGGCGTCAAGATCTTTGAGTATTCGCACCACCCCGGACGTTTTGGTGCTCATCCCGTAGGAGGAAACCGCCATGAAGTCGAACTCCACCGGAACGGTGATGTGGCGGGCCAGATCGGCCATTACCATGAAGGCACCCCGCAAAACCCCCACCACCAGCAGGGTCTCCCCTTGGTAGTCGCGGGATATCTCCTCGCCCATCTCGCGCAGCCGACGGGCGATATGCTCCTCGCTGATTAGGACTCGACCGGCTTCCATTGCTCCTTACTCCTGGCCGACACCGCAACATACCCTAACGTATCCGGCCCGACCCAGCCGTAATAGGCCCGACGAACCCCGGGAATCCAGACCACCTCTCCCGCCACCTCCAGGACCGGCCGGCCGGGTCGCTCGGAGGGTGGGATGCCGGCTTCGGGCCAGGCGTCTGCCACCCGTTTATGTCCTTTCGGTAGGGCGATCAGATCGCCCTTGCGGGCGGCCCGAACGATAGCCGGCCCACGGAATGAGCCCGCATCGAAGACCGCCTCCCAGCGTGAGGTCGGGAAAGCGTCGGGACGACCGGGATACTCTCCGGCCTCCCATCGCCACCCTCCCCAACAGATGGAACCGGGCACATTCAGCGACCGGGGCGAAGGCACCGGTGCCCGGGCTTTAGAACCGATAACCAGATAGGCCCCCTCCCGGACCACCGGATGATCGCCCGTTAGCCGGCCCTCCTGTCCGGTATGGGCCGTTTTCAGGACCGACTCCACGTCTCGTCCGGTACCGGCGTGACCCTCACCCAGACTCCTCAAGGCGCGGCGGATGACCCGGGCGGCCAAAGCGGGAGGAAGAACCTTCAGCTCCCCGATGGCGATCCTAAGGGATGACCCCGACTGCTCTAGGCGGGCGGATTGGCTCAATTGGTCGAGCAGGAACAGTTCGGGCTCGACCAGTCCGGCCAGGTTCGCCAGCCGGTCGGCGATGCCGGGTGACAGGGTTCGTTCCCACTCCGCCAGGGCCCGCCTGATCCGCACCCGCCGGAAGGTTTCGTCCTGGTTGGCGGGATCGTCATCGAACGGTAGGTTGAGCAGGGTCGCCAGCTCTCGGGTCTCGAAACGATTGACCTCGAGCAGCGGGCGGATCAGATCGCCGCGTTGCCGGTGGATACCCCGCAGCCCGTCCAGGCCGGCACCCCAGATCAGGTTTCCCAGCACCGTTTCGGCCTGATCGGTGAGAGTGTGTCCGGTGGCGACAACCTCACCCGGGCGGCAACGTTCGTACAAGGCTTCATAGCGGGCTTGACGGGCTACCTCTTCGGGGGAGCCGGGCCGATCGGCTACCACCCGGGCCACAGTCAGATCCAGCTTCAGATGGTCTGCCACCGCCTCGGCCGCCCTTTGCATGCGATCGGAACCGGGCCAGCCATGGTGAATATGGACGGCCCGTAGCTCCCTATCGCACCGACCGATAGCCCAGGCCAGCACGGCGCTGTCGGAACCTCCGCTCAGGGCGATCACCAGCTTGGGGAAATCGTCTCCGAGAGCCCGCCGGACCCGAGCCGCTACCCCTTTACCTAGGCCTAAGAGGGTGCGCGAGTTGGAGGGAGTGGTTTGTTTCGGCCGGCTATCCATCGGAAGACGGTCCTTCTTGACATACCCTCATTGAAGTCATAGTACGGGCGATGGTGTGGCCTCTACCAGAACTACCCCGAACCGTTCCCGTCTCAGCACCCTCCCTCCCTAGGCCACCCGAGCCAACCATTTCTCCGGAAAAGCGATCTCGTGGCGGGTGGGTAGGGACTCGGGTGATTCCCAGGCCAGATCGACCGCCGACCATCCGGCCCGCTTCTCGACCTCCAGGACAAAACGCCGTCCATCCTTGTATTGACGAAGTTTCATCTCCAGACCGGACAGACGCAGCAGCAGCGCCACCCAGGGATCATGCCGACGCCCGAAGAAGAGGTTCGACATCCTCTCCCAGGTGACCATCTGGCGCTCACCGATCCGATCCATCACCACGTGTCCGTGACCTTCCAGCATCGACATGAGGGCCTGCACCTGGTCGAGCAGCTCCAGCTGCTCGGGCGTGGCCATCATCCCCATCAACCCGGCCTCTCCGATCGTGACCCGGCCCTCTCTGATCGCCCGCCGCAGATGATCGCTCAACAAATCGAACGACGACGCTTGGTCCGATCGAGAAGTGGAGACCAGTCGACGGGAAAGATCCAGAAAATACTCCCGAAGCCAGGGAACCCCGGTGAATTGGAGTCGGTGGGTGACTTCGTGTAGGGCCACCCAATAGCGGAACTCGATCGGGTTGAGCTGAAACCTTCTTTCCATTTCCAGGATGTTGGGGGCGGGGAGAAAGATGTGGTCGGCGGTTTGGTCGGAAGGAAGCAGCAGCTCATATTGCCCCAGTACACGGCGCGACAGAAACCCGAGCAGGGTGCCGCTTTCGACCGCCATAAGCCGCCCGGAAACCTGGTCGTTCCAGAATCCGGTACCGGTTTCTTTCCTTTCGGATCCCCACAGCTCGGAGAAGAAGGCCAGGTTACGTTCCACCCAGGTGAGCCGGTCTATGACAGTTACCTCGGGCTGCCCCGGACCTTCCAGTCCGGTCTCCTCCTGAACAATGTCGCCCGCCTTACCCACCAGGGTGGAGGCGGTTTCCTGGAGATCGGCCCGGTGGTAGCTGTCGGCCAAAGGATAGGTGCCTGCCCAGCGCTTAGCCACCCGCAGGGCGATATCAAGATGTTCGGCCCGCATCGTTACTCTGAGGAGGGTACAGAAAAATGTCCAATTGGCCCACCGGCAGGAAACGAGCCCCGGTTAAAAGTAATTGCGGACCCGGCACCCCTATCTTTTTCGGCACCCTCCTAGGCCGGCCGGAGAGGGGTGGAAACCGGAGCCCCCTGCCGTTCACCTGATTACACGGTAACGGTTTTTGGTGACCCGGACGAAGTACATAATCACCGCGCCTACCACCGCCAAGGTTCCCAGCACCAGGGTGGCAGGCACCAGGAAACGATAGGACCATTCCGCCTCGGGTTCGGCCGGGGCCTCGTCAGGAATCGAGATGGCGGGAACGGGAACCTCTGCCTCCACCGCTGGGGTTTCCTGCGGGTCTTCTTCCTGAGCCGAAGCGGGATGGAGGTAGGTACCCGCCAGAAAAAGGAGTGTCAATCCGATCATTATCCAGGTGGTCGGACCGAAAATCTTGCGGGGCGGGGCCGTAGTTAACACGACCGATGATTGTACCAGCGTCTTATCCGATCATTCATCCAGGCGGTAGGGTGACCAGTCCGGCGGAAGATCAACCGGCAGCGGTTGACAAAAGATCCCTTCCGGTATCGGAGAACCGGTTCGGATCAGAGCCAGCTCCCAAGATGGAGAAAAACCCAAAACCGACCGGAGAAACCGAACCGCTCCCCTCCCGATCCGGCGTCCGCCCGGCCATCCCCGTATTCCCAGTATTGCCCTGATCCGAGCCGGAATGGTGGAGACCGCCCCGATGTAGAGCATTCGATAGCCGGCTTTCTGAGCCCGATCCAGCGGCGGGTCGGCCAGGAACCTGACCGTATCCCGCATACCGGGAGAGAAATCGAGATCGGGATGATCGGCCACCCAGCCGGCCAGCGTCTCCGCCCGTCGGGGTATAGGGTCGGCGTTCATCATCTGCCCGATCCGGGCCTGTTCGGCTACGAAGAGGTCGGCCTGATCCTGGCCGAGGGGAGCCGCTCCGAAGGCCCGATGTGCGGACAGAAAGGAGTCGGTAAGGACGTTGTGCACCCAGGCGGAAAGGTGGGGATTATCGGCCGAGTAGGGGCGACCTCGATGGGAAGTACCGATCAGTCCTTGATGGGCGAGACGAACCGCCTCAACCGCCGCTTCCGCCTCCTTCCGGGCACCAAAGGTGGTAGCCGTCACATAGGACGAGGTCCTCGACAACCTGCCCAGCGGATCCACTCGGTAGCGGGAATGATCCGCCACGCCCGCCACCACTTCCGGATGGGCGCTTTGGACCAACAAGGCCCGGATTCCGCCCACGAAGGCCGCTACGTCGGACAGTACCGACCAGGAGGCGGATCCGGGTCCGCACACCCCCGGGTCCCCCGGATAGTCCAATGTGTTTAAAAGGGGGTAGTCGGCGTGGCCGAACGGGCCGGTAGCAGAAGCCCGAACCCGGGAACGCCAGGAACTTTCCCCCGTTTTCAACCCGTACCTAAGAACCGACCCGATTCCACCAAAGAAAAAACGTAGACCTAACGTCCACGTTCCCTGATCGCCCGACGAATCTTTTCTACTACCTCCGGCGGTGCCTCCACATAGGATCGTTCCCGAACAAAACTGATCAGTCGCTGTTCGAATCCGAAGGCCCGCTTACATTTCAGGCATTGCCGCAGGTGGAGGCGGATCCGGATCCTTCTTAAAGTCCGGATCTCGTTGTCGAGGTAGGAGTAGATCCGGGAGGTAGCTCGGAAACAGGCGTCTTTGCGATTCAACTTTCCACCCCACCGGATGCGATGAATCCTCGTTCGCCTGCTATGTCCCAGAGCAGTTTCTGGAGTGCCCTACGGCCCCGATGGAGTCGGGACATGACGGTACCCACCGGAACCTCCAGCATCTCGGCGATTTCTTTATAGGAGAAGCCCTGGATATCGGCCATCAGCACCGCCATTCGATATTTTCTCGGCAACTTGTCAATGGCATTTTGGACGTCCGATCCTTCCAACGCCTCGAAAACCTCGTCCTCGGCCGAGCGGGTGGCCCGACCGGTCTCGGTCGATGCTATTCGCTTGTAGAGATAGAGGTCCTCAACCTCGTCAAGCTCCACCTCGTGCGGTCGGCGCTGCTTGCGGCGATACCGGTTGATGAAGGTATTTTTTTGAATCCTGTAGAGCCAGGCCCGAAGGTTGGTTCCCTCTTGGAAGCCATCATAACCCCGATACGCCCTTAAGTAGGTCTCCTGTACCAGGTCCTCGGCGTCCGACGGGTTACGGGTCAAACGCAGGGCAGACGTGTAGAGATCATGGGCGTACTGCAGGGCATCCTGCTCGAAGTTAGCCTTGTCTGCCATTCTTCTTATCCCGGTTTTTGGCCATTATCTGCACAGAACCTAACACTGTTTCGGTAGGTACCTGCACCCGGTTTTGCGAGCCGGAGAGGGGATTCGAACCCCTGGCCTGCTCATTACGAGTGAGCTGCTCTACCCCTGAGCTACTCCGGCGGCGAATCCATGATTCTAATGCCCGCCTTTATCTTCCCAGTATTCGGGCGAAAAGGAGGCCTCCAGTCGGCCGATTTGTCGGTCTAGAACCTGCCGGATCGCTTCGTTCAGGGTGCCAACCGGGTCTTGACAATCCATATAGGACGGGGAATGGATAGCTTCTCCTACCATCACCCTGATGGCTGCTCTTCTGATCCTCATACTATCCATCGACAGTGCCTTACCGCTGCCCCAAATAGCCACGGGGACCACCGGAACCCGAGCTTGAATCGCCATCCAGGCGGCACCGGGATGGAGAGGAGCATCCCCCCAGGCTTTCACTCGGCGGCCTTCCGGAAATATGGCAAGCGGGTGGCCCGACTCCAGGTGCTCGAGAGCGCTTTTCAGAGCCGGACGGACGGAGGGTCCGCTTCTGGGAATGGGAATGGTGTCGGAGGCGTTAAGTACCAAATCGAGTAGCGGGTTCACCCCCCAAATCTCGTCCAGGGCTATAAACCGGACCGGACGACGAAGGGCAACTGCGGCCACGGGCGGATCAAGCAGGGAGAAATGGTTTATGACCGCTACAAAAGCTCCTTTCGGCAGGGGCGAACGGCTCACCAAGGAATAGGGGAACCAAACCGCCAAGGCTCGGGCCGCAGGCCATAGAACCCGCCACAAGGTTCGGGCCAGTAGTCCTCGTATTTCTTTACCCGGTTTCGTTGAGGACCCGCAGCTGCTGTAGGTTGCCTTCGGTACCGAGAGCGAAGAGCAAATCCCCCGCTCCCAGCACCGTATCCAGGTCGGGGTTGGTCAGGAAAGTGTCGTGGTGCCGGATGGCCAGGATAGAACAGCCGGTTCGGTTGCGGATGTGGATTTCTCCGATGGTTCGGCCCACCAACCTGGAGTCGGGAGAGACCCGGCAATGGGATACCATCAGGTCGCCGTCCCGCAGGAATTCGCCCAGGAAGTCCATCGCCTCGGGCTGGGAGATCAGGGCGGCCATATGCGCACCGCCGATCTGGTGCGGGTTGACTACCCGATCGGCACCGGCCTGTTCCAGTTTTTGGACGGTGTCCTTTTGGGTGGCCCGAGCCAGGATGAAAATATTGGGGTTGACCGAACGGGCCGAGAGGGTCACATAAAGATTGTCCACGTCCGAGTCGAGGGCAAGAACCATACCGGTGGCCCGATCCACACCGGCCCTGGTCAACACCTCGTCATCGGTGGCGTCTCCGGATACGATCAGCAATTCGGGCGGGAAATGACCCGAATCCGGGGCGACCTTATCGACCACCACCACCTGCCGACCCGATTTAACCAGCTCCTCGTATATAGCCTCCCCTACCTGGCCGAAGCCGCACAGGATGGTGTGCCCCTTTAACCTATCGATTCGTTTTTGCATACGTCGCCTCCGGAAGTGGCCGGTAAGTCTGGCCTCGAACATGGTGTCTATCAGAACCCCAAGGGTATATAGGGCGGTGGCGGTCCCGAACAAAATGAGGAGGATGGTGAAAACCCGATATCGGGTACTGATCGGGCCGATCTCGTGATATCCGACCGTGGAAATGGTGATGACGGTTTGGTAGATGGCGTCCAGCCAGGTCAAGCCCAGCAGGGTGTATCCGACCATCCCCGACACCAGCACCAGTACCAGCAGGCCCAAACCGGCCCGGAAACGATTCCATCGAACCGCCGAGTCCTGGGAGTTTATGAGGGTGGGCTCGATCGGCATAACCGGTGGGCGGGGATCAGCGCCTGCGAGCCAGTAGCAGACCGTCTCCGATCGGTAGCAGGGACACATCCGACAGACGGTCATCCTGGCCGACCCGGGCGTTAAGGTTGCGAATGGTGGAGGTCACCTGGTCCTGATCGGTCGGGTCGGCCACCCTTCCACTCCAGAGAGTGTTGTCGATTATCAACAGGCCGCCGGGCCTGACCAGTACCAGGCATTTTTCGTAGTAGTCGGGATAGTTTTCCTTGTCGGCGTCGATGAAGGCCAGATCAAACTCCTCCTCCCTACCCTGCCGGATCAGCTCATCCAGGGTCTCCAGGGCCGGGCCGATCCTCAGGTCAATCCGATCCGACACACCGGCCTGCTTCCAATATCGCCGCGCCACGTCGGTGTATTCGACGCTCACATCGCAGGCAACCAGCAGGCCGGTTTCGGGTAGTGCACGGGCCATGCAGAGGCTGCTGTAACCGGTGAAGACCCCCACCTCGATAATGCGTTCTGCACCCATCATCCTCACCAGCAGGGCCATGAACCGGCCTTGGTCGGGGGCGATCTGCATGTTGGACTCGGGAAGAAGAGCCGTCTCCTCTCTTAGGCGGCGGGACAGAGGGTCGTCTCTAAGGGTGTCGTCCAAAATGTATTGATAAATATCAGGTGGTATGAACGCGTTACCGCTGCTCATATAGCTTCCTCTCTTTTATGGTGACAATTCGGCCAGCCGGTTGAACAGCCAGGCCAGCACCAGTCGGGGGCGCTGACTATTGCCGAGTTGAACCCCGGCATCCATCACCAACTCGACCGATCGGGCGGCTTGACGGGCCGGTATCTGCGCCAAAGCCATCCCCGAAATGTCCGGGTTGCGGACAGGCCCACCATACTGTACGGATACCGCATCCAGGTACCAGGAGGCCACCAGATCAAGCCCGGAGGACAGCAGGGCACGTTCGGCCCGCCGGACGCCCGCCAGGTGCGAGTCGGTAAGGGCTTTCGGGGCCGAGGTTGCATGGGCTTTTTCGTATTCTGCCAGCTCATTTCGGTGACGGGCCTTGAGGCGATCCAGCAGCGGTTGATGGGCCTTCAGCATTTCCTCGGCGAGCAGAAACCCTTCGCCTGGATGATTAGGGAGCCGACCAGGAATGGCCAACCAACCTTCCCGAAAGCGGGCCGCCTCGCCGCCTGCCCCCAAGTCGAGCGCCAGACCAGGGCTACCGCCCGAAATGCGGGCGATGGTTTCGGCCTGATCGGACGACACCCCGTTTTCCTTCAAACCGGCTACCAATTCGCCCTCCGATACCCGTCCGAAACGAACCAACCGGCAGCGGCTGGACACGGTGGGCGGAAGGTCGTCGACCGACTCTGCCACCAGGATAAAGACGGTTCGGGGAGGGGGCTCCTCCAGGGTTTTGAGCAGGCTGTTGGCCGCCGCCTCGGTCATCATGGAAGCCTCGTCAAGGATGAACACCTTGCGCTCCGACTCCACCGGGTGGAGGCTCGCCCCGACAGTGACGGACCGAGCCTGATCAACCCCGAAGAGTGACCTTCCCTCCGGGCCGATCATCTTTACGTCGGGGTGGATATTTCGGATAACCCGATCCCGGTCGGATTCGGAACGTCCGACCAACTCGGCGGCGAAGGATTTGGCCACCGTGCCCTTCCCTACTCCAGAAGGTCCGACGAAAAGGTAGGAGTGGGCTGGACTTTCCAGCTCTATCTCCAAGTCCCCCAGCACCGACCGATGGCCGATGACCCCGCTTCTAATACGGGTAGGAGTCACTTCTGCACTGCTCGGATAGACTGCCAGGCGGAGGAAATGACCTCTTCCAGGGGGTGTCCGGCGTCGATCTCCACGAAACGGTGCGGCTCTTGGCGGGCCAGGTGCCGATACCCTTCGGCCACGGCGGCAAGAAAGGACGTCCCCATCGACCCGATCCGATCCGGTTGGGCCTGACGGATCAGACCGGTTCGGGGATCCAGGTCCAACAGGATCACCAGAGCAGGCCAGGTACCTTCCAGGCCCGGTTGGTTGATCCTTTTCACTTCTTCGATGCCAAGTCCACGACCCGCACCCTGGTAGGCGAGCGAGGAGTAAACCGACCGATCGCTCAGCACCCATGCCCCCTTCCGGAGAGCGGGACGGACCACCTCGTCGACCAGCTGGGCCCGGGCAGCGGCGAACAGGTAGGCCTCGGCCCAGGGAGAAACCGAGGAACCATCCAAGAGGACCTTCCTTAAGCCTTCTCCCACCGCAGTTCCACCGGGCTCGCGTACTATTTCGACTTCCTGTCCGTCCTCTGCCAGGAGTCGGGCCAGCTCCTTGACCAGCCGGGTTTTACCGGCCCCGTCGATTCCTTCCAGCGCCACATATCGGTTGGTGGTAGGCCGGGGGGACCGATCAGGAGGACTATTCCCCTCGGCCACGACGTCCTTGGATCAGATCGAAGGTTTTGGAGGCTTCACGGATAGACCTTCGCACCTCGGGCGGAACCTCGGGATGCAAAATGGCCGACCGGATGGCGAAGAACATCAAGGCACCGGTCACCAGGATCAGTGCTCCGGCCAGGCCGAACAGGTTTCGGATCCCGTTATCCAAAGGTGATGGGAAGATTCCGTCCAGGGCGTTGGCCGCCAGCACCGCCAGGGCAAACGAAGCCAGCATGGCCATTCGCACCAAGGTGAAGAGGGCGGCGAAGGTGCGCCCCCGGAGCCGGTCGTCCACCTCGCCGTGGAGATGGGTGAACCCGGTTACATAGGCCAGGCCGGTTCCGATTCCCGCCACCAGGATCCACCCGGCCGCTCCGCTGATGGTTCGGGCAAAGGCGGCCAGAGCGATGGTCACCCCGGTTAGAACCATGCTCCCCGAGTAGATCAGGTCGTATCGGATCCCGCCGGAGCTGAAAACCGCCACCCCTATCATCCCC
>VXMP01000013.1 GCA_009841075.1 Acidimicrobiia bacterium | reverse complement strand
GCCGGCTCGGCGTCTCCGGCGGGGGAGGCGGTGGCCAGGTTCCCGCCTACGGTGCCCCGGTTCCTGATCTGCGGAGAGCCCACCGTTCGGGAAGCCATGGCCAGGGCGGGGAGCTCGGCGAAGAGCTCGTCGATGATCCGGGTGTAGGTGACTCCGGCACCGAGATCAACGGCACCGTTTTGCCGTTCCCACTGCTCGAGCTCGAAGAGATGGGAGAGATCAAGCAGAATCGAAGGGCGCTCTCGGGCGAAGTTGATGTCCACCATGACGTCTGTGCCTCCGCAAACCGGGAGGGCGGCGGGATGCTCGGTTTTGAGAGCCAGGGCGTCCGGCCAGTCGGCGGGTCTGATGTACTCCACTTCCCCGCCCTTATCGGAAACTGGAGCGAGGGGCGGCACAACTCCCAGAAGGTTTTATTCGCATCTTCTAACTCTAACTACCGTAGAGGCCATGGATAATCGGCCCAAACCTCTTCCGGTAACGATTCGGCTGGTGGCCTCCTGGTTCGGACTGGGGCTGGTGCTGCGACGTTGGCGGGGCGATGATTCCGGGTCGGGCACCGTGGGGGCGCTAGGTGCCTTGGTGCTCGCTCTGGCGCTGGGACTGATCGGCTGGGAGGCGCAGCTGGTCGCAGCCGGACTGGTGACGGGTTTGTCGATGTGGGCCTGCGGAAGGGCCGCCCGTGGCAGCGGCGAGGAAGACCCGGGTTGGGTGGTGGTGGACGAGGCGGCCGGGACGTTTATAGCCACCATCGGGGTGTCGTCCGGAGCGGCGCTGGTGGGGTTCGTGGTGTTCAGGGTGGCCGACATCACTAAAAGGTTCCCTCTGATCAGGCGGGCCGAGTCCTTACCCGGGGGGGTGGGGATCACCGCCGACGATGTGGTGGCCGGGCTGTGGGGGCTGGCGGCGGCCTGGGTGGTTCAGATTTTGGTGTTCTAGGCGGGCCCGGCTCCCAGACGCATCCTGATTTCGTTGATCTGGTCGGCGTCGACGTCAAGGTTTTCTTTACGGACCCGAAGGTCGAAATAGAAGGCCACACCAAATGCCGAGGTCAACGGAATGGTCACCAGGTTGGTAATCCCCGCCCATATATCTGCCACCGTTTGATTTGAAAGGCCCCAAACGATGCCGTAGGAAATACCTATAGCCAACCCTATGACCAGGAAGAAGATGAGGCCCGCCCAGAAAATCCGCCCCCGATGTTCGTTAACCAAACGCCAGGAACGACCCAGGCTTGAAAATCCGCCTCTGCCCTCCAGCATCACCGACTCCAAGGCCAGCGCGAACGAGATAGCCAGGAAAATCCCGGGGAAAATCAGGAATGGAAGACCGGCCATGATTGCAATCGCCGCAACAACCGACGCTATCAACAGGGGAAGGTATTCCTTCCAGGCATAGCTGAGAGCCCTTTGCCAGTCGGGTGCCACCCCTACATACGCTCCGGCTGCCAGGAAAATGGTGGCACCGAAGGCAATCGGGGTCAGCAAAGCTGCTAACAGAACCAGCAGGTCCAAGCCAGGGATAGAGGAAAGGGCGTAAGGCACCGCAACGATGAGAGAGGCCATCACCATCGATCCGAACCGCGCCCTGACTACGGTGACGGTAGCGTCGAATAGCTCGCTGGTACGGCGGGGATGTAGTTGCATTTCAGTCATGTCCCACATTATGGCAGGGCTGAACCGGGGTGGGGTTGATTAGCGAGCCGAAGACCGCTCGGCGATAAGGGCTCCGGCCAGCTTAGGATCGGCCTTTCCCCTGGTGCGGCGCATAACCTGGCCGACCAGGAACCCGACCAATTTCTGTTCCCCTCCCTGGAGGCGGGAGAACTCGTCAGGATGGGCGGCCAGCACTTCTTCGATCACTTCCGCCAACATTTCGGTGTCCGAAATCTGGATCAGGTCTCGCGCGGCGGCTACCTGGCCGGACCCGCCTTCGCCTGCTATCACCCCGGTCAGCACCTCCCGGGCGGCGGAACCCGACAGCTTCCCCTGCCCGATCATTTCCAATAGCTCCGCCAATGCCGATCCGGTTAATCCGGTTTCCGTAACCGAGTTGATAGAGGCTTTGCGCAGGGCGGCCACAACTTCGCCGGTAACCCAGTTGGCGGCCTGGGAGGGGCCGGCACCAAGGTTGACCGCCTCCTCGAACAAACCGGCGAGACCGGACTCTCCGGCCACCAAGGTGGCCGCCATGGTCGGGTCCACCCCCATCTGTTCGTATCGAGTCCTCCTGGCAGCGGGCAGCTCGGGAAGGGATGCTCTGATGTGGGACTCCCAGGCCGGATCTATTTCCATGGGAACCAGGTCGGGATCCGGGAAATAGCGATAGTCGGAGCTGCCTTCCTTGACCCGCCCGCCTCTGGTGGCGCCCGCCTCCTCATCCCAGTGACGGGTCTCCATCACCACCGTTCCTTCTTGGGATAGGAGATGGGTCTGCCGTCCGATTTCGTAGGTGACGGCCCGCTCCAGCGACCGGAAGGAGTTCATGTTCTTGATCTCCACCTTGGTGCCGAGCGGGGCCTCGGGGCCGGAACGCACCGACACGTTGGCGTCGAAGCGGATCGACCCTTCCTCCAGTCGGGCATCGGAAACTCCCAGCGCCTCCACCAGCAACTTGAGCTCCTGCCCGTAGGCCCGGGCCTGCGCTGCCGATCGGAGGTCGGGACGGGTGACGATCTCCACCAGAGGAACCCCGGAACGGTTGAAGTCGAGCAGCGAATATTCGGCTCCGCTGATCCGGCCATCCCCGCCCATATGGGTGCTCTTGCCGGTGTCCTCCTCCTGATGGACCCGTTCGATCCCCACCCGACCCGGATCAGTCCCTCCCACCTCGAGGAAGCCGTCCACACAGACCGGCAGATCGAACTGGGATATCTGATAATTCTTGGGCAGGTCGGCGTAGAAATAGTTCTTGCGATGGAACACGGGCTGTCGGGTTATCGAGCAGTTCAAGGCCAGGCCGATCCGCATAATCCGATTGATCGCCTCCCGATTGGGTACCGGCAGTGCACCGGGGAGACCGAGACAGACCGGACAGACGTTGGTGTTGGGTTCGGACTCGAAACGCGCCGGGCACCCGCAGAACATCTTCGATTCGGTCGATAGCTCGACATGGGTTTCCAGACCGATGACGGCTTCCCAACTCATCTCACCCCGCCTCTCAACCCGTGGGAGGGGTCGAACGGGACGGTGGTGTCGAATCCGGCCAACTCTTCCACGGCTGATGCCACCTGGAACATCAGCGCCTCTTCCAGGGCCGGGGCCATCACCTGGAAGCCGATCGGCAGGTCATGTCGGTCTAGGCCGATCGGAATGTTGGCAGCAGGATGGCCGGCCAGGTTGGAGGGGATGGTGAGGACGTCGCTCATGTACATCGCCAGCGGATTGTCGGTGCGGTCACCCAACCGGAAGGCGGTGGTAGGGCTGGTGGGGGACACCAGCACGTCACATTGCCGGTAGGCGCGGGCCAGGTCCTCACGGATCAGGGTACGCACCTTCTGGGCTTGTCCGTAGAACGCCTCGTGATAACCGGCCGACAGGGCGAAGGTTCCCAGGAGAACCCGGCGGGTAACTTCCGGGCCGAACCCGTCGGCCCTGGAGCGGGACATCATCTGTTCGGTGGTGTCTCCGTTAACCCTCAGCCCGTAGCGAACCCCGTCGAATCGGGCCAGGTTGGCCGAGCATTCGGCCGGAGCGATCAGATAGTAGGCGGAAAGCCCTTGCTCGGTGGAGGGTAAATCCACTTCCAAAGTGGTGGCCCCCGCCCTTTCCATGGCCGAAACCATTTGAAAAAAGGCGGCTTCCACGTCCGGCTCGACCGCTTCGGCACCGCCCAGCTGGGAGGCCACCCCCACCCGAATCCCTTCCAGGCCTCTGCCCAGGCGAGCGCCGACCGGTTCCATCTCGTGCGGATAGGAGGTCGAGTCGAGTGGGTCGGGAGCGCCGATCACCTCCAGCAGAAGGACGGCGTCGGCAACGGTGTGGGTGATGGGGCCGATCTGATCGAGCGAGGAGGCGAAGGCGATCAGCCCGTAACGGCTGACCGTCCCGTAGGTGGGCTTAACCCCTACCACCCCGCACAGCGAGGCGGGCTGGCGGATGGAGCCACCCGTGTCCGAGCCCAGACCACCCAAGGACATGCCGGCCGCCACCGCCGCCGCACTGCCCCCCGACGACCCTCCGGGAACCCGGTCGGTGTTCCAAGGATTACGGGTGGGCCCGAAGGCCGAGTTCTCGGTCGAAGAGCCCATGGCGAACTCGTCAAGGTTGGTTTTGCCGACTATCAGGGCACCGGCTTGGCGGAGACGTTTCACCACCGTGGCGTCATAGGGGGGAACGTAGCCGGACAGGATCTTTGATCCGGCGGTGGTTTCCAGATTACGGGTGGTCAGGTTGTCCTTTAGGGCAATGGGGATCCCCTGCAGAGGGCCTATATCCCGACCCTCCGCAAAGGCTTGGTCGGCTTCCTCCGCACCGGCCATCAGCCCGTCCGTGTCCACCGTTAGGAAGGCGTGCAGCTGGGCTTCGACCATGGCGATGCGGTACAGAACCTGCCGGGCCAGGCCTACCGAGGTGATCGACCCCTCCCTAAGGGCGCGGGCGGCCTCGACTATGGAGGGGATAGACAACTTCAGTCTTCCTCAAGGGCAGGCGGAACCCGAAAGTAGGGGCCTTCGGTGTCTGGAGCCTGGTCGAGCACATCTTGTCGACCCAAGCCGCTCTCGGTGGTTACCTCATCCTCCCGGAACCGATTGGTAAGGGGTAGAGGGTGGGAGGTGGAAGAAATGCCGGTGGTGTCGATGGCTTGGATTCGGGCCACGTGTTCCAGAAGCTCCTGGCATTGGCGGCCGTAGGTGTCCAGATCCTCTTCCGACAGGTCCAGTCGGGCCAGGCGAGCCACATGGGCAATGTCGATTTCTACAGACACAGACGGAAGGTTAACCGGTGTCTGTTTCGTGACCCGACCGGCCCAGGGCTCGCAAAAGACCGTCCACATCGTCGGTCCCGATCACAAACTGTCGATCGGGAAGGGTGAGCAGAACTGTGTCGGCACCCCAGATCCTCCACATCCAGCCCTTGGAGGTTATGCGGATTCCCAACCCGTACCACCAGGGGACACGGTGGTACTCCGCCGCAGAAATCCGGGAAAGCTCAAACAGTTTCGAAGGCCATCCGAACCGGAAGGCCAGCCGGAGCTCCTGGTAGGTTACCGTGACCGTAAGGCGAGAAAAGGTCCCTATGACCAGGGAAATAACGGATACAAAGAGCAAAGCCCACCATATTGCCCCACTCTCGGCGGACAGCAACATTGAGATAAAAGCCGCCATCACAAACAGGTAAATGGCGGTTACAAAGGCCCGAGGCCAGGACTGGGTATGTTGGTAGAGGGCAAAATCATCCATAAGAAATCGCCCCAACCTTATTCGGCCAGAAATGTAGAAGGGGCTGAGCACCGGCGAACCAGGCAATCGGTAGGTACAGGCTTTGGCCTACCCACCCCTCCCTCTAACAATAAGCGCCCAGTCAAGTTGCCCATCAGCAACGTCCACGACTCGGCGAGCTCGGCCGCTAATCGTTCTATAAGTTGAGCTCGTTCGGTAACGAATCCGTTGGAGGCGGCGGTACGTATCGGCTCTACAAGCCGAAGATATAGATCTGGATCACCGGAGATCAATTCCCAGAATGATGGCCCACAGACCTTACGGTAGGTGCCGTAATCTGTAGATCCAGAACCGTAACAACATCCGTTAACAGCTAAAACATTGACCGTGGGATTGTTCTGCCTGATTAGAGCGACCGCCCTGGCAAAGTCTTGTTTCAGTCGTTTGACCTGACTGGAATTTCCCCAGTTAGGCCCCGATTTTATGGATATGAGATAGCGACAGGACCCGTCCATGAATTCTAGATCTATTCCAGTAGCCGCTGACTTATGTCCACCATAGGTAACTGCACATATGTCTATAGCTATGGCTTCTAGCGTATTGCCAAACATGGTCTCTTCCGAGGAGGACAAGGTGGCCGTGGCCAGTTCCTGCGCCAGATCAGATAGTGTATTTACCTGACGGGCTATAAATAAATACGGGTTCTTCTTTGCAAGTAGTCTTATTAAAGATATTTTCTCTATAGAAGTTTTATGCCTTTCTCCGAACTCCGTTATATGACGGGCAACTAATTCGGCCAGGACGGGGTTCGCTAACATTTATAACTGGTGCTATATATCTAATCTATAAGATTAAAGTAGTGACAATTTACAAGATTCTAAGGTGGCAGCATCTACCCTTTGGCGGGAAATATGGCAGAAGTCTTTGTCAATGTCTATACCGACCCCGATACGGTTCAGTTTGATAGCAGCCGCCACCGAGGTGCCCGAACCGCAAAAAGGATCCAGAACCACATCACCAACAGTGGTAAAAAGGCGGATAAACCAGGAGGGCAAGGATTCAGGAAACGCGGCCGAATGCTTGCGATTTCCACACTCGGTAGCCATGTGCAGAACATTGGTCGGATATACAAGATCACGGCCCACCCAGTTGGACACATTTTTCCCAAAACCGTTTCCCGTGGCTGATTCATCCCGAGTCAGGTCGGTTTCGCTTAGTTCGTTCAAGCGCCGTTTAGCCCAATCCCCTACCGGCACCATGACCTCTTCCTGATACATCGCAAACTTACGCTGCTTGTTAAATTGCAGTAATCTCTCCCAGGAATCACGGAACCGGTTTGGCCACTTGCCGGGATAGGAGTTCTTCTTATGCCAAATGAACTCTTCCGTCCAAAGCCAGCCGGCTGATCGCATAGCCTGGATTAGATCGAGAACATAGGTGTGGCGTTCTCCGTTGACTGCTCCCTCTTTGATATTGAGCACAAAGGTGCCCTCATCTCGCAAAACCGGCCACATCTCCCCGGCGCGCTCCATAAACCAAGCCACATATTCATTGGGATGGATTCCACCGTATGTAGATTTCCGCTGATCGGCATAAGGGGGTGAGGTCACAATCAATTGCACCGATTGACCCGGTAAGGTCTGCAGCACTGCGGCGGCATCCCCTTCAATAATCATGCTCCCCTGATGGGGCCAATCATGGTGCTACTCCACAAAGCCGGCAAGATGGCTCAGATGGTCGGATCCCTTGCCGCCCGATATTAGCCCTTAAGGTGTCAACGGGTACGCGCACTCCCAGGCAAGTTTTACTCTGTATCCACTGAGTCATCTCCACGACACACACCTTACCTTTCTGCCCCTTGGCCGACCTTCGGCACCCGGCAATCACAACGTATATGGGAGGTGGGACATTTTCAACCCCCTCTCGGATCAGAAGACCTAAATCGTTCCTGGCTCTGGAATATCGACCACTCATTCCGACCCGACCTCATCCCGCCAGAAATCGTAGAAGGGCGTGATGAGCATGGTGAGATGAAAATTGTGGGCTGGATGTGGCAAGATTCGTCCTGCCATGTGCGAGTATTCCGAATGAGTGAAGAGTTTGAGTCGCTGGCCGGCCAGTTGCTGGTGGCCATGCCGGGGATGTTGGACCCCAACTTTGCCCGCACGGTGGTTTTGATGATCGAGCACAGTCAGGAGGGGGCGGTGGGGCTGGTGTTGAACCGTCCCAGCGGGGCCGATCTGCTGGATCATCTGCCCGGGTGGTGGTCGGTAGCGGTTCTGCCTAAGGTGGTGTTCGTGGGTGGGCCGGTAGGCGAGGGGGGTGGGATCGGCCTGGCGCGAGGTCCGGGGACGGTGCCGATGGAGGGATGGCCGGAGGTGTTGGGCATCAAGGTGATCGACCTGGAGTCGGAACCCGAACGGGACTCCCCTCTCGAAACCCGGATTTTCGCCGGATACAGCGGATGGGGGCCGAAGCAGCTGGAGTCGGAGCTGTCTTCCAACGGGTGGTTCGTGGTGGATGCCCAAGCCGATGACGTGTTCACAGAAGCCCCCGAGACCCTTTGGGAGGAGGTACTGAGACGGGCCGGTGGCCGATACACCTGGTTCGCCACCTACCCGGCCGATCCTAGAATGAATTAGAACTCGACAGAGCGGCACATCGTCCGCCCGGTACCTAAACTTCCAACCTGTTTACCCAAACGAAAACCATATATGCGAACCGTAGACCCTGACCGGCTGAAACAATATCTACTCAAGGTTTGGCAATATAAACAGGGTGAAATGGTGAGCCTGATGGTCCACCTGGGCGATCGTTTGGGCCTCTACCAGGCCATGGCCGGAGGCGCGGAGATGACTTCCCATCAGCTGGCCGAGCGGACCGGATTATCAGAACGCTGGGTACGGGAATGGCTGCACAGTCAATCTGCCGCCGGGCTGATCGAGCGAACCCCGGAAGCCAAGTTCTGCTTAACCGCCGAGGGCGAAGAGACGCTGGTTAACGAGGGGGTGCTTTCCTTTTCGGCGGGCGCTTTTATAGGTGGGTTTCCGCCCGAGCGTATTGAGGAGATAGCCACCGCCTTCCGCACCGGTGTCGGGGTTACCTATCACGATATGGGGGAAACGGTGGCCCGCCAGATCGACCGTCTCAACCGAGCCTGGGTGGGTACATTCTTGGTCGAACAGGTTTTACCTCAGGTGGACGGGCTGGTGGAAAGGTTGGAGACAGGTTGCCGGATCGGGGAGGTGGGAAGTGGGGGAGGAATCACCGTCCAAGCCCTGGCCGAACGTTTCCCGGCCAGTATGGTCGAAGGCTATGAGCCATCCGGCCCGGCCTGCCGTAGAGCGCAATCCCGTCTGCGAGGGCTTCCCAACGCGGTTCTTCATCAAGCCAAGGGGGAAGACCTTCCCGATGACGCCCGTTATGACCTGGTTTTGACCCTGGACTGCATGCACGACGTACCCTTTCCGGACCGGGTTGCGGCCGCCATCCGCCGAGCTATAAAGGAAGAGGGAATCTGGCTGATCAAAGACGTGCATTGTTCCGATGATTACGAAACCAACCTGAAAAACCCCATGCTGGCCATGCAATACGGCTACAGCATTACGGCGTGTTTGCTCTCGGCCGCTTCGGAGGAGGGGGCTGCCGGGCTGGGAACATTAGGATTCCATCCCGCCGAGGCCGAACGGACCGTGAGGTCGGCCGGTTTTACCTTTTTCCGAGAGTTCCGCCTTGAAGATGACCCGACCCACAACTATTACGAGGTTCGCCCATGAACCGGCCTCCGCGAACTCGGATGCACTTCAAAAAAAGGCCAGGGTTTCGGGTTTGTTTAGAAGATTAATGGCTTTATAATATAGGAAAATGGTTATAAAAAATTCAACTAGGATAAAAATACGGATCCATAAATATCGGAGGGTTCAGGTTTAAATGGGCATGACGGTTGATATCGCCGGTTTCATCATTGATATGAAAGTCCATGCCGCCGATCATGGCTTCCATATCCATGCCGAAAAACACTTCATCGAGTCCTACTCGTTGGGCCAGGTCTGGGAGGTTGATCTGCACCCGGCCGAGGCCTGCGAAGGACCGCTGGAGATGCTGATGATTTTGGAAGTGGAGCCGAGAACCATCCTGGCCTTCGAAGACCTTCTGGCCGAGCATGGGATGGAAATAGACCAGCAAGAAGACATCATGCTGGAACTTCCGCTGTACTTCAAATGGTCGCTACCTCCCCTTCCCAACCCCCCTGATCTGCTGGTTCTTGCCACCGAGTTGGCCGGTGTTTCCGGTACCACCCTGCCGGTTGAGGTATCTGCCACCGACACCTTCATGTCGGTGACCGATCCCTCGCAGCGCAGCCTGTCGCTGGTGGGTCGGGTCGACTGTCGCCTCCTGGATTTGTACATCCGGGAGATCAATATGTGCGAAGTCCTCGAATGCGCCCACGTACTGAGCATTTGGCTGCTGGAACAGTCCTCCAACTGGCTGGAAGAGTAGTACCGCCAACCCGAAGCTCCCCCAATCGCACTCTGTTATCCGGCCTCTCTACCTTGGTGCCAACGGGCCCATAGAACCAGTAGGGAAGGCAGCAGTAATAGGGCGGCCAACATGGCCAGCAGGATGGTGTAGGCGGTTACGAATCCGAACTGTCGGAAGGGGATGGTGGTGGAGGTAACCAGGATCCCGAATCCGGCTACGGTCGTAAGGGCCGACCCGGCCAAAGCCCCGCCGGTGTGTTTCAAAGTGGAGCCGATGGCGGTTCCGATATCGGGGAGGCGCTTGATGTCCTCCAGGAAACGATGGGTTATATGGATCATGTAGGGGATACCGATACCGATCGCCAAGGCCGAGATGGTGGCGGTAACCGGACCAAATGCTATCCCGAAGGCCGCCATCAGGCCGAACGACCACAGCACTACCAACACCACCGGGAAGGTGGTTATCACCCCTAGCAAGGGACGGCGCGCCTCATACCAGAAGTTCACCACCAGCAGCACCAAAGCCGCCAACAGGGTCAACACCAGCGAGGAAACCTGGGAGTTCCTCAGGGTGGTGACCACTACATCCTGGATGATTTCGTCCGAGGTAGCCACGGCCGACAGTCCCGCCGAACGTACCTCATCGAAGTCGTCGATCAGGTTAAGCCTCAGATCGCCGGCTCTTGCCTCGCCGGCCTGGGTGGTGAAATCGAACAGGGCGGCGTCATATCCGGTGTCGCCATGATGCAGAACCTCTCCCGCCCCGTCCGGGTTGTCCTCCAGGGCGGCATCGTACAGAACGCTCAGATCGGCCCCGGCGGGAGCTCGGAGGGAACCAGGGTCCAGACCCAGGGTCTGCATGGTTTGCACCACCAGGTCCGAAGAACCGGGTGCCCCCGGGCGTGACATCTGCCGGATCACCGCCACCGGTGAAGTTCCGGAGGGGTCGTTGCCGAACAAGAGGATATCGGGCGTGTCCCGCACTTCCTGGTCGGCGGTGACCATGGCATTCCAGGCGGCTGCGGAGGACACATCCCCTTCGATCAGCACCTGGGTGGTCTCGCCGAAGCCACCCCCGAAGTCGGCGATAAGACCTTCGAAGGTGCTGCGCAGCGGAGAGTTGACCGGGATGAAATCAAGGAACGAAAACTTGCTCTCCAGCTGGGACCAGCCCCACAGGCCAAACCCGCCCAAAACTATGGAAACGGCCAAAGCGGCGGCCGGTACCCGCCGGGCGATGCCGGCCACCCGGCCGATGTTCCTGCCCAGGGCCCGACTGTCTCCTCCTTTGAGCCGCTCGCTTTCCATCGTCTCCCGGGCCATCCCTCGGCGGTCCAAGACGGTGCGAACCGCCGGGATCAAGGTCAGCATCAAGGTGCAGGAGGCCACTATTCCTATCGCCGCCAAGGCCCCAAACTCCCTCAGGGCGGGGATTTCGTTTATGACGTTGGTCAAGAAGCCGACCGCGGTGGTGATGGTGGCCAGAATCAAGGCTATGCCCACGGTTCGGATGGCCTTGGCGACCGAATCGTCCACCGAGGCCCCGCCGGAAACCTCCTCCCGATATCGGGAGGTGACATGGATGGAATAGTCCACTCCCAGCCCGATGAGCAGGATGGGAAGAATCTGAGCCATAGGGCTCATGTCCTCGAACAGTAGATACCCCACCCCGTTCATCCAGGAGATGGCGAACAGGATGGCTATCAGGGTGAGGACGGTATCGGCGGTGGTGCGGCGCAGGCCTTTGTCGATGAAAGCCCAGACCAGGAAGAGAACCAGCAGCAAGGTGGCGGCCAAGGGGAAGAGCAGGTCGGACGGCCAGTCCTTAAGCGAATCCGGAAAGACACTGTCGAGAATGACGCCCAGGGTGGGGAGCACCACCACCACGATGGAGGCGGCTACCAGCAGGATGCCCAATCGGGCGACCAGGCGGCCCGTTCGACGCCGGGGTTGGATTAGGAAGACCAGGGCCAAAACCAGGGTAATGATCAATCCGGCGGTTCCGAACAGACGGCCGATCTCCGACTGGAACTCGTCGTTGCTGGAGAAAAGCAGCTCAAACGAGAACGCCTTGGCGGTGATTCCGGGGGGTAGCGGTGTGGCCTCTATTTCGTCGGCGGCCAACTCGCTCTCCTCCTGGAACATGGTGTAGTCGTCGCCCGGCTCTCCACCCCGCGTGAAGATCACCAACAACCCCTGGTCGGTATAGGGAGCGTTCAGGTCGGCATCCGAGGGGACCATCTGCTCGATGAATCCCGACTGGCCGGGGGGCATGGCGGCGTAGCCGTCCAGGAAGAACCGGCGCACCTCTTCGTCGGTGGCGGGATCAACGTCTCGGTCGTTGGCCTCGATCAGGGCCGGTCCCAGGAAGGCGACTACCGGACTTGGTGGGCCTTCGGTCAGCCGGTCGGTTAAAGCGCCCGACTCGATGGTGCCGGTAAGGTCCTCGACGGCGTCCAACCCGGCCCGGCTGAACAGGTTGCCACCCTCGTACTGGAGGATCACCTGCATTACGCTTCCGGTCGACTCCTCCCCGAACAAGTCCGATATGCGTTCGGTAGCGGCCAGCTCGGGGGCATCAGGGGCAAAGGCGTCGTTGCTGTCCTCCGCCGGCGTAAAGTTCTGTGATAGTCCGCCCAGAACCAAGGTGACCGCCACCGTGAGGAAAATAATCAGCCGAGGGAACCTCTGGACGGCTTTGGACAGGCCGGAAATAAGAGTATGCATTTGTGGGAGACCTTTATCGCTGTACGACCGGACTTACTTTATATATGTCCCGCTCTTAGAGTTAATCCGAACCGCTTTCCTTGCCATTACGGATCGGGTTGGTCGGGTCCGATTCGGGGGGAGGGTCGCCCTTGATCTGGGTGGAATCCGACGGGCCGGCCATAACCAGTGCGGCCAGGAAAGTGGTCACCGGAACCGCGGTTACCAGGCCCATCGATCCGCACAAGGTGCGCACTATCTCCACGGCTACCAGCTCCGAGTTCGCCACCATCACCAGCGACTGGTTGGAAACGGCTGTGAGCAGGAGCAATGGAATCGAGGCACCCACATAGGCCAATAGGAGGGTGTTGACCGTGGAGGCGATGTGTTCGCGGCCCACCCGAATACCGGACAGGATCAGCCGGCGAACCGGTAGAGCCGGATTAAGGTGGTGGAGTTCGGACACCAGGGCCGCCTGGGTAACGGTCATGTCGTCTAAAGCCCCCAACGCCCCGATAACCGCTCCTCCCAGTATCAGGGACGAGATGTCCAACCCCCCCGCAATGAACGGCAGCACCAAAGCCTCCTCGGTGGCCAGTCCGGTGAAGTTGGCCAACTCGAAGAAAGTCCAGGAGAAGGCCAGGGTAAGCCCGAGGGATGAGATGGTCCCGGCCAGGGCAACGGTTGTGATCCGGTTGAATCCGTGGGCCAGATACATGCTCAGGTAGGCGATGGCCGAGGCTGCTACCACCGCCACCAGCAGCGGGTCGTTGCCGTCCAGAACGGACGGGGCCAGGAACCCGACCAGCACCACCAGGGTCCCCCCCATACCCACCAGGGCGAGCACCCCCCGAAATCTTCCCAAAGCAACAACGAACAGGGCGAACAGGAGGCTCAGCCAGACCAAAGGGGTGCGCCGATCCGTGTCGGCGTAGAAATAGAAGTCGGTAGAGGGTTCATAACCGAGGATGATCTTCTGGTCCAGGGATACGGGCGGGACCGAAACCGAGTAGGTGAGGTCGAACTCGGCCAAGGCAACCGGCGAGCCTTGATCGGGGCCCTCGTCGGGTACCACCGTGATGAGCCGGCAGCGGACCGGGTTGTCTTCTAGGGCGTAGCTACAAGGGCCGTCGCGGATCTCCGTTACGGTGGCGCTGAAACGATCGGTGACCAATCCGATATCAGAGGCATCGACCGTAGCCGAAGCGATCCCCTCGCCGGTCGGCCACAGGGTTACCACCCCGATGGCGGTGCCGAGGGCGGCGGCGATCACGAAAACCAAAATCAGCCGGAAGCCGCCCTGGGAGGCCACTCCTGGTTTCCACATCCGTCCCGGGCTGTCGGGGTGTTTCCCCCCGGGATCGGGGCGGTTGTCATCCATTTATGTAGAGAGAACCCGATCCAGGTCCCTGACGAACCGGCGGTTCTCCGCGTCGGTACCAACGGTCACCCGAGCCCACTCGGAAGTTCCTTTGCGGATCATGGTGCCCATTTCCAGGAGGGCCTGGACGATTTGGGGTGCTCTCGCACCCGGCCGGAACCAGACGAAGTTGGCCTGGGAGGGAACGTATTCGATTCCTCGGCGGCCCAGCTCGGCCTCTAAGAAGTCGATGCCCGACCGGTTCAGCGCAAACCTCTCCCGCACCCGCTCCTGGAACCCTAGGGCGGCGACGGCGGCGGCTTCGGCCACCGACCCGACCACGAACGGGCTTTGCGCCTTACGGAGCGCTTGCAGGCAGGCGGCCTGACCGATCAGGTATCCGACTCGAAGTCCGGCCAGCCCGTATATCTTGGAGAAGGTACGGGCCACCGCCAGATTGGGTCGCTCCAACGAAAGGGGGATCAGGCTTGGTTCGCCCTCTGCCGCCACGAACTCGCCATAGGCCTCGTCCACCAAAACCAGGGTCGATTCCGGTACCCGATCGATGAATGCCTGGATGTCGGAACGGGCCAGATAGCTACCGGTCGGGTTGTTGGGGTTACAGATGATTACCAGGGTGGTGTCGGGCTCTATGGCCTCGGCCATTGCCTCCAGATCTATTTTGAGCGAGCTGTCAAGCGGAACCCGGATTTCTTTCGAGTCGGCGTAAATGGTGTTGATCGGGTACATGGCGAAAGAAGGCCAAGGGAACACCATGCTGGTTCCCGGACCTCCCAGAGCCTGGGCAGTGGTGGTTAGGATTTCCGAGCTGCCCGCACCCGTCCAGACACATTCCGGTGGAACCTTCCAGGTCTCTGCCAGGGCCTCCCTCAGGCGGGTTGAAGTGGCATTGGGATACCGGTTGATCCCACTGGCTGCCTGAGCAATTGCCTCGCCCACCTCCGGGAAGGGCGGCATGGGGTACTCGTTGCCGGCCAGCATGGCGACCCCTTCCGCCCCGAATCTGGCAGACATCTCCTCAAAACCGGGCCCACCGTCATAGGGGATGAGGTGACGGATGGTTGGGCGAATTCGAACCACGAACGCAAATTTTAGCCGCGATATTGTCACCACCCTCCTACGCCGTAAAATGTCCTGTGCTATCGAACGGAGGAAACCGACCCGTGTTGCAGATTCTGGATCCGATGGGGAACCTGGTGGGCGATCCACCCGAGCTGTCGGATGATGAGCTGGTCAACCTGTATCGGTTCATGGTGCTGGGCCGCAGGTTCGACCGTCGGGCCATGCGTCTGCAACGTCAGGGCCGACTGGGAACCTTTCCGCCCGGTGAAGGCCAGGAGGCGGCCCAGGTAGGTTCGGCCTACGCGCTGGGCGAAGAGGACTGGGTCTATCCCAGCTATCGCGAGCACGCAGCCCAGCTGGTAAGGGGAGTGCCCTGGTCGGTGATGCTTTCCTACTACCGGGGATTACCGAATCGTGACTGGGATGTTCACCGATATCGCATGAACATCCACACCATCCCGATCGCCACCCAGCTGCCCCATGCCGTGGGACATAGCTACGCGGCCCGTCTGGCCGGCAAAAACCAGGTCATGCTGGTCTACTTCGGGGACGGGGCCACCTCCGAGAGCGACTTCCATTCGGCGATGAACTTCGCCGGGGTGTGGAAGGCCCCCACCGTTTTTATGTGCTCCAACAACGGCTGGGCTATTTCGATGCCAGCCCATAGACAGACCGCCGCCGCCCACCTGGCAGACAAGGCGATCGGTTACGGAATGCCCGGGGTTCGGGTAGACGGGATGGACGTTCTGGCTGTTTACCAGGCTTCTATGGCAGCCGTGGAACGAGCTCGTCGAGGGGAAGGCCCCACCTTTCTGGAGGCCATAACCTATCGATATGGCCCGCATGCCACCGCAGATGATCCAGGTTTGTATAGGGACGACCGTGAGGTAGCGGCCTGGCGTCAAAAGGACCCCATCGACCGGATGGCCCGATATCTGAAAAGTATCGGCATAGAGGTAGGGGATCTTGAGGAACAGATCGATAAAGAGGCGGCTGAAATAGACGAGGCCCTGACCGAAATCGAAGGTCGTCCTCCCCCACCCCGTGAGGAGGTGGTTCGGCACGTCTACGCCCAGGTACCGGATGCTCTTTCCCGACAGTACAGCACCGCCCTGCGGAGGGAGTCGAGCCCGGCCTCCCGTCTAGGTACGGAGGAAAAATGGGGGATCGGACACGATCCGGCCCCCGCCGGGCCTACCGCTCGATGGAACATGGCCGAAGCCATCAACGCCACTTTGTTGGACGCAATGGATCGATGGCCTGAAGCGGTCATCTTGGGCGAGGACGTAGGGAGCACCGGAGGGGTTTTTCGCATCACCGCCGGACTGTTGGACCGGTTCGGTGCCGACCGGGTGATAGATACACCGCTCTGTGAGACCGGTATAGTCGGAACGGCGGTAGGAATGGCTATCGGCGGTGCCCGCCCGGTGGCCGAGATCCAGTTCGACGGTTTTGTCTATCCGGCTTTCGATCAGATCGTCAGCCACATGGCCCGCTTCCGCTTCCGAACCAGGAGCAACGTCAGCCTCCCGATGGTGGTGCGCTGGCCCAACGGTGGGGGTATCGCCCCCCATGAGTTCCATGGCGACAGCCCGGAGGCCTACTTTGTTCACACCCCGGGGTTGGTAGTGATTGTTCCCTCTACGGCTGTGGACGCCAAGGGATTGTTGGCGGCAGCGATAGAAAGTCCTGATCCGGTCATATATCTCGAGCCCAAAGTGCTCTACCGGGCGGGGCGGGAAGAGGTACCCAAGGATTACTACACCCTACCGATCGGGCGGGCTCGGATCCGTCGGTCGGGCGGAGATGCCACCTTGGTGACCTATGGAGGCATGGTCAGGGTGGCATTGTCGGCAGCCGATCGGTTAGCCGAAGAAGGGGTCGAATGCGAGGTGATCGATCTTCGCACCCTGAAACCATGGGATCGTGACACGGTGCTCGAGTCGGTCGCCAAAACCGGCCGGTTGGTGCTGGTTCAGGAACCCCCCCGCACGGCGGGAGTGGCGGCGGAAATAGCTGCCACGGTAGCGGAGGAGGCCCTGTATGACCTGGAGGCACCGATTGTTCGGGTAGCCGGATTTGATGCCCCTTGGCCGCAGTTCGGGGTGGAGGAACAGGCCATAATCACCCCGGCGCGGGTGGCCGCCGCAGTTCGAGAGACCCGGTCAGGCTAATTCTGCGGTGGTGAACACCACCTGGAAGGGCACACAGTAGATCACCAGGGTCAGCTGATCGGGGATCACATAGTCGGACGGCACTTCGTAGTTCTGGGAGCCGATGTTGCCTTTAAGTTGGCCCAGGTCGATGTAACCGGCCTCTTTAAGGTGGTTGCGGCCCTCCAGGTTGTGAACCGGGGTCAGCAGAACATGGAGATCCGGCCCGTTGGTGACCTCGATCTCCTCCAACCGGATCAGCCTGGACCCGTCCTCCAGCTCATAGAGCACCACCTGCCCCGAACCTTTATGGAACGAATCACCGTCCACCAGCTCACCGGAGGCGAGCGCTACCGGACCGGTCGGTGGCGGAGGAACCGAGACAGAGGTGGTGGTTTCTTCCGGTTCGGGGGGAGGTGCCGGTTGGTCGGACGAGGTATCCGGCGGTGCAACCGGTTCGGTGGTGGCAACGGGTTCGACTTCCTCAGCGACTTCGGTTGGGTCTGTCTCGATCGTTTCGCCGGTGCCTGCCACTTCAGAGGAGGGAGAGGTGGTCGCGATGGTGGAGGTAGTGGTGGTGACCTCCGGTTGAGGAGGTGAGGGCATGGGTTCGGTAGCCGGCTGGTCGGTGGCCGCCGCTTTGACCATGATCTCTTCCGCTTCCTCGTCCGTCATGCCCTCGGGCACCACCCCCATAGCGGCCCTGGGGAAGGGTTCGTTCACCACCTGGTCGATGAAAAGAGGCGAACCCAGCCACCAGGCCAGGGCAAGGATCGGCACGGCGATAACGACGGCTATTACCTGTAGGGAACGCCTTTTGTAGAAAGGAGTCCGATCCGGTTCTGCGCTCATTTGCACCCTCAAATCCGTTAATTGATCCCGATGTCATACCGGACGGACCTTCCGGTAGAAATAACCCGGCAGAGGTGTTGTATTCTGCCTGACTATGAAGGATAGTGTGGTAGCAGTTTACGGGTCGTCGCGGGCCGTTCCGGGCGATCATCTTTATCAGACGGCAGTCGAGTTAGGCCGATTATTGGTGGAGGCGGGTTTCGGGGTTACCAACGGCGGGTATGCAGGAGTTATGGAGGCGGTATCCAAAGGCGCTGCCCAAGCCGGGGGGCGGGTCATAGGGGTAACCGCTCCGGCACTTTTTCCTAACCGGTCGGGAGGGAACCGATACCTGACCGAAGAGGTGAAGGCCACCGGACTGTTGGAACGCATCCAGGTTATGTCCCGTATGTCTGAGGCCTTCGTGGTGATGCCGGGCAGTATCGGGACGCTCACCGAGTTGGCGATCGCCTGGAACGACGCCTATCTGGCCGTGGCCCGTGAGGAAGAACCCGCTCCTATACTGGCCTTTCGTGAGGCTTGGGAGGGAATCGTCAATTGCTTGACCGAGCAGCTGAGAACCCGACCGGGGTTGGTAACCATGGTGGACAGCCCCATAGAGGTGGTAGAGATTCTTCAGATGAGGGAATCAACGTAGTCGTGCCGGATAACCACCCGGAGGTTCGGCCGGGCACTGCCGATAATATGCAACCCAACCGATGACCCGAACCGTTAACCACCACCCTCCGACATGAAACCTTCCCGGGTAGAGACGGCTGCCGGAGGGGTGGTTTGGAGGGAAGGTTCGGACGGGGTTGAGGTACTGCTGGTTCATCGTCCCCGCTACCAGGACTGGACTTTTCCGAAAGGTAAGTTGGAATCCGGCGAGAGCATCGTGGAGTGTGCCCGGCGGGAGGTTGGGGAGGAAGCCGGGGTATCCCCTACCATCGGGCGCTATCTGGGGGAGGTCTCCTATATCAAGCCCCAGGGTCCACAGAAAGTAGTCCACTACTGGGCGATGCAGGCCGGTCGGGTTCGTTTCCAACCTTCCTCCGAGGTGGACAAAATCTGCTGGGTGGGGGAACACCAACTTTCGGATCGGGTCTCCTACTCAACGGAGAGGGAATTGGTCCAGCGCCTTGGTGAGGAATGGAGGCAGCCGGCCGACCGAATCCTGCTGACCCGCCACGCCGCCGCCGGGACCAGGATCAAAGGCTCCGACCTGGACAGTGCCCGACCCCTTTCACAACGAGGCCATCAGCAGGCCGAAGGTTTGATAGAACAGCTGCAAGGTTTCGAAATAAAAATCATCTTCACCAGCTTCGCCACCCGCTGCCACCAGACTGTGGTTCCTCTGGCTGTCTCCCGCCGGAAGATTCCCATGCTGACCCAGGAGCTATGGGAGGAGTCCGGTGCGGCGGAAGTCAGTGATCTGCTTCGGAACCGACCCTCCGGCACCATCCTGCTTTGTTCTCATCGTCCTATCGTGAGAATGATCCTGGAAATGTTCTTGGGCGCAGGTGCCATCTATCCCTTTAAAAAGGGGTCGACCTGGGTACTGGATTTCATCGACGGCAGCCTGGCAACGGCCAATTATCTTTCTCCCTCGATCATTAAATGAACGGTTCAGGACAGGCTTGCAGGTGGGTGTGTTTGGTCGCCCTGACCGTGCTGCTATTGGTCGGGTGCGGAGGCGGCGACTCATCCAGCCCCGATTTATCGGAAGGATCGGAGCCGGCAAGCACCACTTCTACCGTCGCTCGAACTACTCCGGGGGAGTCCTCCGAATCCACCTTCTTGGATAGCTCTGCGGGTACGACTCAGCCGCCTATTTCCGACCCCACCACCACAACTTCTGCTTCCACCGAATCGACAGTTACCTCAGATAGGGTCACCACGGAAGCGGAGACCACTACTACTACCACCTTGTCTCAGGAGCCGGTCACGGTACCCGACGATTCCCGTCAGGGTCTGGACCTGATGGTGGCCTACGCCACCGAAACCTGGCCCACCGACTGGGGAAATCGGTCGATCGACCTGTCGGAGCTCTTATTGGGGATCGGCGTTCCCGATCCCCGTGACGCTATCCCGCCCATTGACAACCCGATCTACGAATCGTTGGAAGAGGCAGGCGAATGGCTTGACCCCCGGGCACCCGGCGTGCTGGTCGCCTTGGGGGGCGAAACCCGCTTCTACGCCCTCAGCATCCTCCACCGCCACGAGATCGTCAACGACGAAATCGCCGGTATTCCGGTAGCGGTTACCTACTGTCCCCTTTGTAACACGGCCCTGACCTTTGACCGGCGGGTGGGCGACCAGGTGTTACGGTTCGGCGTATCCGGGTTACTTCGCAATTCCGATCTGGTTATGTGGGATGACCGGTCGGTTTCGCTGTGGCAACAGGTGACCGGCGAAGCCATAGTGGGGACGGCGACCGGGACGTTTCTTACCCCCATCCCGACCGCCATCGTTTCGTTCGGAGAGTATTCCGACTCCTATCCGAACGGTCTGTCCATGTCGCGGGACAGCGGCCTAGGAATCCCCTACGGGTTCAATCCCTACGAGGGATACTCCAGCCGAGATGCTCCCTACCCGTTTTTCAACGGCGAAGTCGACCCTCGTTACCGAGCCCTTGACCGGGTGGTAGGGGTAACTTTGGGAGGCGGGGCCAAGGCGTTTCCCTTCCCGGTGTTAGCCGAGGTCAAGGTGGTCAACGATTCGGTAGGTGGGGTACCCATCGCCGTTTTCTGGGGAGGAGACACAGCCGATGCCCTTGACACCCGGGTGGTCAGAGAAGGCCGGTCGGTCGGGACCGGGATCGCCTACCTGCGCCAGGTAGACGGACGGCCGCTCAACTTCATTGCCGAAGGGGAGTTGTTTCGGGATCAGGAAACCTCTTCCACCTGGAACCTTTTGGGTGAGGCGGTGGACGGCCCGTTAGCCGGAACCCGGCTGGAGATTGCCGTCCATAGAAACGAGTTCTGGTTCGTGTGGGGAGCGTTCTTTCCCGACGGTGAGGTATACGAAATCGGTTAGGCCCGGAGATTAGGACCCACCTACTTTATCTCCACCCGCTCTTTAGATCAGGTCCTGCTCGCGTATACCGAAGGACGGGTGCCGGAGGCGGCATAGGGCCAGCTTCTCCAGCTGACGGATCCGCTCCCTGGTCAGGTTGAACTCTTCTCCGATTTCCTCCAGGGTTCTAGGAACTCCGTCAAAGAAGCCGTATCGAAGCGAAAGGATACGACCCTCCCGGTAGGGAAGTCGGCTGATCGAGCGCTGCAGGCAATTGGACACGTCGATCTCCAGGGTCACTTCGACCGGATCGGCGGCGTCTTGGTCCTCGATAAAGTCCCCGAGTTGGGCCCCGTCTTCTCCCACCGGCTTCTCCAGAGAGGCGGCATCGGAGACGCTTAGGGCCAGCTCCACCTTGTCGATGGTTACGCCGGCCTCTTCGGCAATCTCCGCCGGCTTGGGGTCGCGGCCCAACTCTGCCTTAAGTCCGGCCTGGGCGGCTCGAACCGCCGCCAGTGTGTCGTGAAGATGGACCGGGATACGCACGGTACGCGACTTGTCGGCGATAGCCCGGGTTATGGCTTGCCGGATCCACCAGGTGGCGTAGGTCGAAAACTTGAACCCTTTGCGCCAGTCGAACTTCTCGACCGCCCGGATCAAACCCAGGTTGCCTTCTTGGATAAGGTCAAGGAAGTCGATGCCGGAGGTGTTGGCATATTTCCTGGCGTTGGCGACCACCAGGCGAAGATTGGAGGTGAGGAACTCGTCTTTAGCCCTACGTCCCCGATCTCGCTTGCGCTTAAGCCGCATTCGATCCTTGTTGAGAACCTTCCAATCGGCTTTGATCCTGGCCCAGGACTTGTCGATGCTCAGGCGTTTCTCCTCGGTAAGCTCGCCCTTTAGCTCGAGGTTTTTTTCCCGACTCCTCAGCCGCTGTTCCCGAGCCCGGAGGTTCTTCTCCCGCTTTTCCAATTCCCCGCTTTTCAGCTCGACAGCAGCCTGGATACCCTCTTCGATGGCTTGCGCCAGCTCCACTTCCTTTTCGGCGTTAAGCAGGTCGTATTCGCCAATGGCAGCCAAATACTGACTGACCAGGTCGGTAGTCAGCCGGCCCTTATCATCGGTCAGCTTGCTGCGTTCCGGCTCGGTCTTGGTGCCGGTAGACACCGATGACCGCTTTCTGGTCTTTACGGATACCATACGGTGCTCTCCCACTTTTCAACTACCGGCATAAGGGTTGCCGTGAACCCCTGGCGAAAACGGACGGATGGCGACAGCCCGATGCCAAGTTTACTCAAACCTCATTACTCCATGGTGGAGGGACATTTTTCGGCAACCTGCTTTCTTGATCCACCGCCGGGAATCCTACGTCAACCCTCCCGAGGTGTGGATGTCTCCAAAATATACCGGAAGTATCGGCGCTAAACACGGGCACGATGTACCCCTGAAATCCAACCGGCATACCTTTCAGAACAATTTTCCCTCGGTTTTCTTCCCGATTTTTCCGGAGATGGCCAAATCGGCGGCTTCAACCGCCCGACTCGACGGTGAAATCCAACCTAACCAACCCTTTAACATAGTCGGTCATGGATGCAGCCGTGAGTCGTCGGTCTCTGCTGAGAAATATGAGCCTAGACGGTATGTCGCCCTACCTGATCCAGCATCGCGACAATCCGGTCGACTGGTATCCGTGGGGAGAGGAAGCCTTCGCAGCGGCTCAGGCCTCGGATCGGCCCATACTGCTCTCGGTGGGCTATTCAACCTGTCACTGGTGCCACGTCATGGAGCGGGAATCCTTCCACAACCAGGAGACCGCCCGTTACATGAACGAGCATTTTGTGTCGGTCAAGGTCGATCGGGAGGAACGGCCCGATGTCGACTCGATATATATGGACGCCGTCCACACCATGACCGGGCGGGGAGGATGGCCGATGACGGTGTTTCTCGACCACGAAGGCCGTCCCTTCTTCGCAGGAACCTACTTTCCTGAGGTTGATCGCCACGGAATGCCCGGCTTCAGAAGGGTGTTGGAAGCGATTAATCACGCCTGGCAAAATCGGCGGGGCGAGGTCACAAAACAGGCCGATCAGCTGACTCGGGCACTGGGAATGGCGGTTAGGTCTGCCGAGGAACTGCCCGGCCTTGAGCGGGCGAAATCGGCCTACGAATCCCTGGCCCACCAATTCGACCTGCAAAACGGCGGCTTCGGAGGGGCACCCAAGTTCCCTCAGGCACCGATTCTGGAGTTCCTGGCCCGAATCAGCGGTAGATCATGGGCGACCAAAGCCCCCGCCATGCTGACCACCACCCTGACCAGGATGGCTCAGGGCGGCATTCGAGACCATCTGGGCGGTGGATTCGCCCGCTACTCGGTGGATCGGGTCTGGCTGGTACCCCACTTCGAGAAGATGTTGTACGACAACGCCGACCTGGCCCGTCTCTACGTCCGAGCCTGGCAGATCACCAAGAATCCCGTTTATAGGGAGGTGGCTGTCGACACCTTGGACTATATGATGCGGGACCTTCGTCATCCCGAGGGGGGTTTCTACGCCGCCGAGGACGCCGACTCCGAAGGGGTGGAAGGCAAGTTCTACGTCTTCACGAGCGACGAGTTTCGCCAAGTGGTCGGGGAAGAGCTTTATCCGGTGGTAAGCGCCTACTTCGGGGTGTCACCGGACGGGAACTTCGAGGGTGCCAACGTTTTGCACCAGGCCTCAACGCCCGAGGCCCTGTCGGAGTGGTTCGACGTCACTGTCGAAGAAGTGGGGGAGATTGTCGGGCGGGCCAAACATAGGCTTCGAGCCCGACAGGCGACTCGGATCCGGCCCGGTTTGGATCACAAGGTTATAACCGTCTGGAACGGCTTGGCGTTGCGCTCCCTGGCCGTGGCCGGAAGCGTGCTGGGGATGGATACTTACCTGGAGGCCGCCCGTGCCAACGCCCGGTTCATCCTGTCGGAAATGCGACAACCGGACGGACGCCTGGCCCGGGTTTGGAGCAACGGCCTCGCCCCTATATCCGGGTTCTTGGACGACCATGCCGCTTATGCGCTGGGTTTATTGGAGCTCTACCAAGCTACCGGAGAAGCAGAGTGGTTTATCGCCGCCCAGGGGCTGGTCGACCGGTTGACAGATCATTTCGATAGTACGGACGGGGTGGTTTTCGCGGTCGCCGACGATGCCGGCTCGGATTTGGTGGTGCGGCCCGTCGATCAGCAGGACAACCCCAGCGCTTCGGGAGCTTCCTTGGCGGCGGAATGCTTCTTTCTGATGGGTCGGCTCACCGGAGAGTATCGATTTCACGAGCAGTTTGAAAGAATCGTCCGGGCCGGGGATCGGCTGGCGGAGGCTGCTCCGAGCGCGGTCGGGCATCTTCTGGCGGTGTTGGCCACCTCGCTCATGGACTTCAAGGAAGTGGCGCTCTGCGGTCCGGACGCCTTGGAGTGGACCGGTCGCCTAAACCAGGACTATCGCCCCGACCTGGTGTTGGCACCGTCGACCGGACCAAACGAACAGATACCCATCCTCTCGGGACGGTATCGCCAGGATCGGACGGTGGGGTATGTATGCCGGAACGGGGTATGCCGCCTGCCGGTCGAATCCTGTGAAGAGTTGGAGGATCTGCTTTGACACGAGAGGACAAGACCACAACGTGATACACGAAAACGCTCTGCAGGCAATCGGATGGACTCCGTTGGTCCGACTGGCGCGGATCCACCCGCCCGGCAACCTGGTAGCCAAGCTGGATTATCTGAATCCGGCCGGATCGGTGAAGGAACGGATCGCCGTCAACATGGTCGATCAGGCCGAGCGGGCCGGATCACTACGGCCGGGCGGCACCATCATCGAACCCACTTCCGGCAACACGGGTGCAGGCCTGGCCATGGTGGGGGCGGTGCGAGGATATCGGGTTATCTGTACGGTTCCCGACAAGGTGGCCACCGAAAAAATCCGCTTGTTGGAGGCCTATGGTGCCGAAGTGATCGTCACGCCCACCAACCTCACTCCCGATCATGAAGATTCCTATTACGGGGTCGCCCGACGTCTCACCGAGGAAATAGACGGTGCCTACAGCCCCGATCAGTATTCCAACCCTTACAACCCGCAAGCCCATTATCTAACCACCGGCCCGGAGCTTTGGGAACAAACCAACGGAGAGATAGACGCGTTCGTAGCCGGGGTGGGCACCGGCGGGACCATTTCCGGTACGGGAAAGTACCTGAGGGAGCGCAAACCATCCGTCGCTCTGGTGGGTGCCGATCCCGAGGGCTCCATCTATACGGCCGCCCGAGAGGAGGACATCCATCAGTACCGGGTGGAGGGGGTCGGCGAAGACTTTTGGCCGGAAACCTTGGATCAGGATATCGTCGACCGTTACATCATGGTCGACGACCAGCAGTCCTTCGACATGGCCAGACGGGTTGCAGAGCAGGAGGGGCTCTTGATCGGAGGATCCGGGGGGATGGCGGTCCACGCGGCCTTGGAGGTAGCCGAAGCGGACCCGGATCGTCTGGTGGTGGTCTTACTACCCGATTCGGGCCGGGGTTATCTCACCAAGATCTGGAACCAGGACTGGCTTACCGAACACGGCCTCCGCTGAACCCTGGCCAACACCTGCCACGCTCTGAGAAAAAAGTCCGGGGCCTCCGTTTGGAAGCCCCGGACAAACGTCTTGTGTGCTTATATTGTGCCCTATCCGCACTTCATTGTGGGCTCCTTAGCCCCACGGAATGCCGCATGAGGACCAACATACGGACGGAAAGGCTCGGTGGTCCGAGTTGGAGTCGCTACCTAGCCCGACGAACCCCCTTAGGTTGGGTTGGTTCATCGGAAGCGACCCGTGGCCGCTAGCGCTCGGCCACCTCCAGAGTCCTACAGGAACAGTCTAACAATTCGGATCACCTCCTTTCTCTGGTAGAAGACAATATAGCGACTGGAGAACCTTTTGGGTAGTACCGGAACCCGCCGGTCGATGGGGTTCTATAAAACGCCGGTGAGGGAACTCCACAGATCGGTTACGGCGGCCCAGAAACCGCCCAACGCCCAGCGAAGCACCAGAACCAGGATGGCGATACCGGCGGCGGAGAAAACCATGCGGAGCCGATAGGTGATCTGTTGCTCCGGATCTTCCATATATGAGGAGCTCCGGGCCGGATCCCGTTCCTGGGCAAGCGTGCTCCGGTCTCTTGGTCCGAACACCCGACCGGCTCTCAGCTTGAGTTTCGACCAGGCCGATCCGGTGGGTTCCACATCCAGGCTATCGATAACAGGATCCTCAACGCTTTCCTCAAGGGGAACTATTTCGACGTCATACAGGGCCTCATCACTAAGGGAGTCCGACCCGGCAGAGCCCACCGGCTTTTCGTGTTCGCCAACCCGCCGCAGGGCTTCCTCCATCAAAGAAATCGGCAGGCGCAAGGCCTCGGAGAGGACAGCCAACTCGTCATCTCGGGGGACAGAGGAACCCTGTTCCCATCCGACCACCACCTGAATAGGACGTTTGGTTAGATCGGCGATATCCACGGTCGAAACGTTCAGCTCCGCCCTACGTTTGGCGAACAGGCGGGCAAAGGCCATCCCCTCGTCAGAGGACATTGTCCGGCACCCTCCTAATGGGTAAGAACCTCGGGTAGGCTGTCGGGTTCCGGCCCGGCGGTTACCCGTAGCAGGCCCAAGCTTTTGACGTTCCAGCACAGGGTGGCCCCGCCGGGTACCAGCAGACGTAAAGAGGTTTCGCCTTGCTCTTCGTGGACATGAACCTCGCCCAGTCGGGTCGCTTCGGCCAGCGGGATGGAGGCAGAATAGGAGCCATCGGCGCTTACAGCGGTGACGTGATCAGCTTCGGCATCAGGTCGGGAGGCCTCGATAATCCGCTCCAATCTGACCATGCCGGGTTCATCTTGGGCACCTGGTTCCAATCTGGACAGGTCGGCCAGGTCGTATTGCCCGGGATTGGCGATCAGTCCGCTAACCGTCAGCACCGAATCCATCGACCGTCGCTTGTGTCTTCAGGTTTCATATCACAACTGTAGTGCCCATAAGCCGAAATGATCCCGCTGTGTAGATTCTGTGAAGTGGCGGAGGCAGACGTTCACCATAGTGCACGGGCCGGACCTGTCGCCATCCACGCCGCCCTCACCGGGGAAGATGGGCAGGGAGCCTATTAAGTGATCACCCGGCCGGCGCGGCGTTTTTTGGTTTGGGTGGTTGCGGATGGTGAGCCGGACTACGGTTTCTCTCCGCTGTCAGCGGATGCGGCCGGGTTGTCGTAGTGGCTTCTTATTGACCGTCGGTGGGCTATGCCGCGACTTTGTCGGCTATTGCGATGAGCCGTGCTCGGATGGCGGTGCTTTCAGCAGCGAGGTCCACCGTGGCGAAGTGGATTCGGTGGCCTTGGATCATCGCGGATTCGTGGACGTCCTCGCCGACGGAGGGATGTAGAAGCAGACCAGACGAATCGAGCGATCCGGGGTCGCTGTCGCGCTCTTGGGATCTCAGGTAGGCGTATATCTGGTAGATGTAGCCGCTCTTCAGGACTTGCGTCTTGTATTGGCCCGGCTTGAGGATGCCGGTGAACTTGGTGTCGATGACTATGCGATGCCTGTGATCGTGCGCATCGGTTGGAGGGCCTTCCAAGGTGATGTCGGTTTGCATCTGAGGCAGGATGTCGTCGATTCTCGAAGTCTTGCTTTGCTCCTTGATCTGCCAGTGGATCCTTTTGCCTCGTTTGACCGACCACCCGCGGGGGCCGAGCACCGTGTCGTAGAAGCCCGCCACCGCGTACTCGAATAATTGTCGCGCCCATACCGCGTCCCGGTCGGGCGCGGGCAGGTGAGCACTACCCGGATCTTCGGTGGGCAGACTCAGCCTGAGGGCCAACTCCGCGGCGGCGAGCATCTGGCGGTCCTCGGCGTTGACCCTGCCCGTGGCGCGGAGGCTTCTTGACCGTATGCCGGTGGAGGTCTCGTCGCTCACACCCGCTCGGCCCAAAGCCGCGGCCAGACTGCGGCACCGCCTGGCTAAATCTTCCTCTCTAACACTGGAACACAGTTTGGTGAGGGCTGCTTTCACGAGCCGATTCCGTGGCGTATCGGTGGTTAGTTCTTCGAAGGAGCAGGCGATCTTGCCCTTCCGCAACAGGCCGTAGCGCTCAGTGCGGAGGATGTCGATGCGTCCCCGTACACGAGTCAGGTCAGCTTGGCTGCGGCGGAATTCGAGAGTCAGGTTGCGCCGGATCCGACGTTGGGCGGCACGGGTCAGGATCTCTGCGACCAGATCGGGAAGTCTGTCGGGGCTTTCTTCGATGCCGCGGGTCCTCCGGCTCGGGAGTTCCCGATAGAGCCGCGATGCATACAGCATCAACAGCCAGATATTCCGGATGGGGATCTTGCCGATCATCCCCGGTGGTGGTGTCAACTGTCGAGCCCTTTGAGCAGCTCTTCTTTGGCGGAGCGAGCCTTGTCGGGGGTGTCGAACCAGTACTCGTCCAAGAGCGGTCCGATCTCGGTTTCCACCACCTCCGTGAACCATTGGACGCCGTTCGTAATCTCATCGCTTGGTGTCACGACGCTGTGTCCGACTCGGAACTGTGGCCCGAGCAGGTCGTCTTCGGATATGTTCTTGTTCAAGTCTGTCAGTCGCTGTTTGATGCCGTCAAGGAAGTCCCGACCCAAGCCGCTTTGTTCGCTGACCCAGCGGTGCCAAAATTCCCCGAAGTTTGGTTCCAGATCGACGAAAGCGAATCGGCGGCGGAGGGCGAGATCAACCAGGGCCAGCGACCGGTCGGCGATGTTCATGGTGCCGACCACATAGAGATTGTCGGGAACGTGCACCCGTTCGGCGGGGTGTCGGGGATAGCTCAGCGTCAACGCCTCTTCGGGAGTGCGCTTGTCGGCCTCCAGCAGAGTAAGCATCTCCCCGAAGATCTGGGCAGGGTTGCCCCGGTTGATCTCTTCGACCACCACCACAAAGTCCTGTGTAGGTTCCTTTCCGGCATCTTCGACCGCCATCAGGAGCGGCCCGTCCATCAGCTTGAGAGGGTTGTCAGTGTTTCCACTGGGCCGCCAGCCCCTGACGAAGTCCTCATAGGACAGGCTCGGGTGGAACTGCAACGGGCGCACCCGACTCGGCGAACGACTGCCGATGAGCGCAAACGCCAGCTTCTTGGCCAGCCAGGTCTTGCCGGTACCCGGCGGACCTTGAAGGATCAGGTTCTTCTTGACCCGCCATCGATCCAGGATCATCACCAGCCTGTCTCGCTCCAGGAAGCATCCCTCCTTGACGATGTTCTCCACTGAATAGGGCGGCTCGTCCTTTACTGGGCGAGGTGGCTTTCCTTTGGTCTGCAGAGGGCCTTGACCGTTTTTGGTTTCGGTGTCCCACCCGGTCTCATTCTCCGGATCCCATGCCACTGCAGACAAATGAGGTAAGGAGTGAACCGGCATACTCTCGTCGTTGAACATCAACCTCAACCGGTCGCACAAGTCCAGATACGCTTCCCCATCCGGCTTACCTTTCGGAACGTATACACCCAGCTCACTGATGAACGTGGAAGCGTACTTGTCCAACGACACGAAGGTATGCGGCCTGATCCAGTAAAGACCGAATGTGAGCCTCCGACCGACTCTCTTGCGTGATATAGCGTCATCAAACGAGCGAATGAGCGAAGCTCGACTGGTCTCATCCTCGTTATCGGCGTATTGCAACGCGTCGGCGAACACTTGCCAAAGCGCATCAATGTGATCATCATCGCGCTCGCGTTCGTATGGGAAGAACCAACTATTGCGGGGATCCAGGATCGGTATTCCATCCAAAGACCTCAAAGGATCCCCTTCAACTTCCTCCATACCCAAAAACCCGGCCAACTCGCGGGCAATCTTCCTGCGTGTGTCACGCTTGTGTCTATGGAAGGTTCCCATCGTTGTGAAGGGGCAGATGTCACGTAGCCGGCCGGATGTGCCGTCAGCAAATCGGTCGGTCAGGTAGCTGACCTGGTCTTCGGGCAGCCGGTAGATCGAGTCAAGCAGCGCCGACCGATCATCACGGAAGGTAAACAACCTGTCGGCGAAGTCTGTGTAAAACGACGTCCAAGAGAAGCGGTAATCTGGTTGGTCACCAAACCTGGCTTCCCAGTAAGGACTGTTGCGGAACCTGTCGATGTCCTGGTCTTGTCCCTCGAACGCGAAGTCGATCAGACCTTTGGACTTAAAGTTGCGTGGGATCACTCTCCACACTGTGGGCCTATGGGTATAGAAGTACCATTCGCGGCGCGGCTCAACCGGTGTCCAATCCACTTTGAGGCGTTGTCCGTCACCTGGGTTACCGGTCACCTCACCAACAGCCTTGATCGCCATCACTGACACCGACTGCCCGCGATTGTCGAAAGGCAAGTCGTTCTTCTTTGTATAAGCGGACTTGATGGCAATGCGATCACCCACCCGAATAGATTGAACGTCCTCAATCCAACGGTCCTCGAAACCGTGCTCCCAAATACCTTCTCGAACAAAACGGTCTGTCTGGTCGTCGGCACCCCCGAACGCCGCTCCCACGAACCATGCCGGTCGCTCCTCCGTAGTTTCAAGACTTGGAGTCATCGGTAAACCTCCTGGACATGCGCTGGATCGGTGGGGTGGGCAGTTTTGCCACCACTGCTCCCGAGCTTAACGGGGAGCGCCTACAGCCCGAGAATCCAGACCCAACCGATAGTAGAAGCTAGATATGCATTGGCAAATATATAATAATTAGAATAATATAACGATAATATAGCGGAGGCGGACGGGAATCGAACCCGCCGGGGCACACTCGTACCCCCACTGGTTTTGAAGACCAGGGAGCCCACCAGGCGCTCGTTCGCCTCCCAAACGCCAAAGGCTACTGAAATAGTACCGGTTTTCTCCGTCTCGACTTCGACGAGAACATGGTGGTCTGTTACACTGAGATGGGTGTCTATTTTTCTATTCCGGCCCGGTCTCCACTAGCCTCCATATCTCCGACCTCCACCAACAGATTGGCACAATGAAGAGGGAACAGCAGGCCCCCAATGGATACCGAATCATGCCGGGATGGCGGGTGGGGCATCTGGTGGAACAGTCCACTACCAGATCCGGGTTACTGGTCCCCCCGGGAACCGAATCCACCAGCAGTGACGCCCTGGCGTTGGTAGATATCCACACCGGCCATCGTTTCTGGGCCGTTCCCACCGGGGCGTGGAGGTTCTTGTGGCCGGAAAACAACCGGCTGGCGGTGGCGGTTCGAAACTCGCAGATAATCGCCGAAGAACAGGACGATCCCCCTACCGAGGACTCTTATCTTTGAAACCGACCAACCCGCCCCCTTCTGATCAGGAGCGGGATCGGTTATCCGAAGGCCGTAGCACCCGACGACTTACCGCCACGGTCACCGACCTTGAGGTGGCCCGACAGAAGGCCTTTCTGGTCAGTGCCTACTTCGACAGCAGAAACGGCACCGGAGAAATCGAAAGATCGCTGGCAGAGCTGGCCCTCCTCACCGACACGGCCGGGTCGACTCCGGTGGCGACGGTGGCGGTGCGAAGACCCGCTCCACAGGCGGCCACGCTGATCGGTCAGGGCAAGGCAGAGGAGTTGGCCCACCAAGCCCGGGCGCTTGATGTGGACGTGGTGGTGTTCGACAACGACCTGACCCCGGGCCAGCAACGCAACCTACAGCAGCTGTTCAAATGCGACGTGGTGGATCGGGTGGCGGTAATCCTGGACATATTCGCCCAGCACGCCACCAGCCGGGAAGGAATGCTTCAGGTGGAATTGGCCCTACTTCGCTACCAGCTGCCCAGGCTCCGAGGGAAGGGCACCGAACTAAGCCGGCTCGGGGGAGGGATCGGCACCAGAGGACCCGGCGAGACCAAACTGGAAACCGACCGCCGCCGTATCATGCAACGCATCTCCTCGGTCCAAAAACGACTGGAGCAGGTCCACCGGGTAAGGGAAACCCAGCGAAAAAACCGCCAGGCGGCCTCCACGACCCTGCTCTCCTTGGTCGGATACACCAATGCCGGCAAATCCACTTTGCTGAACGCCCTGACCAATGCGGGGGTTCTAACCGAAGATCGGCTTTTTTCCACCCTGGATTCCACTACCCGTCGTCTGGGGTTACCCAACGGACGACAGGTGTTGGTCTCGGACACGGTGGGCTTCGTGCAACGCCTACCCCATCAGCTGGTCGAGGCCTTTCGCTCCACCCTTCAAGAGACCGCCCGGGCGGATCTTTTACTCCACGTGGTAGATGTTTCCGAACCGGGTGTGCTCAGCCGCATCGAAGCCGTGCAGGAGGTGCTTGACACCATCGGCTCCGGCCATGTTCCCGAGCTTATGGTGTTCAACAAGATCGACCAGGCCGCCGAAGACATTGTTCGCCGATTCCGCAGGCTTTACCCGGAAGCGGCCCTGGTGTCGGCGGCCGAGGCGGTCGGGCTGGATGACCTGCTTTTGCAGATAACTCGGCAAATATCGTCGGGTTTCTCGGATCTTGAGCTACTGGTCCCCTATCCGCAGGGGGCGGTGCTGGGCGAACTACATCGAGAGGCCGAAATTCTGTCCGAAAGCTACAACGAGCAAGGTACTTTGGTTAAAGCAAGGGTGCCTCCCGACCTGGTGAGTCGCTACCGTCAGTACTTGATTACCGAGACTGTTAAACCGACCGACCTTTAGCCGGTGGCGTCACCTGCCGCCCACAAGGCCGCCCCGACGATGCCCGCCTGGTTGCGGAGTGCGGCCGGCACCACCTCCGCCCGGCAACGCAACCTGGGGCCGAAAGCGTCGAATTGCTTTGAGATGCCCCCGCCTATCACCACCAGATCAGGAGCAAACAGACGGTCCAGATGGGCCAGGTAGCGGTTGAGAACCTTCGCCCATTTCTTAAACGACAACCCCTTCGCCTTTCGAGCCCGATTGGAGGCCTGATCTTCAATTACTTCTCCGTTGAGCTCCAGATGGCCCAGCTCGGTGTTCGGTACCAGCCTCCCGTTGTGGAGCAGGGCCGAACCTATGCCGGTCCCCAGCGTCAACACCAACACCACTCCTTTATGTCCGGCCCCGGCTCCGAATCGGGCTTCGGCCAGTCCGGCCGCGTCGGCATCGTTGATCAAAGCCACCGGTCGCCCGCAGGCCGCCGAAAACTCCTCTGCCGCATCCACCCCGATCCATTGGTCGTCCAGGTTGGCCGCCGTGTAGATACGGCCGGAAATGACAATGCCGGGAAAAGTACACCCGATGGGGCCGGACAGGTTTGGAAAATGTTCTGCGATGGCACGCACCGTTTCGCTGACCGGTGCGGTGAGCGCCAGCTGAGGGGTGGCTATGCGATGTCTCTCCCCGATGAATCGACCGGAAGATAAATCAACGGGAGCACCCTTGATACCGCTCCCGCCTATGTCGATTCCAAGCACAGGTTTCATTGGGTACGTAGATCACCTTTTGTCGAAATGACTCAAGCCTCCCCCAAAAGTGTTACTGAGTTTCGGATTCGCCCATTCTATTGAAGTCCTCGGGCACGGAAATACCTGGTAGGAACCCGGTTCTACGTGTCGCCTTGGGGTCGGGTGTATCCAGGGCCACCACTTTTACCAGCGGCTTGCCCGCCTTGGCGATAATAAAAGGTACACCCTGCACCGCGCCTTCCACCAGTTGTGCCAAATTGATCTCTGCTTCCTCTATGGTCACTGTGAGCAAGTTTCTCCCCTTTCGATAATTATCAACCCTAATTTAATAGATTAAGGCTATCAAAATATCAATAAATCTATGAACTATGCGATGCGGGCCAGCCCCCTCGACTGCCATCGGCATTGGCATTAATCCCTTACGCCGGTTTCCTTTACTATGGAGCCGGTGAACCCTCCCAACGGACCTTCGGCGGATATCGGCCTGATCGGGCTGGCGGTCATGGGCCAGAACCTGGTGCTGAACATGAACGATCATGGATACCAGGTGGTGGTATACAACCGTACCTCCGCCCGCACCACCGAGTTCCTCAACGGACCCGCCCGGGATACCAACGTGATCGGTGTCGAGACGATCGATCAGCTGGTGGCGGCCTTGAAGCCACCCCGGAGGATCATGCTGATGGTCAAGGCCGGCCGCCCGGTCGACGAAACCATCCGGCTTCTTACCCCTCTCCTTGATGAAGGCGACATCATCATCGACGGAGGGAACTCCTATTTCGAGGACACCATCCGGCGGACCGAAGAGCTCGTCCGGAAGGGACTGAGGTTCATCGGATCAGGAATCTCTGGCGGAGAAGAAGGGGCCCGCTACGGACCCTCGATTATGCCCGGCGGGGAGGTAAGCGCCTGGCCCCATGTGAAGAATATTTTGCGTTCCATCGCCGCCAAGGTGGCCGACGGAACCCCTTGCTGCGACTGGGTGGGTTCGGACGGGGCCGGGCATTACACCAAGATGGTTCACAACGGCATCGAATACGGCGACATGCAGGTTATCGCCGAGGCCTATCACCTGATGCGGGTGGGGGCCGGGTTGTCCTATAAGGAGATGGAGTCGGTTTTTTCCGAGTGGGGGAACGGCCTGCTCGACTCCTATCTGATCGAGATAACCACCGATATCTTCGCCCATACCAGCGCTGACGGTACCCCCACCCTGGAGAAGATCCTCGATGCGGCCGGACAGAAGGGGACCGGTAAATGGACGGTTATTTCCTCGCTGCAGCTGGGGTATCCGATGACGCTGGTCGCCGAGGCGGTCTACGCCCGGGTGGTATCCGCTCTTCACGATCAGCGGGCCGAAGCAAGCGGGGTTCTGGCCTCCGGTGTGGCCAGGTCGGGCACCATATCCGGCCTGAATAAAGGGGACTTCATCCAAGCGGTCCATGATGCCTTATACGCCTCGAAGATCGTGTCCTACGCCCAAGGTTTCATGCTGCTCCAGGCGGCGGCCGAGGAATACCAATGGGACCTCGACTACGGAAGGATCGCCCAACTCTGGAGAGAGGGCTGCATTATTCGGGCGGCGTTCCTGGACGACATAACCGCCGCCTTCGCCCGCCGCCCCGACCTTCCCAGCCTCCTCCTGGACGAGTTCTTCGTAGAAGCCATCCGTAACGCCTTACCAGGATGGCGGACCACCGTAGTGGCGGCGGTCGAAAGCGGTATTCCGGTTCCGGCCTATTCATCGGCCCTGGCTTTCTACGATGCCTACCGCTCCGGTCGCCTCCCCGCCAACCTGATCCAAGCCCAGCGAGACTATTTCGGTGCCCATACCTACGAACGCATCGACCGCCCCAGAGGAGAGTTCTTCCACACCGACTGGACCGGAACCGGCGGCCCGGCCACCTCCGGCAGCTATTCCGCCTAGCTAGAACGGGATTGGTTATATGAGTGAAGAACGCGGGTTGGAAGATCGGCTCAGTGATCTGGCTTCGGTCCATGGGGAGGCTGACATCGCCGGACTTCTCAGGGAGGTGCTGGCCGAGACCAGCGGTGGGGATTGGCGGCAGGGAGTGCAAACCGGGTCCGGCCCCGCCGATCTGGTCTGTCACGAGTATCGGGTGATTATCGAAACGAAAACCCGTGGGCAGGCTGAACCTACTTGGCCGGGCTCACAGGTTGACGAAACCCAGTTCGACCAAGTTGCCCGATATATGGAAGCCTTGCAAACCCGACTCGGCCTGGGCAACAACCGGCGGCCTTGGCGAGGTTTCCTAACCGACGGCATATGCTGGTGGGGTTGGGAATGGCGGGCTGATCGTCCCCATCCGATTCTTGAAGTGCAGAACTTTCGTCCGGTGTTGGAACCAGCCGGATTTCGGAATGTCGTAGCCGAATATTTGGCTCCCGACGAAAGGCGTGGCAAGCCGGCACCTCCTGACCCGTTGCGGCCTCTCTTCGCTCCTTATCTGAAAGAGTTGAAGGAGATGCTTCTGGATGTAGAGACGGAGCCCTTTTTCACTACCAAACTCGAATTGTGGAAGCAGACCCTGCGGGGGTCTGGGCTTTTGGGGGAAGGTTCGGTAGCCCGTGCCCATAACTTCGTGGAACACACGGCTTTGGTTATAGCCGCCCGTCTCATAGTTAATGCGACAGACACAGGAGTTACAGACGTTGATGAGGATAGTCTGGTCAATGAGGTTGGAGATGGATTCAGTGCCTGGTTGGTGGACTTTCCTGCGGGCCGCGCCTTACTCAACCGTCTGGCCCATTCAGTTGCCCGGTATGACTGGTCTGCTGCGGGACGGGACCTATTGAAGGGTCTATATCATGATCTCATTGATCGCGAGGATCGCAAGGAGTTCGGAGAGTATTACACCCCGGACTGGCTAGCCGAACGGCTGGTTGAAAAGGTGCTTATGAGGGACACAACCGCCCTGGATGAGGCTATCCGCAGCTGTGCTCAGTCTCTTGGACTAAGCCCCAATAGCCGCGCCGGGGGGGGGCGGGTCCGGCGTTCTTCTTGTTGGACCCGGCATGTGGGTCGGGGACGTTCCTGTTCTACTTGGCCAAGGTGGTCGAAGGTAGGATTAGACAAGCCCACCCCCTGCTAGAAGAGCACACTCGTCAAATATGCGCCCACATGGTGGTGGGGATGGATGTACATCCGATAGCGGTGGAAATGGCCCAAGCAACCTTGGCCACCGCGCTTCCTCCTGGTCCTACCCGCCCCTTTTTGCAAGTTTTTCTGGCCGATTCAATGCTCGCTCACCGTGCCGCACGGATCCGTTTGGACGAAACAATGCGGCTGCCCACTACCAAGCCGGACGGGGAACTGCTAATCCCACAAGAGCTGGTGGAATCCCCCCACGCTGCTCAACTGATCGATCAACTGGTAGAAGCCGCCACAGCTGCCGCTGAGGGCAAAGAAGACCCTCAATCCGAATATCCTGAACTACCTGGTGAGCTGTTAGACCAGTTGACAGAAGTAGTTCGTACTGAGGGGGATCATGTATGGAAATGGTATATAGGCAACAATGTTGCTCCTATCCGGCTTGCAAGCGGCGCGGCTGCGATCATCGGCAACCCACCTTGGCTGGTAGTTAACGACACTCCGGAAGGGACCCGCAAAGCCCAAATAGCCGAATTGGCAGCCGACTACCGGCTGAGACCAAGGAATACCGGCTCCGCCAGAGGTGACCTGGCTGCCTTATTTTCCGCTCGGGTTGTGGACCTTTACCTAACCGAAGGGGGTAGGTTCGGGTTCGTGCTACCGGGATCAGCCGTCATTGCACAAACCTGGCAAGTTTGGCGTGTAGGCAACTGGGGAGCCGCCACTGTCAGATTCGACCTTCACGAGACCTACGATGATATGAGCGATCCTCCGTTTCCCCATGCTCCGAACGGGGCCTGCATTGTGAGTGGCTCCAGGAACACTTCCTCACAGGATCCAGGTGACTGGACGAAGGCAGAACCTCTTAGGGTAAGCGGAACCCCGGCGTTGATCAGGACGGTACGTTGGGTACAAAGGGCTCCACAACCCTCACCATATGCCACCCGTTTCACTAGGGGAGCAGTGGCTTCTCCTTTAGGGCTGGTACTGGTAGTGACTCCGCCTGCGCCTGGCCCCTACACAGGGACGGTCAAGGTCACCACCATGGCGTCAACAAAGGGCAAATGGAAGGGCGTCCAATATTCGAACGTAATAGTAGAAAAAGCCTGTCTATTACCCGCCCTGCGCTCCCAGACCCTTAGACCATTTGTCTGCGAGCCAGACGCCTGGTTTATCGCTCCTCATGCCGAGAACATGGGCAAATTTCGAATCCTGGAGTTGGATGATCCAAAATTTCCTGAACGCTACGGACACGGTTTGGAATACTGGCGAAGGGCGGAAGAGACCTACGCTCAACATAGGGCGAAAACCGCCGGTGAGACACTCTCGCAAAACCTGGATCGTTACCGAACCCTAACCAAACAGCTAGGCACCGACTTTGAGCCCGGTGCGGCTGAAGATCCCCCTTATTCGAAGGTGTTCTATAACAAGTCGGGTAATACTTTGCGCGCCTGTCGTGGGTCCAGAAACCTGCTGGCAGACGATAAGTTGTACTGGTATGTGGCGTCTGATCCGTCCGAAGCCCTATACCTATGTGCCGTGTTAAATGCCGAATGGACACAGGAGGCTTGGCGCGAATCTAAGACATCAAAAATGCATTATGACCTGAATCCGCTAAAACACGTCCCTGTTCCTCTCTACGATCGTTCCGATCCACTCCACGCCAACATCGTTCGTTTGGCCCGGGAAGCCGAGCAAAGCCCGGACGCATCAAGGGATTCCCTAGAGCAAGAGGTTGCTCGGCTCCTACCCGAATGGGGACCAATTCACTAAGCCCCTTCCTCGTTCTACTGAGGTTGCTGCTTAGGAGGGTGTTAAAAGATGGGGAAACTTGGCCCCACAATTAACATTTTGACCGTGATCTCGTTTCCGGACAGTACAGCTAGCGGGCCAACTGGACATTTTTCAACACCCTCCTGAACTAAAGTGGGTTTCCATGGCCGAAGTAGTATGGATTTTGATCGTTTTCGCCCTGTACTTTGCGGTTCTGATCACGATCGCCGTATATCGGTCGCCTCGGATGGAAAATATGGGCGACTATGTATTGGGCGGGCGCCGGTTGGGGGGCTTTACCGCGGCTTTGAGCGCCGGTTCTTCATCGTCGAGCGGATGGACCATGCTGGTCTTTCCCGCTCTTGCCTTCACCGGCGGCCTCTGGCATCTCTGGACCATGGTTTTCATCGTGTTCGGTGTCTGGGTGGCTTGGGTGCTGGTGGCCAAGCGGTTGAGGCGCTACACCATTGCCACCGGCAACTCCCTGACCATCCCGGAGTTCTGGGAGAAGCGTTTTGGTGACACAACCGGTTGGTTACGAGGTCTCACCTCTCTGGTCAGCCTGTATTTCATAACCCTTTATGTCAGTTCCGGTTTGGTGGCCGGCGCAAAACTCCTGGAGGAAGTGTTCGATTTGGATCACGCCGGTTCCGGCCACGACTTTGCGGTACTAGTTACCCTGGTGGCGGTTCTCTCCTATACCTTCCTCGGCGGCTTCATGGCCGTTTCTCGCACGGACGTATTTCAGGCTTTGGTCATGTTGGCAGGCTTCGTCATCATTCCGGTGGCGCTGCTCATAATCGCCGACAACCCATTTTCAGAACTTGAGTCGGGCGCACCGGGCTTCTGGAGCCCCTTTACCTATGCGGATGGTTCCCCGCTGGGGGTTTTGGCCTACCTTTCGGTCCTGGGATGGGGTCTGGGCGCGCTGGGTTCGCAAAGGATTCTGGCCCGTTTCATGGCCATGAAAGACGAGTCCCAAATACCTCAGGCCACTTCTGTAAGCCTGGTATGGGTCGCGCTGATGTTCTCCTTCGGGCTGCTGATGGGGTTGGTAGCGGCACCTGCTCTTGAGGCCCGAGGGGTGGCTATTCCTGATCCGGAGAGGCTTTATCTGGTGGTGTCCTCGGTCTTCTTCCACCCGATAGTAGGCGGCCTGTTGTTGACGGGAGTGGTAGCCGCCATCATGAGCACCGCCGACTCGCAGCTGTTGATGGCCTCCGCCATAGCCTCCAGCGACGCCCCCTGGTTGAAAGGCATCACCGAACAGGTAGGCACCGCTATCAAGGTGAGGATGGGGAGGCTGCTGCTGGTGACGATCGGCGGTATAGCGGCGCTGGTCTCGATCTTGTCTCCGGAGTCGGTTTATGCCCTGGTGGCATTGGCCTGGGGAGGAATGGGGGCGGCCTTCGGCCCGGTTACCGTGCTGGCCCTTTACTGGCGACGATTCAACCTGCCCGGGGCTTTCGCCGGTCTCATTTCCGGCACCCTGTTTTCAACCTTCTGGTGGCTTATGGACCTGGGCGTGGAGGGGGCCCGGAACTTGACCGAATCGCTGGGTTTGGGAGCGGTGATCAATAACCTCGGTGACGAGATATGGGAGCTTAACCCGGCTGTTCCCGGGGTGGTGGCTGCTCTGATCTTCTCCGTGGTGGTATCCCTGGTAACCAAGGCCCCGTCCGAAGAAATAACCGACCTATTTGACGAGGTGGTCAGTTCGGATTGGGTAGACCCGACCCCGAGAGAGGAAGTTCCCGCAACCTGAAGATAGGGGCGGCAATCCGGTAGAATTACAGAACTATTTTCCGGCCCGAGGTTTGATAGGCATGGAACGCACCCAGATCGAAGAGGTTCTATCTCGGGTTGAGGCTCGGCTGGAGGAAGATCCGGAGGCCGGACTGTCCGGATCGGGTTTTTGGAAGGCGGTTGACTCGGTAAAACGATCCCCTGATCTGGTAGACGAGTTTGCCGACCGGATCGGCCGGATCGATCAAAAAGCATTTCAACGGTGGGCCATGTTGACGGTTCCGATCGGGGTGGGGACCATGTTCGCCGAGTTGGTCACCCTGGGGGGACTGGGGCTGGTGGGACTGGCCTACTACACCTCCACCCCTTGGAACGGATTCTTCCTGTTGGCGGGGATGGGGGTGGTCTTGACAGCCACCCACGGGCTGGCCCATTTGTTGGTGGGGAGGCTGGGGGGTATCCAATTCACCCACTGGTTTATCGGAACCCTGATCCGTCCTCAGCCGGGGGTGAAAACCGACTACGCCACCTATCTGGCCACCTCGCCCTCCCGGCGGGCCTGGATGCATGCCTCCGGGGCGATTTTCTCGAAGATCGTGCCGTTCGCGCTGATACCGGCCGGCCTGATCGCCGGGGTGCAATCCTGGGCGATCTGGATGCTGGTTATCACCGGTGTGGCTTCCATCCTTACCGACCTGGTTTGGTCTACCCGGTTCTCCGACTGGAAGAGGTTCAACCGAGAGCGGCGCTATATAACCGGATAAGTGGGGAGGTACCTAACCTGCCCTCTCTCCGGCTTGGCCTTCTTGGTGGGTAGCCGCCCGGCGGGCCAGCTCGTCAACCAGATCATTCCAGCGGTTTCCGCTGTGGCCCCTTACCTTGCTGAAGGTGATATTCCGGGTTCGGTAGATGTCGACCAACGGTTCCCATAGATCCCGGTTGGCAACCGGCTTTTTTCGGGTGTTGACCCAGCCTCGTTGCAACCATCCTTCCCACCATCCGTCTTTGAAGCAGTTGACCACATACGAGGAGTCGCTGCGGATTTCCAAAGGCCCTTCTATCGACCGGGCCGCCTCGATGACCGCCGCCAGCTCCATCCGTTGGTTGGTCGATTCCGCCTCACAACCGCTTCGATATCTACCCCCTGGAATAGCCCAGGCCCAACCGCCCGGGCCGGGGTTGTAGAGGCAGGAACCGTCCGTATACACCACGGTGGGTGGATCAGACCGTTCTAAAAGATCGGATTGGCTCATATCCGGGTCATGCAAATCAAGTCCACATTTTAGGGAATCGGGTCTTTCTAAGGCGGGATCGGGCCCGGTTAGCATACAAACCGTCATACCGGAGAGAGAGGACGATCAAAGCGATGGATCAGAGCAGGGATGTTGCCGTTGTAACCGGGGGTGCCTCGGGGCTGGGTGCCGCCAGTGCCCGGCGGTTGGCCGAGGCCGGCATGAAAGTCGTGATTCTTGACATAGCCGACCAGTCCGGCGAAGCATTGGCCCAAGAGCTGGACGGGGTTTATTCGCACTGCGACGTGACCGGCGAAGATCAGGTTGTGGAGGGAATCAATATCGCCGCCGGTCTGGGGCAGATCCGGGTGCTGGTCAACTGTGCCGGTATCGGGCCACCTATGCGGACGCTGGCCAGAGACGGCAGTCCTCACGATCTGGGTCGGTTTCGCCAGGTAATCGAGATCAATCTGGTCGGCACCTTCAACACCATTCGGGTGGCGGCCTCGGCGATGTCCAAGAACGAGGCCGATGAGCACAACCACCGAGGGGTGATCATCAACACCGCCTCGGTAGCCGCCTACGACGGACAGATCGGCCAGGCCGCCTACTCCGCTTCCAAGGGCGGCATCGTGGGGATGACCCTGCCCATCGCCCGGGACCTGTCGGTGGTCGGCATCCGGGTCAATACCATCGCCCCAGGAATTATCGACACCCCGTTACTGGCCGGCCTACCCGAACCGGCCAAGGAATCCCTGGCCTTACAGGTGCTCCACCCCAAGCGGCTGGGGCGACCCGACGAGTACGCCGACCTGGTTATGTTCCTGGTCAACCACCAGTACATGAACGGGGAGTCCATCCGCATGGATGGTGGCATCCGCATGGGGCCGAAGTAACGGATCAACTCCTCGGGGCCACCCCTAGGGAAGGACGGAGGCCCGGTTGAGGGCACCTTGTTCCCAGGCCTGATATAGATGCCGGTAGACGCCTGGTTCCTCCCGAAGTTGACGGTGGGGACCGTCCTGAACCATCCGCCCCTGGTCGAACACCAAGATTCGGTGGGCGGCTTCGGCAGAGGACAGGCGATGGGCGATGGTGATGACCGTGCGTCCCTTGGTGAGGTTCTCCAGGGCGTTGGATATGCGGGCTTCGGTGGCGGGATCGACGGCGGAAGTGGCCTCGTCCAGAACCAGCAGATCCGGGTCGGCCAGGGCCGCTCGAACCAAGGTAACCAGCTGGCGTTCACCCACCGACAGCGACGAACCCCGCTCTCCGACCGGTGTGTCCAGCCCTTTCGGGAGCTCGGCCAGCCATTCGGTCAACCCCAGATCGAAGAAGGATTGCTCGACCCCTTCCCGGCTTATGCCCGGTTTCCCCATCTGAACGTTCTCCAGGATGGAGCCCCTGAAAAGCATTCCGTCCTGCGGAACCATGACCACTCGATGACGAAGCGATGAAAACCTCACCCTCGACACCTCTATTCCTCCTAGCAACACCACGCCGTCCGAAGTGTCCATAAGCCGAGTAGCCAATTTGGCAAAGGTGGTCTTTCCCGAGCCGGTTTCTCCCACCACCGCCACGTGAGAGCGGGGGTCGAGCCGGACGCTCACCCCTTCCAGAGCGGTGGTGCCGGTGGCTTGACGGGCGTTCTCGCCGGGCTTGGGATAGCGGAAGGTCACCCCCTCGAAACGTACCTCCAGGGGGCCGACGGGAAGATCAAGGCCGTCATCTCCCGGATCCGCCACATCAGGAGGAGTGTCCAGCACATCCAAAACCCTCTGCCATCCGGCCACGGCGCTCTGTGCCTCGTTGATGGCCTCCCCGAACAGCTGAAGCGGCATAATCATCAGCTGCACCAGGAATAGGAAGGCCACGACCGTTCCGATCGAAGTGTCTCCACCGACCGCCAGGAGGGTGCCCACCACCAACACGGCGGCCGTTACGGTGGAGGTCAGAAGCTCGCTCACGCCGGAGAAACCGGAGGTAAAACCGCCGGTTCGAACCGCGGCCGCTCGATGCCTTTCGATGACCTCACCCAGGTCGGCCCGCACCCGATCTTCGATGCCATAGGCTCGGATAACGGGTGCTCCGGCCACCGCCTCGGCCAGTGCCCCCATCAATTGGCCCACCCTTTCCCGAACCACCAGATAGGCGGTGGCTAAACGTTTCTGGAACCAACGAATCGAGTAAAGGATGATCGGCAGCAACGCCATCACCGTGAGGAAAAGCTGCCAGGAGTAGACCCCCATCACCACCATGGCCAGGAGGGCTTGACCACCGTTGACGATGATCATCAGTCCGGCCCACTGCATGAACCGGCTGATCTGGTCGATGTCGGAGGTAACCCGGGCTACCAGCACTCCCCGCTGTTCCGCCGCCTGATGAAGCATGGAAAGATCATGGATATGCCGGAAAGCCCGCACCCGCAGGTTGGACAGGGAGACCTCGGTCATAACAGCCAGCCGTAGGTGCATCACCCCGGTTGAAAAGGCGGTGACCCCCACCGCCACCAGCGACAGAACCACCATTCGGGCCACGAAACCCAGGTCAGCGCCTGCCTCGGTGAGCCCGCCGTCGAGGATCTGTTGGATGGCGACCGGAATGATGATTCGACCGGCGGTGGCTACCCCGGCCAACAGGAAGGTAAGGGCTATACCCCTCCGGAGCTCGGGCGACAGGCTGAGCCCGCGTTTGACGGTTGCCCAGGCGTCGACCGGTTTCCTCTTATCGGACAGATCGGGTTTGGTGACGACGGTCGTCACGCTCCCACCTCGTAGGCGTCTATCAGGGCGGCGTAGCCGGGTATGTGGGTGTAGAGGTTCTCGTGTGATCCCCGGGCCACGATCCGACCGGACTCGATAAAGACCACTTCGTCGGCCAACAAGATCGACGCCCTTCGGTAGGCGACCAGCACCACCGTGGTGTCCAGGTTGGAAAGCCCGGCCAGGATGGAGGCTTCCACCGCCGGATCGACCGCCGAGGTGGCGTCATCGAGTATGAGCAGCCGTGGGTTACGGACCAAGGCTCGGGCCAGGGCTATCCGTTGGCGTTGTCCACCGGACAGGGCGGCACCCCTTTCCCCGACCCGACTTTCGTACCCTTCGGGGAGTTCCATGATGAAATCGTGGGCCTGGGCTATTCGGGCGGCCCGCTCGATCTGTTGATCGGGGTAAGACCTACCGAGCGAAATGTTTTCCTTGACGGTGGTGTTGAACAGGAAGGCCTCCTGAAAGACCAACGCCGCCGACTCGGCCACGCTGCGGCGGGACAGATTCGATAGTGGGATGTCGTCTAGAAGGATGGTTCCCGAATCCGGGTCGAAAAGGCGTACCAGCAGCTGGGCGAGGGTGGATTTTCCGGATCCGGTCGGGCCGACCAGGGCGATGGTTTGACCGGACGGAGTCAGAAACGAAACCTCCTCGATCCCGCGCCGGTCACCGTTTTCCGAGGGGGTGGCAGGCCTTACTTCGGCTGCTTCCTCGCCCAGGTCACGAAGGGTGGTTTCGGGATGGAGGTAGCCGACCGATTGGGCGTGGGCGCGGGTACCTCCTTCGCCCTCCAGGTCATCGCTCCCGTAGAAGAAGGTGTCGGGGTCGTTGAGGACGGCGTTTACTCTTTGCTTCCCGACCACCGCCGCCGGTAGTAGGCCCAGTAGCCAGGCGAAGATACGCATCGGCATGGCGATCAGCCGAAATAGATAGGCGAAGGTGACCAGGGTACCGGCGGTCATCATCCCCTGGTCC
>VXMP01000086.1 GCA_009841075.1 Acidimicrobiia bacterium | reverse complement strand
GGGCGGGGCGGGCCATGGTTTAGTCCTGTACCACCGTAACCGAATTCGACTCCCAGGAAATAGTGACCTGATCCCCTACCGCCATAGAGGTACTACCCGGGCGGTTCTCGGCCCGGACGTCCAGGTTCATCCACTGGAAGGACACCCGATAGATCAGGGCGTTCCCGAGATAGGTCATCTGGGCGACTTCGCCATCTACCGAAGTGTGATGGGACGGTGCCTCCCCTCGGCGATGAAGAAAGGCCTGCTCGGGGCGGAGGCTGACTGCTACCTTGGTCCCTGAGGGCACGGCGGAGGGGGCCTGGATCACGATCCCGTTGGTGAGGGTGACCAGATCCGGGCCGGTCACCATTCCGTCCAACAGGTTGGTGTTCCCGATGAAGTCGGCCACAAAACGATTGCTTGGTCGGGAGTAGATTTCCTCGGGAGTCCCCACCTGCAGAAGTTTTCCTCCGTCCATGACGCCGATCCGGTCGCTCATGGCCAGCGCCTCGCCCTGGTCGTGGGTGACGAACACAAAGGTGATTCCCACCTCCCTTTGCAGGGCTTTCAGCTCCAGCTGCATCGCCTCCCGAAGTTTGAGGTCCAGCGCACCGAGCGGCTCGTCAAGGAGAAGCACCTTGGGGCTGTTGACCAAGGCCCGGGCCAGGGCGACCCGCTGCTGCTGACCGCCGGAAAGCTGGTTGGGACGGCGCTTTTCCATCCCCTGCATATGGACCAAGCCGATGGCGTCGCGCACCCGAGGTTCGATCTCGGCTTTCGATACCTTGCGCATCCGTAGGCCGAACGCCACGTTGTCTTCCACGTTCATGTGGGGAAAGAGGGCGTAGTTCTGGAAGACGGTGTTGACCGGACGCCGGTTGGGGGGGAGGGTGCCTACCTCGTCGCCGAATATCCTCAGGCTGCCCTCCGTGGGGAACTCCAGACCGGCGACCAGGCGAAGGGTGGTGGTCTTACCGCAACCAGACGGACCCAAAAGGGCGAAGAATTCGCCGTCCGCGATGTCCAGATCAACGGTATCCACCGCCGTGACCTCGCCAAAGCGCTTGGTAATCCGGTGGAGCCCCACCGCCGGTATATCTGATGACATGGGAGGGCTCCTTTACGGTTTAGGGGAACTTGATCCGGGTGTAGTCGTTCAGGCGGGGGGAACCCCATACCGCCCAGAAGTCCTTGGTTTTCGGCCTCATTATGGCGGCACCCGACGTCTCGATCCGATAGGGAGGCGAAGCGGTCTGACAGACCTCTTGGCGGGTGAGGGTCATCAGGTCCTCGGCGGTGATTTGGGGGCCATCCAGGTGTTCTGTGGCCGCCTTGAGGCGCCGGTGTGAGCTCCGCTGCAATTCGGATGGTCGATCGGTTTCCACCGCCTGGGTGGATTCGATGGTGGTGTGGTTGGTGTGTACCAGCGTTTCGGTCGACAACCCGGTTTCCTCACGGACGGTGGGCATCGCCTCTATGTTGAACCCTATACCTTTCGCATCGAAGACCAGGTAGTTATGTCCACCGGCCAGGTCGGCCCCCATGATCACGTCTCGGGCCTCGGCGGCGGTTTCGGTTTGGAGGGCGTGTCTTACCACGGTCGGCCAGGTAACCCCGATCCGGCCGTCGGCGGCGCTCAGGTTGGTCATGCCTACGCAGACCCCCAGCTCGTTCATCCCGATCTGGCCCAGGCATCCCATAGTGGTGAAGATCAGGGCGGCCGGGGCCTGGTCGGGTTGGGCTCGCATCATGATCACATAATCGGTAGCCGAGGCGTGCATATCCCAGGTCTGCCCGAAGAACCCGGCCCCTCCTGCCCGGTGGTCGGGGACGAGAAACCCGGTGCAGTCGTCCTCGACCCGCCGAGGTGGGGAGGCCAGGTCACCGAGGTGGGAGCGCGCCGTATCGACGAAGTCGGTAAACCCTCCCACCACCACCGCTTCGGCCCGGGTGATACCGGCGGCCTCGGCCAGGGCGACCATCTCCTCGTACAGCTCCGGGGATTGGCGATAGTGGGCCGGTAGGCAATCCTCGGCGAGGGCGAGCACCTTGTCTCTGGAGAGTGGCGCGCCGGTCCATAATCCGGAGGACACCAGACCTACCCGCTCCTCGGTGTAAGCACGGATCTCCTCGGCATAGGTGCGCCCGTGGAGATAACCCATCTCGCCAGGTGTTCCGCCTACATCCAGTATGCGAATCGAGGGTCGCTGCATAAGGCCAAGGCTAACCGCATCGGATCGGGATCGAACACTACAATTCTTCCACTCTTCTCTTTCTATTCGAGAGTCGGGAAAGATGTGGAAAATTGTTAGAGTTTTTTTAACCTCGATATATGCCATTATCACCGTCCTGATAGCGATGGTGGCATCATTTGCAGATGGCGGCTCCATAGGGGAACGGGTATTGATTTCGCTACTTCATCCCTTGGCCGCGCTGGGGCTGCTGGGGATGGTCATTTCCCGACGACTCCCCTCGACCACCGTAAGATACATAATCGGATTGTTGGCGGCGACGGTGGTAGGTGATCTGGTCGTGGTCGGTGCCATAGCCGGCGGAGCTATAAAGGGTGACTGGTGGCTTCTTCTGATCTTGGCGGTGGTTCCCGTCCTTGGCATCCTGTACGGGCTATTTCGACACCCCGGCTCTCCGATCGACAGATAACCGGCGGCCGTGCCCTCCCCTACGGAACTCGCTTTGGAGGAGGCGGATGGGCTGGTCGGCTACGAACGAAGGTTGCTGTCCGCCCTGGTATCCGAGCGCAGTGTTCGTGGCGAAGCCTCCGATATCCATGAGTTATGCGGTGAGGAGCTGGAGAAGTCTGGCCTTCAGGTGGAGGCTGTCCACTCCGATTTGAACAAATGGGCCGACCATCCCGAATGGTGTCCGCCTGCGATAGCCGTGGCCGAGCCCGAACGGTTGATAAGCGTGCTGGGTTCTTGGGGTGAGGGGCCGGGTATCTTGCTGTTCGCCCATATAGACACCGAAGACCCGGCTGCCCAAGCGGGCTGGTCGGCCGATCCCTACCAGGCAGTGGAGAAGAACGGTCGTATCTACGGATTGGGTGCCGCCGACGACAAGGCGGGGGTGGTTTCTGTGCTGACCGCCGCCCGATGCCTGATCCCCCACCTCGAAGGGGTTCGGTTGGTGGTGGGTTTGGTGCACGGGAAACTGGGCGGCGGGTTGGGCACGTTACCCGCCATGGATCGGGTCGGCGACGTAGAGGCGGCGGTTTACTGCCATCCGGCCGAGACCGGACGAGGAATGGCACAGATCAAGACCGCCACCCGAGGGTTCTTCAACTTTGGTATCCAAACCCGAGGGCGACGTCCGGCACCGGCCGAGATCCGTACCCCGGTGTCAGAAGACCCTCGTCAAGGTAGAAACGCTTTCGGCGGCCTGCGGACGGTTTTGGACGCGGTGGAGCACTGGGCGGATCAATCCGACCTGGTGTGTTCTTTCAATCGGGTACGGGCGGGGGAGGATCCCACCTTCCTGCCCGAACAGGCCTTGGCCGAAGGGGCGGTCTGGTTTCGCCACGGCACCTTCTCCGAGGTATTCGACCGCCTTTCCGAGGTGGCGCTCCGGGCCGGAGCCGACTCCACCCGAATCTTCGGGATGCGCTCTAACCCGGCCGAGGTCGCCGCCGATCATCCCCTGGTGCAGGTAACCGGCCGGGCGGTCCAAGCCGAAACCGGCGTTTGGCCCGGCAACTATCCCGCCCACGTAGCCTCCGACATACGCTTCCCGCTTCGCTGCCTGAACGTAGCCACCGTCGGCCTGGGGACTCTGGCCGGCAACTTCTACGGCCCGGACGAATGGGTGAACGCCGCCGATCTGCACCGCGTCACCAGGGTGATAATCAGGATCGTCACCTCCTGGGCGTCAGAGGTTGACGTTTAGGCGATGGTCTGACCGGCGTCCAGGTAGATGGTGGCACCGGTGGCCATCCTGGATTCGTCAGAGGCGAGAAACACCGCCGCTCCCACGATATCTTCGGGAACCCCGATGATGCCGAGCGGAATCATCGAAAGCCGATATTCCCGAAACTTGGTCTCGGCCAGGTCGGAGCGGTTCAGGTCGGTTTCGATCAGCCCGGGGGCGATGGCGTTGGCGCGGATACCGTGCGGGGCCAGCTCGAAAGCCAGCTGGCGGGTGAGCATCCTTACCCCTCCCTTGGCCACGCAGTAATGGGTCAGATCTCTTCCGGCCACCGTTTCTCCGGCGGACGACATGTTGACAATCACCCCGCCGTCACCTTGATCGACCATCTGGCGGGCCGCCGCCTGTGAGCAAAGAAAGAACCCTTTGAGGTTGACCTCGATTATCCGGTCCCATTCCGATTCCTCGATCTCCAAGAGAGGAGTGCGGATCAGGATGGCGGCGTTGTTGACCAGAATATCTATCCGCCCAAAGCGCTCCACCGCCGCCGCCATCAGCCCGGCTACCTCCGAAGAGGAGGACGTGTCGGCCTGGACTGCGATAGCCTCCGAACCCAGAGCTTCGATCTCGGACACGGCGGAACGGGCCGCCTCGGCGTCGCTTCGGTAGTTGATCACCAGCTTGGCCCCCTCCCGTCCGTATCCGAGGGCGATGGCCCTACCGATGGAGCGGGACGATCCGGTGACTACCGCAACCTGGTCCTGAAGTCGCATCCGAATCGGTTTCCGACTTATTCCAGCTCGAACCCGGGCACTACGAAACTGCCCCGGTCGATGATCTGGGTGTCGCCGATCCAGATGGAATGGTTGCGGGTGGGGATGTCGAAGTGGAAGTTGGAGCGGTTCTCACCGCCCAGTTTGCGGAAGAAGTTGGCCCCGAAGGCGATCAGCATGTTGCCGTAGTAGCTCTCGG
>VXMP01000078.1 GCA_009841075.1 Acidimicrobiia bacterium | reverse complement strand
GGTGCTGAAACTATCAGCATTACCGGCACAGCGGGGGATCTGACACTGACGGTGGGGGACACGTCTGTGACTATCGAAGACGACGACACCACACCCACCGCCATCAGATTGTCTGTGGATGCGGACACAGAAACGGTTAACACCCAAACGTCTGTGGCTGAGGGCGGTGGTGCCAAAACGGTGCGGGTGACCGCCACCATCAACGGCGGTACCACCTTCCCCGCCGCCACTGTCGTTACCGTAGCGGTCGGCAAGAACACCGACACCGCCACCGAAGGCACCGACTACACCACCGTCAACGACCTCACCATCACTATCCCCGCCGGGCAGCCCTCCGCCCACACCGACTTCACCCTCACCCCCACCAACGACTCCGTGGACGAAGACAACGAACAAATCAGCATCGATGGAACTTCCGGCAGCCTCACTGTTACAGGCACCCAAATCACCATCGAAGACAACGACCCCACACCTCAACTCACGATCGCCGATGCCACAGCTACAGAAGGCAGCCAAATGGAGTTCGCAATCACCCTTGATGCGATGTCAGGCCGAGACGTCACAGTCAAATGGCAGACCGCCGACCACACCGTAGGCACCAACCAGGCCATCGCCGACACCGACTACACGGCCCATGCCACCGCCCAAACCGTCACCATCGCAGCCGGCCAAACCGAAGCCACCATCACCGTGAACACCATCGATGACACCCAGACCGAACCTGCAGAAACCTTCCTGATCCGCCTTACCACACCGACCAACGCCGCTCTTTCCGACAACGAAGCCATCGGAACAATCCAGGACAACGACGCCTCGATTATCACCACCAGACTGGTCACCATACCGCCGGTTCTTTCTCTCGGCCCGTCGGCTCCTCATGTGTTCGAAGGGGAATCGCAGGAGTTCACCATCTACGCAACACCGGCACCGAGGCGGGTTCTGACCGTGAATCTCAATATTAAAGATCACCACGGGGTCCTGGCGGCGGCAGATAGGGGACCGCGCACGATCACGCTGCCCGCCAATGAAACGTCCGTAAGCTTCACTCTTGACACCGTTGACGACGACATCGACAACAATCAGTCGGGTGCCCGCTGGGTCACCGTGAGTCTGCTTCCAGGCCAGAAGTACGAGTTGGCGGTGGATCCGTACTACGGAGCACCGTTTGAGGGCTACGAATCTAGCTTGTTTGTCCACGATGATGAATGGGACGCTCTCCCGGCAAGAGTGGTGTACACCGAGTACGCCCTATACCTGACCGAAGGGGGCGCTGTGGACGGCTACGGAGTCCGCCTGACGAAGCGGCCGGAAGCGAATGTGGTCATAGAGGCCACCGCTCGAGACTCCGGTGCAGCGCTCATCAACGTTCAAGGGGGCGATCCGACCACCTTGGTGCGGCTGACGTTCACGCCGAGCAACTGGAACATTCGGCAGCGGATCACAGTAACTCCCCAGGACGATGCCGACGGCATCCACGAGGAGACGCAGATCCGCAATGCAATCGTAGAAAGCGGCTCGGTCTACAAAGATGTGGTTGTGGACTGGGTATCGATCTTCATCATTGACGATGACGCTCAGCCGCTGCAGGTCACGATCTCGCCGGATTCACAGGGGACCGTAAAGGAAGGGACCGCCGCCCGGTTTACTCTGACTACCGACCCGGCACCCTCGGTTTGGTGCCGGTCGCCGTGGCGTCCTCCAGGGCCGGGGTGCGGACCGAACGAGAGCCTGACAGTCTCCCTGCGGGTGGCCGACGATCCCAACGGCGATTTCCTGGAAGCCGATATGGAGGGCGACACGACCTTCGAAATCCCGTCCTCTGGCACGGCAGTATTTTCGGTCGATACCAAGGCGGACAACCAGGACGAGCCGAAAGGCACTATCACGGTGACCGTTCTTGACGGTGCCGGCTACGAAGCAGGCACCCCGGACGAGGCTTCCGTAGACATAGAAGATGGCAACCCTACAGCGGTCGTTCTCTCGGCGGCACCAGGCGACATCTCGGAGGCCGGGTCCAAGACGCTCGTAGTGACCCTCTCCCGCCCGCTGGTCGCATCCGAATCGCTGACCGTGTCGCTGGTGTTCGGAGGCGACGCCACACCGGGCGATGACTACACCCTGGACTGCGCCGCTGCCACGGGCGTCTCGTGCCGAGGCCTCTCCGGGAGCAACACCGAGATCACCTTCACAGGCGGGGCCGATGCTTCGCGCACCGCCAGGCTTACACTCCAAGCCGTCGAAGACGATATTGCCGAGGACCGCGAGTCGGTGACCGTTGCGCTCGGTGCCCTGGACGACGACTCAGGCGAAGGTCTCGGCGGGGGCGCGTCGGGCTCGGGTTCTGTCGAGTTTGGGATCACTGACGGTAACGGAAACCCGGTGCTGTCCGTAAGCACGACTTCGGTGACCGAGGGGGCACCGGGCGAAGGCGCGACCCTGACCTTCACAGTCAGATTGCCCCAAACGCACAGCGAGACGGTGACCGTGAACTACGCCGACACCGGCGACGGCACGGCCACCGCAGGTAGCGACTACACCACACCCACCGCCGGTACGCTTACGTTCACACCTGGTCAAACCCAGCAGGTGGTAACGGTTTCCGTCATCGGAGACCACCTTGACGAGGAAGACGAGACGGTCATCGTGCGCCTGTCCGCACCCGTTAATGCCGCCCTTTATGGCAACGCCGAAACGCTGGACGTTACCGGCACCATCACGGACGACGACGAGCGGGGAATCGCCGTCTCATCTGCCACGCTGACCCTCACGGAACCGGACGGAACCGGCACCTACGAGGTGACTTTGACCAGCCGTCCGACCGCCGAGGTGATAATAAATCTGACCAGCTCCGACACCTCGGCTGCCACGGTAGAGCCGTCGAGTCTCACCTTCCAGCCTGCGGATTGGAACACCCCTCAGACGGTGACCGTGGAGGCCGTGGACGATCAGGTCGATAATCCGGACGGAGTGCGCACCCCGACCATTTCCCACTCCGTCGCCGCCGGCACTTCCGGCTACGGCACGGTGACCGCCGAGGTGTCGGTGACTGTCACCGACGATGACGAGCCCGGACTGTCGATCATGCCCACCACACTGATGGTCCCGGAAGGCTCCCAAGCCTCCTACATGGTGTCTCTCACCATGGAGCCGGCGAGCATGGTCACCGTGAGCATGAACGGTCACGTGAACAGCGACCTGACCCTGGACAAGACCTCCCTGACCTTCAGTACGGCCAAGTGGGACGAAATGCAGATGGTGACGGTGTCCGCGGCGCACGACGACGATGACCAGGACGACTCCGAGATGATCACCCTCGTCGCTAAGGGAGGTGGCTACGACGAGATGACGGCGAATGTGGAGGTTACGGTCGCCGATGACGATCGCGCCCATCCGGCACTGGTGATCTCCAAGAGGACGCTGACTATGACCGAGGGGGCGGAGGCGAGCTACACGGTATCGCTCAGCACCAAGCCTGCAAACACCGTCACCGTCACCATTTCCGGCTACGCCGGGACCGATCTGACCCTGGAAATGAACTCGCTGACCTTCACCCCGGCGGACTGGGATGAACCGCAGCCCGTTACAGTTTCGGCGGCCCGTGACGAGGACAAAGACGAAGACACGGCGACACTCGTGCACACCGCCTCCGACCCCGACTACGGCACCGCAGCCCTGCCGGTCACCGTGCGCGACGGCATCAAGGTCTCACTCAGGATAGGGAAGGCTGTTGAGGGGAACTTCATGGAGGTTGGGTTCACCCTCTCTTCGCCGGCACCCGGTAACGTGACGGTGAACTGGCTCACTCATCCTGGCGGCGGCAGCGCGCACGCCGGGTCGATAGACAATCCCGTCGACTTCCGTATGGCCTCAGGCCAGGTGCGGTTCGCCGAGGGCGAGAAGGAGATCACGCGGCGGGTCTGGATAGTGGATGACGACATTGATGATCCGCACGAGCAGTTCACCGTGTGGATCCTCGAACCGGTGGGGGCAGTCCTGGCCGATCCTGTAACCTCAATGCCTTCTCTGGCCCGGCCCGACAAGATTATCGACCTGGGCCGCGAGATCGCCTACGCGGTGGTAACGATCCTCGAGGCCGAGCCTGCGCCCGATCCAGTCGAGGTGAGGATCGATGCGATCCCTCCGACTCTTGATGAGGGCGGTCACACGCTGGTGCAGGTGACGTTGGCCGCACCACTGCCCAGGCATGTGCGCATCCCGCTGGTGTGGTCGGGAGGCACCGCGGAACCGGACGACTACGAGGGCCCGAGCGGTTTGACTATCTACGCCGGAAGTCTGTCCAACACCGTGATCGTCACCGCCTCAGAGGACGATGACCAAGACAACGAAACCCTCAACGTGTCCTTCGGCGAGCTGCCTGACTGGGTGGTCGACGGCTCTTCCCACCCGGTCGAAATCGAGATTCAGGACAACGACTGATCGTTGCACCGGAATAATTAAAACGACCCAGAGGTGCCGTAGAGTGCTCGTCTAAAGCTGGGTTAACCTCAACGTTTACCTACAGAATTCTTCTCCGGGGCTTAGCCTGAATAGGGCCTGAGGTCGCGAAAAAAGCTCTGGAAAACGGCAAAACAAGGGGGTAGTCAGCCTCTCAAAAGGTATATACGTTAGGTATTGAAAGTAATTTTGACCTAATGCCTGTTCTGGGAATGGAGTAGATACTTCTGCCCATACAGGCTATACTTCCTGAGAGGAGGAAATTTGGAACTTCCAACTGAAATCCCAACTATTTGGCTCATCGGTGGCCTAGTCGCTGTGGTCAGTCCAGTTATTATGTTCTTTAGTATAATAATTGGTGTGTATCGCTCGATAATAGCCAGGGTCGACGACGGGCTAGGGGAGCTCAACACCAAAATCGACGCCGGGTTCAAGGAAATCAGAGAAACCCTGAACACTGCGGTAGGAAGGATCGACAACAAAATCGACGA
>VXMP01000082.1 GCA_009841075.1 Acidimicrobiia bacterium | reverse complement strand
TGGCCGGGGTCGGTGACGATTTTCGGGTTGGAAACTTTTGAGCTGGATTTGTCGGATTATTTCAGCGATCCCGACGACGACGACTTGACTTATACAATTTTTGAAAAGCAACACCTAGGAATAGGTGTAGATTCTGAAGGATTAATGTATAACAGCAAAATCTCTGCAGGTATAATACGCTTTACTGCTAAAAATAGACCGAGTATGACCAGGATAGGAGTGAAGGCCACAGACGGTAGCAGCGATTGTCCGACCAGTGATGGCGGTATGATGGAGTGCCGCGCTACCGGTTATTTGATGGTGTATGTTCGGGAGAAGCCGACGTTCTCGGAGTCGGATTACGTCCACGTTTCGGTTCGTCCTTACGATATGGGGGTTGAGGGTATCAACGGGATGCGGCAGGGCGACTCGGCGCAGGGTTGTGTGCCGTTTTCGTTCAAACTGGACAAGGCGGTGTCGGGGCGTTTCGCTTATGAGTACAGGATTGTTCCGGTGCCGGCGTCCACTGTGGTCTATGGCAACAAGGGCGCTCCGGCGTCGTTTTTTGCAGATGGCACTACGGGTAGGTGGATCAAGGCGGGTTTCCAGCACCGTATGAATGTGGGCCGAAAATCCGTGGAGCAGACCAGGGGCGGTTTCTGTGTTCAGTTGAAGGGGGTGACATCGCATTCCAACACCGGTGCCTTAACCTACACCGACCATTGCCCCAAAGGGGAGTTCCGTCATTTTTATGTGGAGATGCGCATCCCCGAATACTGGACCAAACTGCTGGGCGTGCGAATGGCACCCGGCCAACCCAAACGATCCATCATGAACCTCGAATGCCAATGAGGTACATCCATCAACCGGGCACTACCTAACGGCCTGGCACTGGAGGGGGGTCGCATCATCTAGGATGGTGGCATGGATGATGGTTACTCGGTTCGATGTCGAGAATATGCCGAAGCAATCTGGGAGCTGGAAGAGGCCGGCATCCCGGTTCTCCAAGCCCGCATAGCCAGATGGTTGGGGGTTAGTCCGGCCAGTGTGTCCGAGATGGTCCGGAGAATGGCCGCAGAGGGTTTGGTCGAGGTTTCGGATCAGGTTCGACTGACCGACGAAGGCAACCACCTGGCCGCCGTTGTAGTGCGTAGACACCGTTTGGCCGAACGCTTTCTCTCCGAGGTACTCAAGCTCCCCTGGGCGAAGGTTCACGAGGAAGCCGAGATATGGGAGACCATGATCTCAGACGATGTGGAGCAAGCCATGTGGGATGTTATGGATGATCCCAAGACCTGTCCCCACGGCAACCCGATTCCAGGGGCCGGCTACCGACCCCCTCGGATGAAGTCGATTTACGAAATGGAGCCGGGCGAAAATCTGGCTTTGGAACGCATCTCGGAGGAGTTGGAGCTCGACCTGGACATGATGCACTTCCTTGACGAAAACCAGATCCGTCCCGGCAACCGAATCCTGCTGAAACAACGAGACCCGTACGGCGGGATCACGGTAGAGGTTGAGGATCGTCAGGTCGGAATCGGGGCGTTCGCTTCGGAGCGCCTATTCGTTGCCATAGAAGAAAATCAGAATATTATAAATTGATATAGGGTTTTAGGGGGGTTGCAAATCTACTAGATGTATAATTAGACCTCGATAAAGTTAAGAAATCCTTCAAAGCTCAGGGGGGTAAATTGTCCAATTCCCATCCTGTGCGTTTCTGATAACCCGAGGGGTGACATGAGCGTAAACGACCCTTTTGACCAGGGGCTACGTCGTCGTATGGAGGCTCGGCTCAAAGAGGAGTTCGAGATAGCCGAATCCGACGCGATGGTTTTGGCCGCCCGCCGGAAGAAACTGTCCGACCTGGCCTGGGAAGCGTCTCAAGCCGGACAGGTGGTTCGAGTCACGGTAGGTAAACGCCGTCTGGAAGGGCTGCCGGTGTATGCCCGTAATGACCTGATGACCCTCCGGTGTCGCCATGGGAAGGCCGAGGTGCGCCTAACCGGCATCGATGCCTTGATGGTGACGTCTACGGAAGAGGAGGGTCGGCCGGAGACCCAATCCATAGGGTCATTCCTCTCCCGTATGGGTCTGCTTCAGCTAACCGACGAGGATTTTGAAGTGGTTTGCATAGGCGGAGAGCCCACCTTCCGAGGCCGGATCGGGCATGTGGCCAGAGACCATATGGCCGTTATAACCGCCATCGGCCAGGTGAACGTGGCCCTGGCCCGCCTGGCCTATGTAATCCACCAACCCTCTTCCCGCAATCGGATGCGTCGGTTCTAAGCCCGAATCTACCCATGAGGGAGGCGGTTTGAGGTGCTTCGGTGAGCCGTTTTTCGCGTTCTCGATAAAGGGGGTTGAAAAAGTCCCACAGGCATGATACGTAGGGGGTTGCCAAGCACCGAAGGCCGGGCAAGAGGTAGGTATCCCGATTCGGATCCCCGGCCCCAAGGGAATGTAGTCCGGAGGGAACATAGACCAATGGAGCGAACAGCCGACAGCAGTCTTCTGGCTGCAGTCTCCCGGCTTCAGTCCGGGCATGGCTGACCACGCTCCGAATCAGGTGGTGTGAGGCGGGGGCGGGGAACCCAACGAAGCTGGGCGAGGTGTGCGGATTTTTGCTTTTAAGAGAGTATACCCCCAGGTTATAGACCATTTCCTACCAACTTTAGGTCGAGGAAGTTATAGGGGCGAGGCGACCCTTTTGGTTACGGGTGTTGTTGGTGGCGGTGCGAATTTTGGGTTTGGATGGGGCGGGTTAATCAAGGGAGCGGAGTACCGTTTCTATGATCCGGTCGGCCGAGGGTAGGGCGGCGTCCTCCAAAGGATCGGATGAGGGAAGGGGGATGTGTTCGGTGGTTATCCGGACGATCGGCGCATCCAGGTCGTAGAAGGCTTCCTCCACAATGATGGAAACTATTTCGGCACCCCACCCGCATAGCCTGGGGTTCTCCTCCACCGTATAAACCCTTCCGGTAGCGGAGGCCTCCGCCAGGATGGTTTGGGTGTCGAGGGGAACCAGGCAGCGCAGATCGACCACGCCGGCCTCCACCCCGTGGGCCGACAGTTTCTCGGCGGCCTCCAAGGACCGGGGGACCATGGCCGCCAAAGCCAGCAGCGTGACGTCGGTACCGGATCGCACCACCGCCGCCTTGCCCAGATCTCCTACCAATTCGCCCTCGGGTATCTCGCCCCGGTCGGCGAAGAGCCCCTTGTGTTCAAAAAAGATCACCGGATCAGGGTCACGGATAGAGGCAGCCATCAGCTCGATGACATCACGCGGGTTGGACGGTGCCACAACCTTTAATCCGGGCACCGACATGGCCCAATTCTCCAAGCTCTGCGAATGCTGGGCACCGAAGCGAACCCCGGCACCGTTGGCGGTCCGGATCACCAACGGGAGGGCCACCTGGCCGTCGGTCATGTAACGGGTTTTGGCGATCTGGTTGGCCACCAGGTCCCAACAGGTGGCCAAAAAGTCCGAAAACATGATCTCGGCTACGGGGCGGAGACCGTTCATCGCCGCGCCCATGGCTGCTCCGACTATCGCCTCTTCCGAAATGGGGGTATCCCGCACCCTCTTGGGGCCGAACTGCTCCAACAGTCCGGGAGTGGTTTTGAAGACGCCCCCGGCGGCGGCCACGTCCTCACCGATCAGATAGACCGTTTCGTCCCGGCTCATCTCCTGTGCAAGCGCTTTGGCCACCGCCTCCCGATAGGTGATCAGTTCCGCCATCGAAAACCTCCGTCGGCCCAAACCTCGGTCCAGGTGGAGGCGACCGAAGGATCAGGAGACGCCTTGGCTTCCTCCACCGCCGCCTCGATCGACGACTCGACTTTCTGTTCAACCTGCAAAAGCTCTTCTTCGGTGGTTCCGGACTCGGACAATCGCCTCCGGTACATGGGGATAGGGTCCCTTTTCAGCCACTGCTCCACCTCCTCCGGCGGGCGATAGGTGGCCGGATCCGCCTTGGAATGGCCGGCGTGGCGATAGGTGACCGCCTCCACCAGGCTAGGTCCGCCTCCGTCACGAGCCTTCGCCAAGGTGGTCAGTGCCACCTCATACATCACGTCAGGGTCGTTGCCGTCCACCTGGATATCTTCCAGCCCGTAGGCGGCGGCCCGGTCGGCGGCCGGTCGTTCCACCGCGGTAACCGATCCGATGGGGGTGTACTCCATATACAGGTTGTTTTCGCACACGAACACTATCGGCAGATTCCAGACCACCGCCAGGTTCAGGGCTTCGTGGAAGGCACCGATGTTGGTGGTGCCGTCCCCGAAGAAGCAGACCGCCACCTGGCCTGATCCTCGCTCCTGCGCCGCCCATGCCGCACCGACTGCTATAGGAAGGTGAGCCCCGACTATGGCGTATGATCCCATCGCCCCGGCCGGTACCCAGGTGAGATGCATAGAGCCACCCTTACCCCCGCACACCCCGTCGGCTCGGCCCAGCAGCTCCGCCATCAGTTTTCCCGCCGGGGTGCCGCGGAGCAGGGTGTGATGATGTCCCCGGTAGGTGCAGAAGGTCAGGTCGTCCGGCTGCATGGCGGCTGCATAACCGGCGGCAACCGCCTCCTGGCCGGTAGCCAGATGAGAGGTACCCCTGACCAGGCCCTCCATGAATAATTGGTGGGCTCGGTCTTCAAAGCGGCGGGCTTCGAGCATCATCCGGTAGATCCCCAGCCGAGCCCCCGAACCGGTCTTGGTGGAAACCGCTTCGCTCATCAATTCAACAATCCTTCGATAGTCCAAAAGGCCGAAACCGATACTAACCCCCGACCCGGCGAGGGCGTACCTTGAGCGGGGCGTTTTTCGCGTTCTCTGCACGGAGGTTCTGCGCATGATGGATCAAGGTCGGAGGCATCACCGGCGAGGCGACCTTGTCGGACAGTCGATGTTGTCCTTTAGGTTCACAAGCGCCGGCTAAAACGGTGTTCTTAAACCTTAGTTCCATACAGAAAAACCCCTATTAAGCTGGAGAACACTCTCTCGAAAGCAAAAAACCGCGCACCTCACCCGGCTTCGCCGGGTCCCCACCCCCGCCGCACACCACCTGATTCGGAGCGTGGTCAACCATG
>VXMP01000012.1 GCA_009841075.1 Acidimicrobiia bacterium | reverse complement strand
GAGATACCGGTGGCTACCCAGGCCCCCACCCCGGCACCTACCAGAACCGGTGCCAGCAGAACCCGCACCCGCGTCCAAGGAACCGAACCTCCCCGGTGGTAGCCCACGATGCCGGCGATGTTGGCGAACAGTACCGGCACCCGGTTGGTTCCGTTGGCGATGTTGGCGTCGAACATCAGGGTGAGGAGCGGGATGGTCAGGGCCGATCCCCCACCCGCCACGGCGTTGATGAATCCGGTGGCGAATCCGGCTACCAACAGCAGGATCAGCTGGGCGGTCATTTAGCTCTAAGGGATATAGAGTCCGACGCCGGTTCTATAGATAAAGTCCGCCCCCAGAATGCTGGGTTTCTTCCCCACCCGACGTAGCTCCTCGGATCTGTTTGAGCTGGGCCCGAGCCGCCATCTGTTGGGTCATGATCGCCGCCTGGATGCCGTTGAACAGGCCCTCCAGCCAGCCGATCAGCTGGGCCTGGGCCACCCGAATCTCGGCCTGGGTGGGCACCCCCTCATCCAGAGGGACAAAAACCTCGGCCAGCTCCGCCCGAAGATCCTCGGTAAGAACCGTATGCAGCTGCTCCAAGGTGGCATCGAAAACCGCCCGCAGCCGTGCCCGACCTTCCTCATCCAGGGTGGCGGTTCGCACCTCTTCGAGCATGGAACGGGTCATCGAGGCGATCCTCAGCAGCTTGGCCGGTTCCTCGATCCGGTCGGGAAGCTCCTCCTCTTCTTCGGTTTCGACCACCACCAGGTCGCCGTCCGATACCTCCTCCGTAGAGCTCTTAAGGTCGTCCGTCATATCTTCTCCAGGTCGTTTTCTCCAAGCAGTGCGGCAGGCCAAAGCCCACTCCCCAAGAGGTTAGCCTGTCAGTATGCCATTAACCCCCGCCGGGCTGCCGCCGCCCTATAGTCCTTGACGAATCAGGGAAGGGGCGGCAGCCGGGGTTTGGGTGGGGTTAGTCGTTGTCGATGATGGTGCCGGTGGCGGTGCCGTCTGTGATGGTGGCACCGTTGGCTCGGGTTAGTACCACCTGGAGGGTTTCGTCGTCTTCCGGGATACGATCGTCGCGTACCTGCACCCAAATCGTACCCGACGTCTGCCCAGGCCTGAGAACTATACGCCAGCTTCGGGCGATGTAGTCCCGTAAGAGCCGGGCCGTACCTTGACGAACCTCATAATGAACAATGACATTCCGATCTGCCCGTTCACTCAAAGTGACCACAAACCTCAGGTAGTAGCCACCTAACGGTCCCTCAACACTCGACGCATCAGCAATCGACACCACCGGCAGATCCGTCGGCGGCGAATCATCGTTATCGGCCACAGCAACGGTGGCAGAACCCAGCGAAGACGACACGGTATAGCCGGTGCGGGCGTTAACCGTCACCGTTACCGACCCGTCCGTCTCATCAACATTGTCATCTGAGGTCGAAACCGTGACCGTGGCTGTGCCGCCGGTGCCTACCGTCACCGTCCGCGAACCCGTCGGCGCACCGTAGTTACCGTTTTGGGAGACAGTCACGGAGACCTGGAGCGGCGCAGACGGTGCGGGACTGGCCGTGACCGTGAACGACGCGTTACCGCCTTCTGTGATCCCGCTGCCTGCGGTGACGCTCACCTCCGGGGTGACGGGCGGCGGATCATCGTTGTCGGCGACGTTGACTGTGGCCGAACTTTGGCTGCCGGAGATGGTGTAGCCGGTTTGGGCGTTGACCGTCACCGTTACTGACCCGTTGGTTTCGTCGGTGCTGTCATCTTTGGTAGCGATATTCAATGTGGCGAACCCGCCGGTACCGACCGTAACCGTCCTCGAACCCGTTGTGGCACCGTAGTCACCGTCCTGTCCGACCGTGACGTTAACCGTTAGCGGCGCAGACGGTTTCGGAACCGCTACCACAAAAAACCGTGCGTCTGACCCTTCGGTAACCCCGCTACCGACCGTGGTGATACTGATTTGCGGTTTGGGTAGGTCGTTGTCGGCCACCTGCACCGTAGCCCGGGACTGGGTGGCAGAAACGGTGTAGCCGTCACCTGTGTTTAGGGTTACGCTGACCGAACCGTGCGGCTCATCAGTATCATCGTCTGTGGTGGCGACGCTCAGAGTGGCGCTGCCGCTAGTGGGGATCGTGACCGTTTGCGAGGCGGCCGTCACACCGAAATCGCCGACCTGTCTTACCGACACGTTCACCGTGACCGGCGCAGCCGGTGCCGGATCAGCGGTGACAGTGAACACCGCGTTGGTGCCTTCTTCTACCGGCCCGCCCGCCGTGACGGTGATCTCCGGCGACGTTGACGGGTCGTCGTTGTCGGCCACGGCAACCGAAGCCTGCGACCCCACGCCGAGCATGTAGCCGAGGCGGGCCCGCTCCAGGGTCGCCACAACAGCACCATCCGGCTCATCAGCGTTATCGTCGACAGTGGCTATCTCGAAGGTGACAGAACCGGTGGTGGGGATCGTCACATTACGAACACCACGCACCCCATCCGCCGCGTAGGCACCTTGTTGGCTGACCCACACCGGAACTGTCAAAGGTGCCGTCGGCGCAGGAACAGCCGTCACAGTAAACGACGCGGTGCCGCCTTCGATAATGTCACCACCTGCGGTGACGGACACCACCGGATAAACCTTCTCACCGCCACCCGGCTGCAACGTTAAAAACTCGACATTGCCGACCCGGTTCCACCAGTCGTCCAAAACGGCCACATCATATGACACCCCCGCCTCCAAACCCGTCAACACAACCGACGTCGAAGACGTGAACATGGTTTGTGGGCTGGTGGTGGTGCCTTCCAACCAGATCACCTCATACGACCCCACACCAGGCTGCGCGTCCCACACCACAGTCGCCGAAGAATCGGTAACCCGGGATATCCGCACCCGGTCGTAAACCATCTCAACATCATCATTCAACACGTCTATCTCCCCCACCCCGCCGAAGCTGCTGACCCGATAAGTCGGATTGGACACGACCGTCACATACAAATAGCCGTTATCGCCATGAGCATCGTTGTCGGAAGTGGGGATAACCAAATCAGTCGAACCCGACGGCCCCACCATCACCGTCCGAACCCCCAACTGACCGTCCAAACCCAGCGCCGTCGAACCCTCCCGGCGGACCACGTTAACCTGCACCGCCCGCGGCTCAGACGGCGCAGGCGTAAGGGTGACAATAAAACGGGCCGACTCGCCCTCAATAACAGACACCCGCCCACCATCCGTGACACCAGCCCGGTTTTCGGTCACGTCAGCGAACGGCACAAACAGCTCCCCCTCATTACCGAAATTAGACTGCTTCACAAACTCCAAAATCTCCTCCGGAGAACGAGGAGCGAAGTTCTGCGCCGAGAACTGCCCACGAGTCTGCAGATCCTCAACAAGGCCGATCCCGATGTCGGCACCGTCCCAAAAATAGTATCCGAAATAATCACCCGAACAGTTATATTTCGACCAGCCCCGCCCACAACCCGGGCGCGTCAGCATCCCCGAATCCGAGTTCACGCTAATACCCCGGACAACACCCAAAGGCGCATCCTCACGAACCTTAATCGTCACCGCCATCGGCTCATCCCAAAACAACAAATCACCCTTCTCCCCCGGTAGGGTGTTATCCCGATAATTGTAATCCGCCTCCACCGACGGATGATTCCTCGTCCCAGACGTGTCCGTAATAAAATAGGTGCCAGTATTAGGCCTCACCCCCGCACGCGAATGCGGAGTAATCAACAAACGCATATCCGGCACCCCATGCCCGTCGTTCAACGCCCCCTTAACCCTCACCCAAACCGGGATCCGCTTAGGCAGGAACGTCGGCGGATAAACATCAACCTGCCTCGACCGCAACTGCCCACCCACAAAATAGTTCTCCGTCTGATTCTGCGACACCGTACCATCCTTCGGCAAAGTAGCCGGATCCACCGCCAAACGAACATAAAACGTATACTCCGACCCCGGTGCCAACACCGCCGGCAGCGCCTTGCGCAGGCCGCCGTCTGAGGCCAACACCCAATTCCCATCCGGGCCGCCATTTCCATCGTTCGCCCCAGGATCATGGCGGGCATACACCAGCTCCTGCTCCCACTTATCATCATCCACGATCTGCACCGACAACGGCCACGTCCAACACGCAACCTGCTGACTCGGCAAATAACAACCCGACGCCAACGGGGCGGCATAGGGGGTTCCCGGCAAACCGTTGGCGAACCACCGCGAATCCGGGCCATCCAACCTAGGCCAAATTTGAAACTCAGGCTCCCTATAACCAGGCAAACCGGCCACCTCACCGCCGCCCTTAGACGAATAAGCCAAAGCCCGCGGCGACACCCGATGATACAAAGTCAAACCATGATTATGAGCATCCTCATCCTGACCCGCCCCAAACGTCACCGTCGACCATCCATCCACACCAATAATCAAACTCGTGGAATCACCATGCATATGCGGACCCGGATCACGATAAATAAACCGGTCATCATCCCACGGGCCCGGCCGGATATTATCAATACGATAAACCTCCGCCGCGTTCGGCGAAATATGCACCCGAGCCGTCTCATAACCGCGAGCGGGCTTACTCACCATCAGCTGATACGACACATCAGCCCCACCCTCACGCAACACCACAGCCGGACGATCCGTCTCCACCCACTCCTCCGTAGGGCTACCCCGCTTAACCCGAAACAGCAAACTCAACGGACGCTCCCCATCACGCACCCTAATATCCGCCTGCCCCCGGGCACCCTCGTTCGTCCGCAAAGTCACCCGCAACACCTCACCCGGATCAGCCTCACCATCATCCACACCCTCCAACCCGAACTTCACCAAACCGTTGCTCGCCGTCGCCCTCCAGCTCGTCCCCGACACCGGCGTCGCCGAGCCGTGCGGCGAAAAAATACGATAATCGTTCGCCGTCAAACCACCCACGGCGCTGACCGTGAAGTCGACGCTCAACGCCTGCGTCTCGAACACGATCACCTTCCGCTCCCCCTCATACACCTGCGTATAGTTGGCAGTCACCGCCGGCGGCGGCGGCTCCACCCGGAACACCTGCGAGACCGCGAGCATGTTGTAGTTGGAGTCCGCATTCACGGTGGCCGCCGAGAAACTCTGCGAACTATAGAACCGGCCGGCCCGCGCCTGGACGCCGCCGCCCAGGGGGTTCGCGTGCTTGGTCCCGTCGGTGTTCGAGCCGGTCCAAACGAGCGCCGACACCGTATTGCACGAGGCCAGGTAGGTGCCGAACTCGTCCCTGCAAGCGGTCCGGGCCGCCGCCGCCCACGAGTCGCTCCAGAACCC
>VXMP01000007.1 GCA_009841075.1 Acidimicrobiia bacterium | reverse complement strand
GGATACCATTCCTCTTACCCGGCCTTCGGTGCTTGGCAACCCCCTACGTATCATGGGCCACGGACATTTTCAACCCTCTTATTTGAGAACGCGAAAAAACGCTCCCGAAGTGCCTCAAACCACCTAGATGGAAGGCGGTTGGCCTTGAGTGGGAGTGTCCCGAAACGGTCTGTTCAAGTAGGTTCGTGATTGACAAACAGGGCACTTTTTCCGGACGAAATCCCGGGTTTCCGCTCCTCCTCTAAAGGTTGAGGACGTTGGCGGATGGTGCTGTGGGACTTTAGGTTCGGGGGCCTAGCATTCGGTGGTGGCGGCGGACAGAAAAAAGGAGTCATCTTGGTCACCCCCTCCAACATCCGATCTCCGGCTTGGAAGTCCCCGGCGGCGGTCATAATCGCCGGGTGTCTGATCGGGATGATCGGGTTCGGGATTCGTTCCATATTCGGCTTGTTCCTGACGCCGATGACCCTCGCTCAGGATTGGACGAGGGAGACCTTCGCCTTGGCCCTGGCCATACAGAACCTGCTTTGGGGGATCGGGCTTCCTTTTGCCGGTGCCTTGGCCGACCGATACGGACCTCGATACATTCTGGTGGGGGGAGCGGTCGTCTACTCGGCCGGTATCTGGGGGATGGCGCAAGCCCAGGATGTTCTGATACTCCACCTCACCGCCGGGGTGGTAGTGGGGGCGGGGGTGGCTTTCACCGCTTTTTCTCTGGCCATGGTGGCAATAGCCCGAGCGGTCGGACCCCAACATCGGTCACTGGCGCTGGGATTGGGTACCGCCGCCGGATCCATGGGCCAGGTGTTTTTCTCCCCGATAGGCCAGGGGTTCATCGGCTCCTTCGGATGGCAATCGGCCCTGCTCTGGTTGGCGGCCATCAGTCTGGTAATCGTCCCCTTGGCCTTCCTGGTCCCCAACACCACCACCGCCAAGGGGGAAGAAACCACCGACCAGACCATGGGCGAGGCCCTGGTGGAGGCCCGTTCTCATCGGGGCTATCTGCTCTTGAACGCAGGATTCTTCGCCTGCGGATTCCACATAGCCTTCATCACCGTTCATTTCCCGGCCTTTGTGCAGGATCTGGGCCTGGGCGCAATCGTGGGTGCAGTTGCTATCTCTTTAATCGGGGTGTTCAATATTTTCGGTTCCTTCGGAAGCGGTCTGTACGGACAAAGATGGTCCAAGAAGCGGGGCCTCAGCACCCTTTATATCCTGCGGTCGGTAATCACCCTGGCGATGCTGATTGCACCTCGGACCGAACCGGCAATCTACCTGTTTGCGGTGGGTCTGGGATTGCTGTGGCTGGCCACGGTTCCTCTAACCTCGGGCATTGTGGAGCAGGTTTTCGGGGTGCGCTACCTGGCCACCCTGTTCGGCGTGGTTTTCCTATCCCATCAGATCGGAAGCTTTACCGGAGTCTGGCTGGGCGGTTACATATACGATCACACCGGCTCCTACGACCTGATGTGGTGGATCGCCATCGGGGTCAACCTCATCGCTGCGGCCCTTCACCTCCCGATCGACGAACGCCCGCTGCCTCGACGCTTGAAACCCCACCCTCTACCCCGGATCGACCATGCCGACGAGTGAACCCTTGGTGGCACTTCCGATCCGTTCCTTCCGCGACGCCTTTCGGAGGCTGGCCAAAGCACTGCAACCCGACCTACGGGCAGATTTGGCTCGGGCTTTGGCCAAACACACCGCCCAAACGGTGGTAGGGGCCGGAGCTATCCCCCACATCGTCACCGCCTCTGATTCGGTTCGGGAATGGGCCCGTGGTTCCCATTATCCGGTGATCGCCGAACCTTCCGGCCAAGGACTGAACGGGGCCGCCCGAGCCGCGGTCCGGCAAGCTGGCGGTAGACCTTGGCTGATCATCCACGCCGACCTTCCCTGCCTGACCTCCGATGAGGTGAAAAGCGTGCTCAACCTCCTGATAATCAAGGAAAGGGTGGTGGCACCGTCCTACGACGGAGGCACTTCCGCCCTGGGAGGATGGGATGCTTTTCGGTTTCGGTATGGGAAGGGCAGCTTCCATCGCCACCTGGCTACCCGACCGGTTCCGGCGATTTTGGCCACCCCTGGGTTTCTGCTCGACATCGATCAACCAAGAGACCTTCGGGCGGCAATCGGTCATCCCAAGGGGCTCTGGTTGGCCGAAGCTCTGCAGGCTACCTTGTTCTACTAGGTTTCGGGTTGTTGTCCTTCTTTCAAAATATTCTTAAAATTTGACATAAAAATCTTTTAGTTTTGGCTTATCCAAATATTTCCTTTGGTATATTCAAAACCTATGAACAACATCAATGGCTCTAAATCTTATAGTAAACCCCCGTCGATCAATGGCAGCGGCCATGAACAGCCGGGAGCAGGAACGCCCTGGGGAGCCGCCGGATGCCCGCTCGTTCCCAGGCCTTATCGCCGGTCGCACGGAGGGGTCGAGGCACCGGCTTCCCTAAAACGGCTGGCGCAGGACGACAATCTGCTGCTGGGCGACCTGGACCGAAACTTCCTGGAGCGTGTTGCCCAGCCTACTCTGGTCGGTGCCGCCCGGAAGAGGTTGGGAGAATGTCTGACCGCCTTGCCGGTCCCACTGACAGACGTTGCCATCCCGGCCGGTTTCCCGTTGCAGTTGCTCTCTGATCTGCCTTTTCGCAGTCGCACCCGTAATGCGGTTGACCGTTTTGTCCGCAGCAACCAACCCGGCCGTCTTCAACGCCCTTTATTGGTGAGCGAGGTTATGGAATGGCCTGCGGTCGGCCCCAAAACCCTTATCGACCTGCTCTGTGTGATCGAAAGCACCGAGCTCGCCCCCGCCGAAACCCGGCCTTATATGCCGAAGCCGGTCGAGCACCTGATGGTTCCGGCCACCTTTCGGGAGATACCTATTCTGGCCGGCATCGCGGCCTGGGCTCGGTCGGAGTCGAAGGCCGAGACCCTGGGTGACGCCTTGGACCTTCTCAAAGAAAAGGTAACCACCCTTGAAGAGTGGGACTCCTTGGCGAAGGTTCGACTGCAAGACCTGTCGGTAGCGCCCCCGGATCCCTTTCAGGTGCTGGAACGATGGGTGGCGAAGCTGTCCGATCGGGAGGCGAGGATCTTTCGGTTCCGGCAGGGCCCGTTGGAGGAACGCCGCCCCACCTTAAAGGAAACCGCCGATCTGGTAGGGCTAACCCATCAGCGGGTACGCCAAATCGAGCAAAGTCTCATGAATCGGCTGATCAACTTCTGCGACACCATTCCGGGTCGTCCCATCAGTCACCAGGTGGATTCGATTCAACGCCGGCTCGGAGTGGCCGCACCCCAGGTTCTGGTCAAAAGTGCTTTGGAATCACCCCCGAATACACCCGACTACTCGCGGGTTTTCCTGACCCTGGCCGGGCCTTACCTGAGGGATGGCAGCTGGTGGAAGCACAAGGCAACCGCGTCGGATGATCCCACCCCGGCCATTCTCGGCCGCGCCGATCGATTCGGGCGCATCGATTACCAGTCGGCTCGGCGGTCTCTGGCCCGATGGGGAATGCGGGAGGACCTCATGGATCTATGGCTCACCCGTAACAACCGGTGTCGGTTGTTGAAGGGACAGATGGTGCGTTGGAGGGGACCGATCACCGACAAATGTGCCCTGGCCCTGGACGATCACCAGAGGCCGATGACGGTTGACGAGATGCTGGAATACCTGGAAATAAAGCGCTCGCCCCGATCGACAGGCAATGTTCTTTCGAGGGACGGACGCTTCGTACGGACCAGCATGAACCACTGGGCTCTGAGCGAGTGGGGCTATCCCGAATACCAAGGGATAGCTGCCTCCATGAAGTCGATTCTGGAAGAAAAGGGCTCGATGTTGCTGGACGATCTCGCCGAACAAATGTACGAAACCTTCGGTGCCCGGGAGACCTCGGTTCGTTCCTACGCCAGGGCGGCGGCCTTCGTTCTCGAAAAAGGACGGATCAGGATGAGGTCACCCGATGAGAAGTATGTGTATCCCGCGGAGTCGCCCCGTAATACCCGAGGGGTTTTCATTCTGGGTCGGGAACGGGTCGGGCTCCTCATCAAAATCAACCACGACCTGATACGGGGCAGCGGTAGGCGCCTGGGCACTCCGGCCGCCAAAGCCTTGGGGGTCAAGCCCAACGATTCACTCCGATTCGAGTCGGCGGACGGTAACCATATTTCTATAACCTTTCCCGACACGAGGATGGACGGACCGGCACTGGGCTCCGGCCGACCCTTCGCCCTGGCCGGACAGGGCGAGATCGAAGACTTCCTGCTCTTAATTCTCGATCGTTCCGACATGTCGCTGGTTGCCCGGGTTATCCATCAGGATGATCTGGTTCCCGGATGGGCCTTGGTGGAACGACTAACCGGCATAGAGCCCGGTTCGGGCATGGCGGGGCTGGCACAGGCTTTGAAGTGCGAGCCCACCCAGGTTAAGTCGGTGCTTTATCGTCGAGGCGATTGGACCGTGGCCCGGGCCATACCGGGGGCAGACAAAGGTACTTCTTAACCCCCTTCCTGGACATCGACGAAAGATGAGCGGGTGAAACTTGGTGACCAAGCACAATGGCACCGCTTTCTGCGTCCTTCCTTTACTGGAGGATGCCGGATAAGGGCTACCTGCTCACGTTAATCCGGTTGAGATGCCCAGGCCAGGCCAGAATTTTTCGGTCGGTTGTTAATAGGGTGTGTCCGCCGAGTATGGCTGTAGCGACGATAAAACGGTCGGCAGGGTCTTGGTGGAACCCTTCCCTTCCTAATGCCACCGCGTGCACTGCCTCGGTACCATGGAGTGGTAACTCACGCAGCCCTTCCTCTAGCCGTTCGCATCGCCACCGGGCCGGGGTGCATTCCAGGTTCAGTCGGTTCCGTTCCGCCAGCATGGCGATCTCCCAAAATGTTACGACCGAAACGGCTACCGAGTCGACATACCACCCCTCTCGGATTATTTTCAGGGCACGGGGGCAGAGGCGAGGGTTATCCTGTGTCACCCATAACAAGGCGTTGGTGTCCAGCAGTAACATCAGGAATTAGTCACTTCGTCCGGGCCAAGCAGCAATCCGTCTTCCCAGTCCGACCATTCATCCAATGTTGAAGGGATCAGGTCCTCCTCATCATGGATTACCAGAGAATCCCGGCAGGATCCGATAAGCGGCCGCCTGGTGGGGAAGGTAACGGGGACCAGTTTGGCAACCGGATGGCCGTGTTTGGTGATGGTTACCTCAGTGCCCGTTTCCTTTACATGATCCATGATTTGCAGGCACCGAGCTTTGAACTCGGCAGCGCCAATTAGATCGTTCCGAATGGTCATTACAGGAGCCCCTTTCTATAACCGCCAGCATGACTAGTCGCATCCTAGTCATGTCGTAGGAATAGGTTTATAGCCGGGCTCCTAATTGTGACGACAATCACAAGCTTGCTACCATCCCCGCTTGATGCCCGACGCCCTCGGACAGCCTGGTCCCCGCCCTGAAAACGCCCCGTCCTCCGCGGGTAACGCCTTGCAATCCGCCCATAAGGGGGCCACTGCCGCAGTTACCGAGGGGTGGATCAACGGCGGGGCCTTTTTCGGTTCGATCATGGCCGGTACCCTGCTCGGCCTGGCTGCCGATCAATGGCTCAACACCTCTCCCTGGTTGGTGGTGATCGGCATCATCGCCGGTTCCGGCAGCGGGTTCTATCGCCTGTGGATGGTGGGTCGAACCCCCACCGGAAGGCAGCCCCTTGGCAGCTGATACCCGGCCCCGGTCGGCTTCGGATGGAATATCTCGCCAAGAGGTGGAGCACTACCTGGCGGCACGCCCCCCCGCCGAGTGGAACCTGGCCCTTTCCATGCTACGCCGCATGGTGATTGTCGGCCCGCTTGCCCTGGCGATTTTCGGTGTTGTCCGAGGCCTGCGGGGGGCGATAGCCGCCGCGATCGGGCTGGCCATCGTGGTCGGGTACTATCTCCTGTCCGGGATGCTGATGTCACGGTTGGCGAGAATATCGCTCGGGGCCTATCATGCCGGTGCGTTATTCGGGTTCGTCGCCCGTCTCGGATTGACGGCAGCCACCATGTTGGCGGTAGCCGCCCTATTGGAGGTGGATCGCCTGGCTCTCGGCCTGACCGTTATATCCACCTACCTGGCGATTCTCCTCTGGGAGGCGGCGCGGCTCGGAAGGAAGCGAACCCCCCTACAATCAAATCCGGTCGAAGGAACCCGGTCAGCAGAGAAAAGGAGTACTCGGTCGCATGGGTGATGTGACAGTTCTGGCGGTTTCTGCCTGCGATGTGGAGGGCGAGGTCATATGCGCGCCCACCGATATCAACGAGCTGTTCGAGTTCACCACTCCACTGTTCTCCATCGGAGGCTTCAATTTCACCCGAACGGTGTTCCTCATCTTCGCCGCCATGGCCATCGTGTTGGGGGCTTTATTTGTAGGTCTGCGTAGACAGCAGCTGGTTCCCTCCCGCTTCGAGATCGCCATCGAGTCCTTGGTCGGTTTCGTCCGCGACGACATCGCCAAAGGGGTGATCGGAACCGCTCACGGCATGCGCTACCTGCCCTACCTGCTGTCGCTGTTCTTTTTCCTACTGGTGGGGAACGTCTTTAAGGTCACCCCCCTGATTAACTTTCCGATCAGTTCCCGGATGGCAATACCCGCCTTTCTGGCCATGGTTACCTGGGTGATTTTCGTGTTCGTGGGGTTCGCCAAGAACGGTTTCAAGCACTACTTCATCGACACGATCTGGCCCAAGTCGGTGCCTTTGGCACTGCGTTGGCTGGTCGGACTGATCGAGCTGGTTTCGATCTTCGTGCTACGTCCCATCACGCTGGCGGTGCGGCTCTTCGCCAACATGGTGGCCGGGCATCTGATGCTGACCCTGCTACTCGTGTCGGGCGTGCTGTTCCTGGGCGGGGTAGGCGACATCGGAATCAAGGCCGGGATCGGGATCGTATGGTTCGTCTTCGGCCTGGCGATTTGGGTGTTCGAGCTGGTCGTGGCGATCCTGCAGGCCTACATCTTCACCCTGCTCTCGGCGGTCTACATACAAACTTCGCTGGAGCCTGCCCACTGATATGGGCCGTAAGGTTATTGAAACAAACAAGTAATTAGACGATAAGACAACCGGAAAGGAAGAACGAAGGATGGACGCAGTTTATGCTGTAGCGCAGGGGGCTCTTGTGCTGGCCCAAGCGGGACTAACCGGCGAGATCAGCGGGAGCCTCAACCTGGTCGGCTACGGTCTGGCGGCCGTAGGTCCCGGCATCGGCATCGGAATTGTGGTGGGCAACGCCATCACCGCCATGGTCCGACAGCCGGAGATGGAAGGGACGGTCCGCACCACCATGTTCTTGGGTATCGCCTTTACCGAGGCGCTGGCCCTGATCGGCTTTGTGCTGTTCTTCATCGGCTGATGAACAACCTGAAGAGGCGATACATGGCGGCGGCCCCGCTGGTGATAGCAGCCGAAGAAGCCGAAAGCGGTGGCCTTGATCTGTTGCTGCCCGAGACCTCCGAGCTGATCGCGGGGATTATCGCTTTCGCCATTATTTTCTTTTTCATCTGGCGCTGGGTCGTCCCCACCCTGGGCGAAACCCTGTCCAAGCGCCAGGAGGCGGAGCGCTCCAAGCTGGAGGCGGCCGAGAACACCAAACAGGAGGCCGAGCAGATGGCTTCCGACTATCGGGAGCAGATCGCCGGGGCCAAGGACGAAGCTACCCGCATCGTTGAAGAGGCTCGACAGGCTGCCGAGACGGTCCGTTCCGAAACGATTGCCCGGGCTCAGCAGGAAGCCGAGGAGATAATGACCCGGGCCCGTCAGGAAGCCGACGCGGAAACGGCTCGGGCGCTGGCCGAAGCCCGAGGAACGGTGGCCAATCTTTCCATCGACCTGGCCGAGAAGGTGGTGGGCCGCAGCCTGGACCGCGAAACCCAGCTGGCTTTGGTCGACGACTATCTGGCCGAACTGGAGACCGGTTCTTAGATGTCATCCGCATCGGTTCAGGGTTACGCCGCCGCCATCTTCGAGATGGCCCGGAGCGAAGGGGCTCTGGAGCGGATCGAGAACGAGCTGTACGTGATAGCCCGAGCCTTGGAAGGTTCCGAAGAACTGCAGGAGGCGTTGAGCAGCCGTAGGCTCCCGATCCACCGGAAGCAGGCGGTTATCGACGACCTGCTCAGCACCCAGGCCCACCGGCTTACCGTCGCCTTCGTGAGCTTTGCGGTGGGTTTAGGGCGGGGCGACGACCTGATGGCGATAGCCGACCAGCTCACCGCCCGTTGGGCGGCAGCCCGCGATCGGGCGGTGGCGGAGGTTAGAAGCGCCATCCCCCTGGACGATGAAACGGTCGAACGGCTGGCCCGGGCTCTGGGGAAGCGCATGGGTAACGAGCTGGAGGTTCGGGTGGTGTTGGACGAATCGATCCTGGGGGGGATAGTGGCCCGGATAGGCGACACGGTGATTGACGGCTCGGTACGTACCCGCCTGTCGCAGCTGCGGGACACGGTGGTCGGATGAGACGACCCGCTTTAACCAGGGCTTAGACCAAACGTTTAGGAGTTGAAATCGAAATGGCTCAGTTGACCATAAGTCCCGAAGACATTACCGCCGTACTGCAGGAGCACGTGGCGAGCTGGTCTCCCAACCTGGAGGAGGAGACGGTGGGCTACGTCACGTCTGTGGCGGACGGCGTGGCTCGGGTTTCCGGGCTCCCCAACGCGGCCGCCTCGGAGCTCATGGAGTTCCCGGGCGGTCTCATAGGTGTGACCCTCAACCTCGACGAGGAGGACCTGGGGGTGGTTTTGATGGGCGACGCCTCCCACATCGAGGAAGGGGACGCCGTTCACCAGACCGGTCACGTCCTCTCGGTTCCGGTGGGCGACGGCTTGCTGGGTAGGGTGGTGGACCCGTTGGGCCAGCCCATCGACGGTAAGGGTGATATCCCCCAGACCCAGCGGCGGCTGCTGGAGACCCAGGCCCCTTCTGTGGTTCAACGCCAGCCGGTTACCGAACCGCTCCAGACCGGTATCAAGGCGATCGATTCGATGACCCCGATCGGGCGAGGCCAGCGCCAGCTGATCATCGGCGACCGACAGACCGGCAAGACCGCCCTGGTGGTGGACACGATCATCAACCAGCAACAGTTCCTGGGCACACCCGACCAGGTCAACTGCGTGTATGTGGCCATCGGGCAAAAGGCTTCGACCGTTGCCGAAGTGGTGGCGGCCTTGGATGAAGCCGGTGCCATGGAATACACCGTGGTGGTCAACTCCCCGGCTTCCGACCCGCCCGCCCTGCAGATGTATGCCCCCTATTCAGGCTCGGCGATCGGTCAGCACTGGATGTATAACGGTCAGCACGCCCTGGTCATCTTCGACGACCTTTCCAAGCAGGCGGTGGCCTATCGGGAGATTTCGCTGCTTTTGAGGCGTCCCCCTGGTCGGGAGGCCTTCCCTGGCGACGTCTTCTACCTGCATAGCCGGCTCCTGGAGCGCTGCGCCAAGCTGTCGGACGAGCTGGGGGGAGGGTCTTTGACCGGTCTCCCGTTGATCGAGACCAAGGCCAACGACGTTTCCGCCTACATTCCCACCAACGTCATCTCCATCACCGACGGCCAGATCTTTTTGGAAACCGACCTGTTCTTCGCCGGTATCCGCCCGGCCATGAATGCCGGTATCTCGGTCTCACGGGTGGGGGGTAACGCCCAGATCAGCGCCATGAAAAAGGTGGCCGGAACCCTTCGTCTCAACCTGGCCCAATATCGTGAGCTGGAAGCCTTCGCCGAGTTCGGCTCCGAGCTGGATGCGGTGTCGCTGGCCCAGCTGGAGCGCGGACGTCGGGTGGTGGAAGTCCTCAAACAGCCCCAGTTCGCCCCGGTTCCGGTGGAGGAGCAGGTGTTGGCGATCTTCGCGGTTACGGAAGGGCACTTCGACCATATCCCGGTGCGAGACATCTCCCGGGCGGAGACCGCCCTGCGCGAGTTCGTTCGGGTTCGGCACGCCCATGTGTTGGACACCATCGCCCGCACCGGCCGGCTCCCCGAAGGAAGCGCCCTAGAGGATGCGATTGCCGCTTTCAAGGACAGTTTCGGGGGAGGGGAGTAACCCTCCGACATGGCCAGCGCCGAACTACGAGCTATCCGCCGGCGGATTCGGAGCGTCGAATCCACCAAGAAGATCACCCGTGCGATGGAGCTGATCGCCGCCTCCCGCATCGTTAAGGCCCGCGAGCGGGTCCACGCCTCCCGACCCTACGCCGACAAGATGATCGAGGTGATCCGCAACGTGGCCCGGGCCTCGGGGGATGCGAGCGATCCGCTGCTGGAACGCCGGGATCTCACCACTATGGGGGTGCTGGTGGTGACCTCCGATCGCGGGCTGGCCGGTGCCTATAACTCTTCGGTGCTGAGGAGGGCGGAGCGCTTTATGGTCGAACAACGTGCCCGGGGGGTGGAGCTTCGCCTGTTCGCCGTGGGGAAAAAGGCCCAGACATATTTCGCTTTCCGAGGCTACGAAATCGCCGAAAGCTTTCTGGCGGTGACGGATCAGCCCACCTACGCCGATGCCCGCCGGATCGCTACCGCCTTGATGACGGAATATCGGTCCGGTGCAGTGGATGCGGTGGACGTCTTCTTCACGGTGTATCGCTCGGCTTTGTCCTATGTTCCCACCCGTACCGAGGTGCTGCCGGTCACCCCGCCCGTCTCCGATGACGAAAATGAGGGAACGGCGGGATCGGAGGTGGCGGTTTCCTATGAGTTCGAGCCGGATCCGGGTGTCATCTTGGGGAGGTTGCTGCCCCGCTATGTGGAGTCGGCCATCTACGGCCATCTGCTGGAAAGCTCCGCCTCCGAGCATGCCAGCCGGCAAAGGGCGATGAAGGCCGCCACCGACAACGCCGAGGAGCTCATCAAGGTTCTCACCCGCACCGCCAACCAGGCCCGACAGGCCGAGATCACCACCGAAATAGCCGAAATCGTGGGCGGCGCCCAGGCGCTGTCGGCGAGCTGAAATGGAGTAACAAATGGCAGTAGCTGTCAGCGTAGGAAGGATCACCAAGGTCGCCGGACCGGTGGTTGACGTGGAGTTCCCCAGGGAGGGGCTTCCCGAAGTCCTGCACTCACTCGAGATCGAGTTCGACGTGGAAGGCGAGCACAAGGTCGTAGTGGCCGAAGTAGCTCAGCATCTGGGTCGAAACCGGGTGCGAGCAGTGGCTATGGCACCGACGGACGGCCTGGTCAGAGGGGCTATGGTGCGCAATACCGGGGCACCCATCTCGGTGCCGGTCGGCGATCAGACCCTGGGTCACATCTTCAACATGTGGGGCGACTCCTTGGACGCCCCCGACCTGGAGTTCACCGGCGAGCGCTGGCCTATCCACCGCCCTGCCCCGCCCTTCGAGGAGGTGGAACCCACCAAGGACGTGTTCGAGACCGGCATCAAGGTGCTCGACCTGATCTGCCCCTACCTGCGGGGCGGGAAGATCGGCTTGTTCGGCGGTGCCGGGGTCGGAAAAACAGTGCTCATACAGGAGATGATCAACCGGGTGGCCACCCAGCACGACGGTGTTTCGGTGTTTGCCGGAGTGGGGGAGCGCACCCGAGAGGGGAACGACCTGTTCCTGGAGATGTCGGAGACCGGTGTCATCAACCAGGCCGCCCTGGTGTTCGGCCAGATGGACGAGCCCCCCGGGGTGCGGCTGCGGGTGGGGTTGTCCGCCCTGACCATGGCCGAGTATTTCCGCGATGTTCAACGCCAGGACGTGCTGCTGTTCATCGACAACATTTTCCGTTTCACCCAGGCCGGTTCGGAAGTGTCCACCCTGCTGGGGCGGATGCCTTCGGCGGTGGGATATCAGCCCACCCTGGCCGGTGAGATGGGTTTCCTCCAGGAGCGGATCACCTCACTGAAGGGCCGGTCGATCACCTCCATGCAGGCCATATATGTGCCGGCGGACGATATCACCGACCCGGCACCCCACACCGCCTTCGCCCATCTGGACGCCACCACCGTGCTGAGCCGTCCGTTGACGGCCTTGGGCATCTATCCGGCGGTCGATCCGCTGGACTCCACCAGCCGGGCCTTGGATCCGCAGATCGTGGGCGATGACCATTATCAGGTGGCCATCGATGTCCAACGGGTGCTCCAGCGCTACAAGGACCTGCAGGACATCATCGCCATTCTCGGTGTGGACGAGCTTTCCGAGCAGGACAAGCTGATCGTGGCCCGGGCTCGCCGTATCCAGCGGTTCCTGTCGCAGCCGATGTTCGTGGCCGAGCAGTTCACCGGCCAGGCCGGTATCTACACATCGAGGCAGGAAACCATCGAATCGTTCAAGATGCTGCTCGACGGCGAACTCGACCATCTACCTGAACAGGCCTTCTACATGATCGGCGGGGCCGATGATGCCATCCGCAAGGCCCGTACCATCCAGGAGGCGGCTGCCTGATGGCGGTGGGTACCACTCCCATGCGGGTGGACGTGGTTTCGCCCGAGGAGCTGCTTTGGTCCGGCGAGGCCGAGTTTGTGGTGGCCAAGACCGTGGACGGCGAGATCGGGATCCTGGCCCATCACGAGCCTCTGATGGCGGCGCTGGCCTCCGGCACGGTGACCATCCACACCGGAGGAGATCAGATCAGCCCATCCATCGGGGGAGGTTTCCTGCAGATACTGGATAACACGGTGACGCTGCTGGTGGACGAGGCCACCCTGGAGAGGGACAACCCCACCGAATAAACCCTTCCCACCCGTTGTTACTCTGACGGTTGGTCTAGGTAGGGCGGTATGATTTCGTCATGAGCGACCTCCCGGACAATAACGGATCCGAAGCAGCCGTTTGGATGGAGCGTGCCCGAACCCAGGCGGCAACGGCGAGTTTTTTGGCCGGCCGGAGAAACTGGTCGGAAGCTTGTCATCATCTGGTGAGGATGGCAGAAATGGCCATTAAGTCCGTCTATATCGACCATGAAGTTCCGGTTCCCAGGAGCCATAATATATATGCTCTTTTAGCCGACTGTCCGGCGGCAAGGATTAGGGAACAGGTCACCAAGGTTCTTGACAAGGATAAATTAGATGAGTTCTCAAGTTATTACATCGCTTTATATCCAGAGGGCGAGGATGCTGACCAGGATATTTATCTCAGATTCAAGAGAATGGCTGATCTGGTCATGCGAAGGGTTGAGGAGGCCTTGGCATGAACTCTCTGATTATTAGCAAAGAAGAGGGCGGACAACCCCCACCAAAGCTAACCCTGCCAGAACGGGACTTAAGGGCCGAGCAGGATTCAGCCCGGTGGAAGGGCCTGCCTCTTCCTTATCCGGGCCTGCCCCGCGACTATGTGGATCAGGTTCTGGCCGTTGTGATTCGGTTTGAGCCCGACAAGGTGTTCCTGTTCGGATCGGTAGCCCGCGGTGAGGATACGGTATCTTCCGACATCGACCTTTTGATAGCGGTGGACGATCTGCCACTGAAAAGCTGGAAGAATTGGTCTGTTGCTATCGAAAGGGCGGCCAGGCCTTACTGTCCTTTTAAGGTTGATGCGAAAATCACCGACGTAGAAGACCTGGAACGCCGCAAAAGTGTGGTCACCAGCCCTTGCATGTGGGTACGCCAAGAAGGAATCCTGCTGTATGACCGTGAGCAGGGCAAGCGAAACAGTTTTACAAGCTTGATCAAAGATCGATAGACTAAGGGCTCTACTAAAGACTTCCTGCACCGGATTAACCTGCCGAATAGAGTCTCCAGCCTTTTGATAGACTGTAATTACTTAGGGCAGGCGTTATGATTAACCGTATGAGCGAACTGCCTGCCAACACCGGAGATAAAGCCGCCGTTTGGATAGAGCGCGCCGGAATGCTGGTTGAATCGGCAGGTTTCGCCGCTGAACGGAGTTACTGGCCATTGGCGTGTCATCAGATGGTGTTGGTAGCAGAACTGGCTATCAAAGCCGCTTACATAGCCGAGGGAGCTACGGCCCCCCGGAGCCAAGACATAGTCACCCTCCTTGCCGACTGCCCGGCAGAAAGTATCAAGGAACAGATAAATCAGAGTCTTGGCGATGATGATCTTGATAGATTTACCCGCTATAACAATATGATCCATCCCTACATCAGAGACGCCGACCAAGACAGCTATACCTGGTGCCAAGAGGTGGCTGATCTGGTCAGGCAAATCGTAGAAAAGGCCCTGGCTTTACTTCCCAAGGGTGGGGGGTTAGCAAGGTAAGGCAGCCCAACTTGGAGGAGGCTTCAATTCCGGGCCAAAAACCGGCGTTATTAAGTAATTGAAGATTCGTATGCTAAGCTGTTAATTTTGTTAAATCTCTGATTTCATCTATACTTAAGTAGAGAAATCTAGAGGTAACCCAAGCTTTTGAATATTGAAATTCGTTTACGCAAGGAACCCACGCCGCCGCCTGCCATGTTGGTTGTACACTTTGGGGTGGGTGCTCAATCCATAGAACAGATCATGACCAACAGCATTCTGAACTATTCCTTATACGGGGAAGTGCTACGGGAGCTAGGCCTGGATGGAGATGGGTCGCTCACCCTTTCGGTCTATGGCATTCTCCGACCGGATGAACTTGGCGAGCTGATTAGGGGATTCGGGTCACGATGGTCTCGGTTCGGGACGGCAAACGTCGCTGCTATCAAGGATGCGGGATTTGATTTGTGGCCTACGAACGTGCTTGAGGACGGTAGGTATCAGCCGAATTCGCCTCACCACTTCGATATCCCACTAAAGGGCTGTGACATCTCGACGGCGGAGAGCTACCCCTCATTACAACCCGCAGAACGTAGAAAGGTGCGGGATCGCTTCCGAGGCCAATTTGAGCAGGTGCTCGACCTCTTCGAGCCCAGGAAGCCCACTAATCTTTTGATGTAGGAGCCTAGGATGGGTATATGTCGGCCCCTTTAATCGTCGCTTTCGATCATGCATCGCCAGACGGCGTTGTTGAAGGAAGCCTCGCGCATTCCGATTTAGACGGGTTGGCCGTCAAAGAGGGGGACTCAATCGGGATCATGGATAGCGGTGCCGGACCCTATGAGGCTCAAGTACTCAAAGTGGATGGCGACCGGGTAGTGGTCAGGGCACCGGCTCTCAGCACCATCGGAATGCGCCCTGGACTGGTAAATGCCGGCGCACTTGCAAGCTGGGCAAATACATCGGAAGCCAGAGGCGATTTACCTCGTTTAGTGAGGTGTTTGTTGAAGAACACTCCCGGTGTTACAGGCTTGTCTGGTCGTGCCGGGGCGGGTATTGATTTGCAGGGTTGGGACCTAAGGGTAGATGGAGGAAGTGGGTCGCCATATGTTCCGGCTGGACCATCTAGATGGGAGGTTAGCACCGCAAAAAATCCTCAACAGAAGGCGGAAAAAGACTATGCAAAGAGGACAAAGGACCCGCTTGATTGTGACCCGAGACATACAACCTTTGTATATGTCACACCACGTCGTTGGCCGAAGAAAGAGGTTTGGGCGCAGGGCAAACGCCAATTGAGCGAATGGCATAACGTAAGAGTGCTTGACGCAGACGACCTTGAAGGATGGCTTGAGACCCAACCCGGAGCCCGGTTTTGGATTTCGCAAAAAATGGGCCTTAATCTCAGTGGAGCGGACACACTGGAAAGTTGGTGGAAACTTTGGTCCGAGAGTACGGATCCATCTCTATCCGAATCCCTGCTTTTAGCAGGGCGGGAGGCCTTGGCCGACCGTATGCTGAAAAAATTGGAAGACGGTACTCAAGTTATCGGGGTCAGAGCGGGAGGCCGAGAAGAGGCGGTGGCGTTTATGGCAGCAGCACTTTCTACGGACGGGGGGAATTTAAGTGATATTTTTGTTATCAAGCACCTTGAATTATGGGAGATGCTTGCTTCCGGGGAGGGCAGGAATGTCCTAATCCCGTTATTCGATGGGGGCAATTATCAAGCAGCGGTGGCAGCAGGTCACTGTGTGCTAGTACCTATGTCTACAGAGGACGCGGGGAGACCTTTTATAGAACTTCCTCGAATCGGCCGCGCCGAAGGTCGGGAGGCCTTTAAGAGTATCGGCATTGAACCCGATCGGGCGGACCGATATGCGGTGTGTGCCAGACGAAGCCTGGTTTCCTTACGGCGGTCGCTTGCTGTTTATCCGAAGGTAGCGCGGCCCCCTTGGGCACAGGGAATGGAAGGTAAAACCCTGGCCATCCTGGTATTGGTCGGAAGCTGGTCCGGTCATTTGCCAGGAGATCGGGACATTGTCGCCCGTGTTGCAGGCCAAAGTTATGGGGTGGTAGAGCGCTTACTACAAAGATGGGAACATATGGATGATCCCCCCTTTAGGCGTTCAGGGACTCTTTGGCGTGTAGCTAATCCCGAGGACGCGTGGGAACTTCTCAAGCATATGGTGATAGGGGAGGATTTAGAGCGGTGGTACGGAGCCGTACTTGACGTATTGGGGACTCTTGATCCCATAATGGAGATGAGGGAGGCTGATCAATGGGCCGCCCCACTTCTAGGCAAAGACCCTAACGCCTCGCCTGTCCTACGGAGAGGTCTAGCTTCCGGAGTGGGCATTTTGTCTGTAATGGGACTTCACGGGATGGGCCAATCCGACGGAGTGGGGCGGGCGAAATCGTTGGTTTCAGAACTTCTAAAGCGGGCCGGAAAGGATGAGGGGGGGAAACTATGGCGGCAGCTTTCCAACGAACTCCCACTTCTGGCCGAAGCGGCACCCGAAGTATTTCTTGAGGCCGTTGAGGAAGATTTGTTAGGTGATTCTCCCTTGATTAGGTCTATGTTCACCGACACATTTAATAAGCACAGGGACCCATTTCATAGTTCTCCACACACAGGGCTTCTTTGGGCACTGGAGACAATTTGTTGGTCCTCCGACTTCTTCCCCCAGGGCATAGAATCCCTTCTTCGCCTGACGACTATAGACCCGGGAGGGGAGCTTTCAAACCGACCATTAAACAGCGCCAAAACTGTTTTGATGCCTTGGCACCCCCAAACCGGTGCCTGTGTGGATCGGCGTTTGGATACTTTCCACCGCCTCTTGGAGCATCATCCGGATGTTGGACAGGCTCTCGCTCGTCGGGTTTTGTCAAGGCGCAATGTGAGTTTTGGTATCCGTCGACCGCGTTTCCGTGTGGAGTGGTTGGACAATTCGCCTAACACTTCCCAAGAATTCCATCATTTTGTTAAGGAAGGAGCCCGACTTGCAATGGGCAGTATCGCCAACAACCCGGCGAAACTTGTTCCCTGGATAGATAAGTTTCTTGGCCTTTTTCCCGAGGCGCAGGATCAGGTCACGAATTCTCTGATGCAGTTGCGGCCGGAGGATATTGCTGAGGAAGAACGGTTACACCTGTGGCAATCTATAGATAGGTTGCTCCATTGGTGCTCTCATAACGATTCCCTCCCTCAGGGGCTTAACGAAGCCACCTACCAAAAATTAGAGCGGATTCGAACCCGCTTGTGTTTAGAGAGTTTCGTGACAGCGTTGGATGTTCGGGTTGGGGAAGCGGCTCGTCTTTTTGATTGGGGTGAAAGACCAGAAGAGGAGCGCAGGCGAGCGGTGAGAGAATTGTGGGAGTCAGGAGGCTTGGAAGCCATAGTAGGAGTTGCGGAACAGGCAGAATGCCCGGCCTATGTCGGAATTGCCGCGGCCCTGGAACTATCTGATGAAGCACTTTGCGATCTGCTGGCCCGGGCAGGATCAGATAGTGGCCAAATCCAAGAGTTGGTAGGAGGCTGGGTACGGAAAAAGTCTGAAACAGACGGATTCCTCTGGGCAGAGAAAATCGCCGGCCAGATCCGTGACCTACCTCTAGAAGTTCAAGCCCAAGTTTTCTTGGCGCTTCGTCCCTGCTCCGAGGTTTGGAAACTACTTGATAAGCAGGGCAGATCGGTCAACGACCTGTACTGGAAGCAGATCGGCCGGATCAGCGCCTACGGTGTAGACCCGAGGGATATTTCCGAATATGTTGGGAACCTCATGGAGCATGACAGGCCCTGGCTTGCTATCAACGCTTTGGCTGTAGCTTTGAAAAAAGACGACAACGGTTTTGTGGGGCCGGATGGCATTGAGATGGTGCTGAACAAGGCGATCGGTAGCGATATCGAGCAGGTGCTTGGCGAAATGGATCGTTACTACATAGGTCGGTTGTTGGATCATCTTGAAGCGGTAAAACCTGATTCGGATACTTTGTTCGAGTCGGAATTAGCCTTTTGCAGACTTTTCGACTGGGGGGTGGCGCGTACTCCCTTGGCGGTCCATAGGAAGCTGGCTGCCGATCCGGAGTTTTTTGCCCGATTGGTGTATTCGGCATATCAGAATGAGGTGGAGGATGTTTGGTCGTTATCGGTTGATGTTGCCTGGTCGATATTGGGAGGCTGGAGAACCCTCCCTGGGATTGATGCCATCGGCGAAGACATCAGCTCCGATGTGCTGGAATCTTGGATAGTCAAAGCCCGCCGTTTGCTGGCGGTTTACGACCTTACAAGCATCGGGGACGGGTATATCGGGGAACTGCTCTCCGGTAGCCCAATCGGTAAAGACGGGGTATGGCCGCACGAGAGCGTCCGAGAAGTCTTGGAAGAACTCTGTAGTCAGGAAATCGAGGACGGCATGGCCAGGGGTCTAAGAAACTCAAGGGGCGTTACGGTCCGTAGTCAGTACGAAGGCGGCGATCAAGAGCGAGAACTTGCCCGGAAATATCGGCAATGGATGCGACAGATAGATATCCAATGGCCCCGTACCGCTCGGATGCTTCGTAGGCTGGCGGAAGCATACGAAGCCGAGGCAGAGCACCATGATGAACACGCCGAGATCCTTGCCGATTCCGACTGAGGCTTCTATCCCCATTCGTTGATAGCTTGCGCCAAGCGGGTTACCCCTTCGATCAGGGGGTCGGTGGCGGTGGCCAGGGACAGGCGGACATATTTGTCACCGGTTGGTCCGAAGGTATTCCCTGGTACGACCGCTACCCCTCGTTCCAGGACCAGGCGGCGGGCGAAGTCGTATCCGCTTAGTCCGCTTCGGCTTACATCGGCCATCAGGTAGAAGGCACCGGTGGGGCGGACATGGGCGATGCCTTCTCTTTCCAAAAGCTCCACCACCAGGTCGCGGCGGTGGCGGCAGGCGTTGCGCATTTCGACGACCATCTCCTGGGGGCCGGTGATGGCCTCCACTGCGGCTTTCTGGGCCGGGGCGTTGACACATGACGAGATCGGTTCCTGGGCTTTGATGACGCTTTCGGCCAGCGCCGGAGGTGCTACCAGGTAGCCCACCCTCCAGCCGGTCATGGCGTAGGTTTTGGAGAAGCTGAAGAAGGTCACCACCCGACCGTCCGGGTCGAAGGGGCCGGCCGAAACATGGGGGCTGTCGAACCAGATCTCGTCGTACACCTCGTCTGACAACACCCACAAGTCGTAGGTTCTGGCCAGCTCCATCAGCTCTATCAGGGCCGCTTTGGGGGTGGTGGCACCGGTCGGGTTACCTGGTGAGTTCAGTAGCAGCACCTTGGTGCGGTCGGTGATGTGGGGTTCGATCCGGGCGGCGTTCGGGATGAAATCGTCCTCCTCGGCCAGCGGATAGCGGACTGAGTTGACTCCCAGCAGGCGGGTCATCAGCTGATAGTTGGGCCAGGCCGGGTCGCTGAGCAGCATCTCGGAACCGGCCTCGGCCGCCGCCGCCAAGGTGCTGTAAATCCCGACCACCGCACCCGGGGTGACCACGATCCGGTCGGCTTCGGCTTCGATGTGGTTACGATTACGCACCTTTTCGGCCAGCACTTCCCGTAGCTCCGGTATTCCGGCGTTGGGGGTGTAGCGGGTGAAGCCGTCCTGGGCCGCCCGATGAGCAGCCTCCACCACGTGGGCGGGGGTGTCGAAGTTGGGCTCCCCGACCTCCAGATGGATCACATCAGGGACGGTCCAGGCCATCTCCATGATTTCACGGATACCCGACCGGGGTAGCGATTCGACTATCGGAGAGGGTTTCACCATAGGGCTCTCATCCTAGGTAGCGGCGTTCGATCTTGGCCAGGGTGGAATATACCGGCGGCACCACCTGGCCGATCCGAACGGTGCCGACCGCACCCAGCAGGCGGTAGGCCTCGGCCCGTGAGAATCGTCCGGTGTGGCACAGCCGGAGGGACAGGTCGTCGTAGGCGGCTCGGACCAGGTCTTCGAGATGGCCGGGTCCGGGAGCGACACTTCCCAGCTCCGAAGCGGTGTTCACCTGGGGAAGTCCGTAGTATCCGGCCTGGTCGGGGGTGGCCCGTCCGAATCTCAACCGCACATCGGCCTGGCATTCGATGGCCGAACGATGGATCTCGGCGTCGCCCTGGGACAGATGGGCATCACCGAGGGAAACCAGGCCGCCATCCACTTCCGCCCGGAGCAACACGGTTGCGCCGGCGGTGATTTCGGGCAGGTCCACGTTGCCGAGGATGCGAGGACTTTGTTGGAAGGAAGGGATCGGTTCGCCCGCCGGTGCCAGGCCCAAGGTACCGATGAACGGTCGATAGGGAACGCTTATCGGGCCTTGAGCGGTGGGGATGGCCACGTCGCCCGAGTCGGTTCTGGGACAGATGACCGATTCGGCCATGAGCGAAGGATGGAGGGTGGGGGTGGTGGTCATATACCCGAAGCCGGTTACCGGTGCCCCTTCCACCTGCTGTATCTCCACCGTCACGCAATCACCCGCTTCGATGCCTTCGATGAAGATCGGGCCGGTGACCGGATTAGCTCCGCCGATGGTGTCCAAAACCTGGTCCAGGGTTTCGTAGACCACCTCCGGCCCGGTGATGGTCCCGCTGTGGGCATCCTGGGTTTCCACCCGGATCGACTCGCCGAGGCCCACCTTGATGGCCGGTTCTATTGAAGCATCGAAAACGAAGTGGGTGCGGTCCCGGCCCAGCCGCCGGAAGGAAGGTTCGACAGGTGAGGTCAAATCCGGTAAGAGGCTCAGATAATGGCCCGGGCTTCGGCGAAATGGCAGGCCACCAGATGGCCGGGCGCTTCCTCCTGCAGGGGCGGTTCTTCGATCCGGCATATCTCCTGGTCTTTGCCGATCGGGCAGCGGGTATGGAAACGGCATCCGGTGGGTGGGTTGATCGGGCTGGGAACGTCCCCTTCCAACAGGATACGGGACCGCCGGCGTTGGACCTTGGGGTTGGGGACGGGAACGGACGAGAGCAGGGCCTGGGTGTAAGGGTGCATCGGCTCGGCGAACAGGCGATCGGTGTCGGTCTGCTCCACGATTTTGCCCAGATACATGACGGCGGTTTCGTCACAGATGTGTCGCACCACCGCCAGGTCATGGGCGATAAACAGATAGGTCAGGCCGAGACGGCTTTGGAGGTCTTCCAGCAGGTTTAGCACTTGGGCCTGGATCGATACGTCCAACGCCGAAACCGGCTCATCCAGGATCAGGAAGCCGGGGTTTAGGGCCAATGCACGGGCTACTCCGATCCTTTGTCTCTGTCCGCCGGAGAATTCGTGGGGGTAGCGCTCCGCAACATTGGGGTTCATGCCGACCAGCGAAAGCAGCTCGCCCACCCGTGCCTTCCGATCGGCTCGGGACAGGTCGGTATGGACGTGCAGGAGCTCCTCGATGGCGGAGCCGACCGACATGCGAGGGTTGAGGGAGGCGAAGGGGTCCTGGAAGACGATCTGCATGTGGCGGCGCAGCTCCCGAAGCTGTTTGCGATCGGCGGCGATAACGTCGATCTGCTCGCTCCCTCCCCCCTCGAGGGGACGGGAGAGCAGCACCTCGCCCGAGGTGGGTTCGATCAGCCGAAGAATGCTCCGGGCGGTGGTGGACTTCCCACAACCTGATTCCCCGACCAGCCCCAAGGTTCGGCCTGGTCCGATCTGAAAGGAAACCCCCGCTACCGCCGAAACCTCTCCCTTCGGCGCTCCGAAGATCCCGCCGCCGACCAGAAATGTTTTGACCAGGTCACGGACGGCCAGGGCGGCGTGATGACCGTTCGGTGAGGCGTTTGCGGCTGGGGAGGAGTTAGGCACCTCGGCTATTCTATATAACTCCTCCCTGCGATGTCCTGGATAGTGGCCGTCGCCTTCCGAGGAGGATGCTGAAAATGTCCGGCCCACATTTTTGCACCAACCAAAGGTAAACCCGCCGCAGAGGGGAAAGGAGGGTACATGCTAAAACCCTTTTGATCTCAACGGCGGGCTTACCGCACTCGGGGGAAACTAACGTGAAAAACCCCGATCCCCAAACTATACACCCCACCAGACGGGCCAGGCCTACTCCTCTGTTTAGCACCCTCCCAGACCCGGGATAACGGCCCCGGGTTTAGGAGGGGATAAGATGGGGGGTCAACATGGCCGTAAAGAATCCGGCCACCAGGCGAGCAGAAAGGCGACACCAGCATGGCAGAAGATTTTCGGGGGAACTTAGGGGGCCTGCAAAGAGACGAGTTTGACGATTTTCTGGCCGGTAATTACCTGGCCCGGGTGGCGTGTCTTACTCCCGACGGCGCACCCTATGTAATCCCGCTGTGGTATCAGTGGGACGGAGAGGCCATTTGGTTGGTGGGACGGCAACGGGCGGTTTGGTGCCAGTACATGCAGGCGGACCCCCGGGTTTCCCTGGTGGTGGACGCCCCCCACAGCGAACCCGACGACATGGGTCGGAGCATGGAGATCCCCAAGGTGATCATGCAGGGCATGGCCGAGGTGGTAGAAGAACCCAACGTGGGAGGCCACTGGGTGGAGGTGGCCAAGGAAATGTCCTATCGCTATCTAGGACCGAACGGCCCCGAATATCTGACCGGCACCATCAACCAACCCCGCTGGCTGATCAAGGTGGTACCTACCGAGGTCAAGACCTGGCAGGGTGTGGGTTGGGCCAGACGCTACTGGGTGGACGGTACGGGTGGTGCCTCCTACGAAGAAGCCCACGGCGGCTAACCAAACCGGTTTAGGCCGGATTTTCTTCTACAGGTTTCCTTATACTCCGGAGAGTCGGTTTAGCCATCCCAGCGTGAAAGCGTTCCATTCCTCGGCCATTTCGTAGAAGGCGATATGGCTGGAGGAAGGGCCGGTGAACACATGCATGGTGGCACCGGGTATTCGCTTCTGCACCTCCAGGCCGTAGTGGGTCGGAACCTGCCAGTCCACCTCCCCGGAAGTGATCAGGGTGGGTGCTTTGATCCGATGGAGCCGGTCTAGTGTGTCATGGGTTTTATCGGCGTGGAAATGGCCCAGCATCCCCTCCCGGCTGGGAGGATGGGGGTTGTCGAACAGGAAACCCGACTCGAAGGCGGCTAAATCCTTAGGCCGATGGTTGATGAAATGGGGGCTGGCCACCCACAGCAGAGCCGTCCGAATATACATGGGGTAGTCATCGTTCAGGACCGGCAGCTCGTTGGTGTCGATCATCCTGATGAACCACTCGTCCGAAAAGCCCCAGGTGCAGTGGAGCTGCAGAGATGCCACCTTTTCCGGATGGTTGATAGCCAGCTCCTGGGCGGTGGCGCTACCCAACGACAGTCCGGAAACATGGGCTCGTTCTATTCCTAGGTGATCCAACAGGGCGGCGGCGTCGTCACCCAGCAACCTCATCGAATAGGAGGTGGGGTCGGAGGGTCGGGTGGTCTGGCCGGTGCCCCGGGCGTCGTAGGTGATGACCGTGTAATGATCCCGATAGGCTTCCACCTGCCCGGCCCAGGTGGAATGATCGGCACCGGTACCCATGATCAGAAGTAGGGGATAGCCGGAGCCCTCCACCTGGTAGTAGAGGTCGATTCCGGTGGGGAGCGATGCGAACGGCATAGGTATGGATTCTCCTGGTTCGGGAAGGATTTTCAGCCGGGTGGAAGGCCGGTGGACATCATAACCTTGACATCGGAGCGTATTCCGGTGGCCAAATCTTCGAAGGCCTGGGCCACCTCCTCGAACCCGACCACCGCTCCGATCAGCGGATCCAGGTCCAGTCGTCCGGCGGACAAATGGTCCAGCGCCTCCTCGAACACCGCATCGGGATAACAGAAGCTTCCGACCACCATCCTCTCGCCGACCACCACATCAAACAACGGGATGCTTACCTCGGGGAGCCCTAAACCCACGAAACAGGCTATCGCACCTTTGGGGATGTTCTGGATGGCGGCGTAGGCGGTGGGGGTGATCCCGACCGCATCAAACGAAACATCAAAGGGGCCGGCCTCCTCGACCTGGGCGGGTTGCAAGGCCTGGAACCCGCCCGCTTCGGCCAATGACCGACGATGGGGCATCGGATCGGAGACGCTCACCGCCGCCGCCCCCTCCAGCCGACAGGTCTGGGCGATGGCCTGGCCGATCATTCCCCCGCCCACTACCAGCACCTTCTGGCCGGGTCGGATCCGAGCCCGCCGAGCCGACTGAAGCGCTACTGCCATGGGCTCCACCCCCGCTCCCCAGAGGAGGCTCAGGCCGTCTAACCGCACCACCCGGGCGGCGGGCAACACGATGGCGTCGGCGAAAGCTCCTTGGATGTCGGGAGTAACCCCGATCACCCGTAGCGCGGCGCAGTGGTTCTCCAGTCGATGACCGCATCCGCCGTCACAGGGCAGGCTGGGGTTGAAGGTGACCGGCGTGCCGACCTCCCATCCTTCGACTCCGGAGCCGGTTTGGTCAACCCATCCGGCGGCTTCGTGGCCCATGATCATTCCGGGTAGCCGCCGACCCGACTCCCCGGTGTATCCGTGCAGGTCTGATCCGCAAATCCCCACATAGGCCATCCGCAGACGAACCTCGCCGGGTCCGGGCTTCGGTAGCGGACGGGTCTCGATATGGAACCGGTGGGGTCCGTCGAAGACCAGAACCCGCATCTGTCCGGTCATGACCTTCCTATAACCCCGTATGGATCGGCGGTTTCGCTTCCGACCAGTCGGTGGTTTCCTCGAAGCAGGAACCGATCTGGAGGACGGTAGCCTCGTCGAAGGGTCGTCCGGCGATCTGCAGGCCGATAGGTAGGCCCCTCCGGTCGAATCCGCACGGGACGGTCAGGGCGGGCTGGCCCGACAGGTTGAAGGGGGCGGTGGTGCGAACATAGGAGGAGGTCACGTCCTCTACGGTTGCTCCGTATTCGAAGTTGTCCTGGTCGGATCGGGCCGCCGTGGCAGGCAGGGTGGGTGTGATCAACGCATCCAGTCGGTGGGTGTTGAAGGCCATCCTCAGGGCGTTGCGGATAATCTGTCGGGCTGCCTTCCCTTTCAGATAATGTCCGGTAGGGAGGATGGTCCCGATCGTCAGCAGCTCACGTATCCCCGGGTCGATCAGATTCGGCCATTCTTTCAACAAGCGGCGGTGGTAGGCGGCCCCTTCGGTCGCCACCAGGGCGAACTCGGCCGGCATGGTGTAGTTCAATTCCTCGATTTCCAGGGGCGTCACCCGGGCACCCAGAGACTTCAGGTGGGATACCCCGTTCTGAAAGGCGGCTTCTACATCCTCCTGCATCGGTGAGAAGGGAGGGCCGGCCAATACCCCCAGCCGGAGGCTCTCTATTCCTCGGTCCAGCTTCTCGGAGAAGTCCGGGACCGGATAGGAGCCGGTGGAAGGGTCGGAGGGGTGGGGGCCGGCCATCACCTGGAGGGAGATCGCGCAGTCCCGGACAGAGGCGGCCAACGGTCCTAGATGATCCAGCGACCAGGCCAGGGTTTCGACTCCCGTCCTGGGAACCCTTCCGAAGGTGGGTTTCAGACCGGCGATCCCGCACACGGAGGCGGGGATGCGGATCGAGCCCCCGGTATCGCTTCCGAGCGCCATCGGTACTATCCCGGCGGCTACCGCCGCTCCCGAACCGCCGCTGGAACCACCCGGCAGCCGGGCGGTATCCCAAGGGTTGCAGGCCGGAGGACTGTAGACACCGCAGGCCAGCTCGTGGGTGGTGGTCTTGCCCACCATCACCGCTCCGGCCTTCCGAAGGCGGGTGACAATTACAGCATCACGGTCACGAGGGGTGTCGGGATAGGCAGGCGACCCGCATCCGGTGGGGAGTCCCTCCATGTCAATGATGTCCTTGATGGCGATAGGAACACCCGTTAAGGGGCCTGTCGGCCGTCCGGCCTCGAGCGCCCGGTCGGACTGCTCGGCGGCTTGCATGGCACCTTCTTCGTCCACCAGCACGAAGGCACAGAGCCGTTCGTTGACCTGTCCGATGGCATCCAAAGCAGCTTGGGTGACCTCCATCGAGGTGGTGGCACCGGTGCGGAGCCGGCGAGAGATAGAGGAAATGGTGGAGGAGGTCATCGGCCGGTTTCCCACTCCGCCGAAAAGACCGTGGGGTTTAAGGAGCGTGCCTCTCCTTCGTGCTCGGTCAGCAGTCGGTCGAGCTCCCGTCCGGCTTCCTCCCAGCCGGACAAAGCCTCGGCGATCCGGGCCGGGTCGAACTCCGGTCCGGTCAGGCCCTGGGATCGCAGCAAGGCCTCCACCGATTCGGTGGTGTGTTCACCCATCCGACATCACCGCAATCACATCAACCTCCATTTTCAGGCCGGGCAGCCCCAACGCCGCCGCCTGCATAGCGGTTACAGCCGGAGGAGGTCGACCGGCGAACACTTCCTCCCGTACCGGAAACTCCTCGGAGATTTCCCGAATGTCCTGCATGATGTAGGTCACCTTCACCACGTCGGCTACCGAACTTCCGGCCGCCTCCAAAATGTCCGTAATGTTCTGCCACACCTGTCGGGCCTGTTCTTCCACCGTGTCGCCCACGATTTGGCCATCTCTATCGAACGCCACCTGACCGGCCAGGTAAAGAGTGTTGCCGGCGCGGATGGCGTGGGAGTAGGGCTCCGGCGGAGGGCTCAGCTTTTCAACGTCTACAGCTTCGATACCCAAAACGATTCGCCTCCTGTTTAGGTCAGCTTCGGATCATATACAATCGGGGCTTAACGCTACCGGAAAGAGAGAGAATGCGTATAGCCCGGTTCAAGGTTGATGGCACCTCAGGTTGGGGGTTCGTTTGCGGCGACAAGGTATGTCCCGTGACGGACGGTACCGAGCTGATGGACGCTCTGGCGGACGAATCCTCGCTTAGGCACCTTTACCAGGCCGCCTCGCCTGGTTATGGCGTGTCGGAGGTTCGATTTCTGGCCCCGATACCCAACCCTCCCCAGTTCCTGGGTATCGGCCTCAACTATCGACTCCATGCCGCCGAGACCGGTGCGGCCATTCCCGAGTCGCCGGTTTCTTTTTCCTTTTTCAACTCTTCGATCATCAACCCGGGCGATGCGATCCAGGTTCCACCCATTTCGGATCAGGTGGACTGGGAGGTGGAGCTGGGCGTGGTAATCGGACAGGAAGCCTGCTGCGTTTCGGAAGAGGATGCCCTGGACCACATAGCCGGCTACACCATCGTCAACGACGTTTCGGCACGGGACATCCAGCTGAGCGAAGGGCAATGGAGTCGTGGAAAGTCCTTGAACACCTTCAAACCGATGGGCCCTTGGATCGTCACCGCCGACGAGCTGGGAGCGGCCGACAACCTGGCCGTCAAGCTGTGGGTCAACGATAACCTTAAACAAGACGGTGAAACCTCCGACCTGATCTTCAACGTGCCTCAGCTGGTCTCCCACATGTCCCAGTTCCTCACCCTCGGGACAGGAGCGGTCATCTCGACCGGCACCCCCAGCGGGGTGGGCATGGCTCGAAAGCCACCCGAATATCTGAGGCCGGGCGACCAGGTGACCCTGGAGATAGAGGGGATCGGGCGTCTTTCCAACCCGGTGGAGGCCGCCTGTTCGTCTTGAATTTGAGAACTGTCAAAAAAGCTATCGAAGGAGGTTAGGTGATGGCGACCGTCCGGGTTAACGGAGTGGATCTTTGGTACGAGTTCAACGGAACCGGCGAGACGGTGGTGCAGATCGGTGGGGCGGTAAGTGGGCATGAAGGCTATGCCACCATCACACCCGGCCTGTCCCAACATTACCGGGTGTTGGACTACGACCATCGGGGCTATGGGCTGAGCAGCCGACCCAAGCAGCGCTACACGCTGGAGACCTGGAGCAACGACCTGGCCTCCCTGATGGACGCCCTCGGGATTGACAAAGCCCACATCCACGGCGGTTCCATGGGAAGCTTCATCGCCCTCGATTTCGCCGCCCGATATCCGGAAAAGACGGAAAAACTGCTGATGGGGGCCGGAGCGGTGGCCAAGTGCGATTCCATGAGCATCTACATGTTCCGGATCTGGCAGCACGTTGCCTCGGCCTACGGTGCGGTGTCGGAGGAGCTGGCCACCGAGCTGCTGACCAAGGCCTTTTCCAGACGGTTCCTTGACGAGGCCGGTCCGGATCTGTTGACCGAAACGCTGGGGGTACTGCAGCGAAACACCGAAACGGAGGTGTTCATCGATGCCTGTCAGGCCATGATCGACACCGACGTCCGACCTATCTTGTCGAGCGTGACCGCCCCGGCCTTGGTGATGTGCGGGGCGGAAGACATCCTCACCCCGTTGGACGCCGGGCCGGACGGGGCCGGGGCCCGATATGTGGCCGAGCACCTTCCCAACGGTCGTCTGGAGGTGTTCGAACGGAGCGGCCACGGCCACTACGTCGAAGAGATGGAGCGGTCGGTCCAGGTGATAGTCGACTTCTTGGCCTCGTGACACCACCCTCGGGTTCGGGCGTTTGATGATGTCCGGCCGATTGTCGGGCAAGGTGGCGGTAGTAACCGGGGCAGGTCAGGGGATCGGGGCGGCCATCGCCCGACTTTTCGCCGAGGAAGGTGCCCGTCTGGTGTTGGCCGACCTGGCGGGGGAGCGGGTGGCGGTGGTGGCAAAGGAGATTGTCTCGAACGGCGGGAAGGCCGAGGCGGTACGGGCCGATGTCACCTCCGATAGCGACTGTCGGGCCATGATCGAAGCCGGTGTCGAAAGGTACGGTCGCCTGGACATTCTGGTCAACAACGCCGGTATCGCCGGCAAGGGAACCGTAACCGAGGTCACGGAGGAGTTCTGGGATCGGGTGATGGCGGTGAACCTGAAGTCGATGTTCCTAACCGCCCGTCACGCCGTCCCCCATCTGGAGCGGGCCGGAGGTGGTGCCATAGTGTGTGTGGCTTCGGTGGCGGGCTTCACCGGAGAGTTGGGTCAGGTGGCCTACAACACCTCTAAGCACGGGGTGATCGGCCTGGTGAGATGCCTGGCATACGACCACGCCGCCGCCGGTATCCGGGTTAACGCGGTCTGCCCGGGTGCGATCGACACCCCCTTGCTCAGCCCGCTTACCCAAGAGCGCCGTAAGAGGCTGGAGGACAAGCACATGATGGGCAGGTTCGGCCAACCCGAAGAGATCGCCCGAGCCGTTCTTCACCTGGCGAGCGACGAGTCCTCCTTCACCACCGGAACCGCCTACCTGGTGGACGGCGGATACACCGCCTTCTAGCCCCACCCCCGGCACCCTACACCCCGAACCTCCGACTTTCCCTCACTTGTACGAGTGGCGTCTAAGGCCCACATATCAAACCAGTGACGCTCTGAACCAGAAGGGCACAAAGTTACGTAAGTGCCTTAGCCTTACAGTTCACCGGAAAAGCCCTATAACCAGGGAAAACACTCACGAGAACGCGAAAAACGGCACACCTCGCCCGGCTACGCCGGGCCCCAGCCCCCGCCACCGCCTCCGAAGAAGGAGCGTGGTCAGCCATGCCCGGACTGAAGCCGGGAGACTGCGGTTCGGCTGTTCGCTCCATACAAATATTCCCAAAATGGCCGGGGATCCGATCGGGGTTCCTACTCCTCTTGCCCGGCCTTCGGTGCTTGGCAACCCACTACGTATCATGACTTTGAGACAAATTCAACCCCTAATTTCGGGAACGCTAAAAAATCCCCCAAGCACCTCAAACTCACCTGAATGGAAGAGGCCTTGTCCCTCGGTTGGAGTGTCTGGGAAGGTGGGGGATTCGTGGGTGGGTGGTCGTGTAGCCGGAGGGGTGCGTGGTCTTGGGTTGGAGTATCTCGAACACGGTTCAAGAAGGTTCAAAAGGTCAGAACGGGGGTTTCCGATTTTTCCGGACGAATCCTGGTTTCCGCCCACCCCACTTGGCTTGACGGCGGTTACCGGTGTACGGAGTCTTAGGTTGATGGGGAAAGTGCTATAACTGGCCAAACGTCATCGGGAGAACGCGAAAAACGCTCTTCCGAGAGCCTTGAGGCTAAAGGAGGTGGCTCTTGAGGGTCGGTTTTATCGGATTGGGTAATGTCGGTTCCAAGCTAGCTGCTTCACTGTGTCGAAACGGGTTCGAGGTGGTGGTTCGCGACCTGGATCAGGAGGCGGCCCGGCCGCTGCTGGAACAGGGGGCGGAGTGGGCCGATACCGATCGCGATCTGGCCGAACGCTGCGCCCTGGTCATAACCTGCCTGCCCTCGCCCACTGCGGTCTGCTTGGTGATGGAAGGTACGGACGGGGTGTTGGAGGGGCTGGGGCCGGACAAGATCTGGTTGGAGATGAGCACTACCGACCCGGCCGAGGTCCGACGGATCGGTGAGCTGCTGACATCTGTCGGTGCCGCGCCGATGGACGGGCCGGTTTCGGGCGGATGCCATCGGGCCGCCTCAGGTAACATCTCGATCTTCGTCGGGGCGGAGCGGAAAGACTTCGAGCGGGCCCTACCGGTCCTGACCACCTTGGGCCGCCGCATCCTCCATGTGGGCCCGTTGGGGTCGGCCTCGGTCTTAAAGGTGGTGACCAACTATCTGGCCTCGGTTCACCTGGTCGCCCTCGGTGAGGCCCTGATGGTGGCCCGCCGCAGCGGAGCGGACCTGGCCACCACCTACGAAGCCATCCGCATCAGCTCAGGCAATTCGTTCGTCCATGAGACCGAATCGCAGGTGATTCTGAACGGAAGCTACAACATCAACTTCACCATGGATCTGGTGGTCAAGGACATGTCTCTGTTCCGGCAGCTGGCCGAAGAGCAGGGCACCGATCTGGAGATAGCGCCGCTGGTGCTGGACATCTTCCGCCGCGGCGAGCAGGCATACGGATCCCGGGCCTGGTCCAGCGGGATAGTTCGACTTTTGGAGGACGCCTGCGGAGTGGATTTGAGGGCGGAAGGGTTTCCGGCGGAGATAGTTGATCACGAACCCGAACAACCGGGTTACGAGGTTATTCCCCGCCCCCCGAAAGAAAACGACCTCGGTATCCGGTTAGCCGGTTTCAGTCCAACCGGTCGATCTGCTTGAGGATTTCGATAGCGGAAAACCGCATGGGTGCTTCACTTACCAGTTGGCCGGTTCGGTCCAGCAGCAGCACCTGGGAGTTGTATGGCCTCTCATAGTGGTCGTAAACCGAATTGGAGATGTCTAGCAGGTTGGTGAACGTCAGCTTGTAGTTGCTGACGAAATCCTTGGCGCTCGCCGGCCTTCCACTCAAGGCCGAGGGGTTGATCCCTATAACGGTTACCTGGTCGGCGTTATTGCGAGCGAACTGCTCGACTTGGGGCGCTTCTGCCCGGCAAGTCGGTCACCAATGCGCCCAGAACCACAGGAGGACCGCCGTATCACCTTTGATGAGCGACCGGAAGTTGACGATCTCTCCGGTGGGAATGTCGGTTACCTCCGCATCCGGCACCTCGGCGCTGATCTCCACCGGTTGGGTCGCCTCCGGCAGGGCCCGGTGCAGGAAGGTGGCCATCTGGGCTCGGGTCACCGGTTGGCCAGGGCAGAAACGCAGCGGGGCGGGGTGGCAACCGGTGGTCACTCCCGCGGCGGCCAGAGCATTGATGTTGGCCGCATGGATGGTGCCGGAGGTGTCTACAAAGCCTCGCCCGGCGGCGGGAGGCAATTGGAAGGCCCTGACCAGGAAGGTGGCCATCTGGCCTCGGGTGACCGATTCGTCCGGGCAGAAGCGGAGCGGGCCGGTTTTGCATCCGGCGGTTATAGATTTCACGGCCAGATGTTCCGCATAGGGTGACCACCAGGCGGAGGCGTCCACATCGGCGAAGCGGGAAAAAGTCGAAGCGGACGGGCTTTCGCCCAGGACCCTGACCAGCCACACCGCCATCACCCGACGTTCTATCGGTTGCCGAGGACAGAACAGGTCATCGCCGCATTCGGTTCCGTCAAACACGCCCAGCTCGGCCAGGGCGTTGATGGCCGGGGCGTGACTGCCGCCGGTAACGTCGGAGAACCCGCCCTCCGCCGCCGGTAGGGGAGGTGCCGCTGCCAGAAGGGATAGGACCAACAGGGTGGCGGTACCCACCACAGACAGCCTGGCTTTCAAAGATGCCGGCCGGATGCTTCCCATATCTATTCGGGTTCTCCTGGTAAAACGTCCGCAAACATAATAAGAGGGTAGCGGCCCCTACCCGGCGACTTCAACGGGTTCGGTCATCTCGGTCAGCAGATTCTCAATCGTCTCTTCGCTGTAGGGCACCGGGCGTTCGGTCAGCCGGTTTCCCTCCGGGTCGAGGAGGATGAAGTCGGAGGTGGTTTCCATGCCGTAATGATCCCAAACCTCCCAGGTTTCGGTCCAGAGCAGGGTGAAGGTCACACCGGTATAGGCCAGATATTCCTGGGTGTTCTCATAAGAACCCAAACCCCCCACTCCCACGATGGTGAGTCGGTGTTCGTTTTGTCGAGCGAACTGCTCGAAGGCCGGACCCTCCTCCCGGCAGGTCTCTCACAAAGGAGACCAGAACCAAAACAGCAGCGGCTTGTCTCCTTTAACCACCGACCGGAGGTTGACCGTTTCGCCGGTGTGTACGTCGATCATGTCGTAATCGGGGACGTCGGAGGAGACGACAATCGGGGCAGTGGTTAAAACGACCGGCTCGGTGGTGGTAGTAGTTGTTGTCGGCGGCGGTGGGGTAGTTGTAGTGGAAGAACCTCCACCGGCAGGAAGGGTGGTCGGTTCCGTAGTCCGTTCCGGCGGGGCGGCTTCGGTCGTGACAGAGGTGGATGGTTCCGGGACCGAGGCCGGGGTGGTGCCGGCCGGGGTATTCGAATCGTCACCCGCGCAAGCGGTTAGCACCATCAGCAGGGCTATTGAGCAGCTGATCGATCGGATCAAAATACGATCAACCCCCGGGCCTGTTCTCCTGCCGCCAAGGATCGGAAGGCCTGGTTGGCCTGGTCAGGCCGGAAACGCTCGGTGACCAGATCGCCTATACGAAGATGGCCGGAACGGGCCAAATCGATCATTTTCGGGAACTCGACATGGGGGTTGCCGCTGCCGTAACGAGACCCGGTGATCCGTCGTTCCCCTTGGATGAGCAGATGAGGATCAACCGGAAAGGTGGACCCGGGCACCGGAAGGCCGATCACCACCTCGATTCCCTGCGGCCCCAGCATGTGGAGCCCCTGTTCCATAGGGTGGGGATGGCCCACCGCCACCACGCTGACGTCCACTCCCGGACCGGTTACTTCCCGGACCCGTTCCACCACATCCGAGGCGGTCGAGTTGATGGTGTGGGTGGCCCCGAACTCTCGGGCCCAAGCCAGCTTGGATTCGAGCACGTCGATGCCGATTATGGGGTGGGCACCGGCCAGGTAGGCCCCCTGGATGGCGTTTAATCCGATCCCTCCGCAGCCCAGCACCGCCACCGACTGGCCGGCCTTAACCCGGGCCGTGTTGACCACCGCCCCGTATCCGGTGGTAACCGAGCAGCCGATCAGGGCAGCCTGGTCGAGCGGAAAATCCGACCGAATCTTCACCGCCCCCTCTTCCGGTACCACGATATAGGGAGAAAAGGTGGACGGCCCGTAGTGGTGCACATCTTTGCCCCGATGGTGGAAACGGGTGGTCCCGTCAAACAGATAGCCGAAGGGTTGAGGATTGGTGCAAAGAGCCGGCAATCCCAGGTGACAGAGGGTACAGGAGCTGCAGACCGGTGCCCACGAGATGATCACATGATCGCCGGGCACCAGACTCAGGCAGCCCTTGCCGGCTTTTTCGACCACCCCCGACCCTTCGTCGCCCAACACGATCGGCTTGGGAACCTTGGGGTGGGAACCGTCGGCGGCGTGCAGGCAGCTATGGCATACCCCGCTGGCCACCATCCTCACCCGTACCTCCCCCTGGCCCGGGTCGTCGACATCCAGCTCCAGCATCTCCATAGGCCGGCCGGCTTCGATCAGAACCGGAGCGGTTATCCGCATTGTTCAGGTTTTCTCAAGGGAACCGCCTTCACCTGGTAATCCGACTACTTGCGGAACTATCCAGGATATTAGAGGGCACCTTGCTTTGGGCCGTCTAGGGTTGGCTCTTCCGGTACGCTTGTGTAGGTGACTGTTCGGAGGAGGGTTGATTATGTCCGGCTCAGCGCTACCCACACCTATCGAAACGAGGCAAGCAGTCCGGACGTCCATGCAGGCCTCTTTCTTCGCCCTAGTAGCCGCATTTTTCCTGGTGGCTGCTTGTGGCGGAACCGATGATGATTCGGAGGGCACCTTCGTCGCCACGACTTTCGCGGCTTCTGAGCGGGAGGAATCTGCAGACGCAGAGTTTGCTGTGAGTACCGAGGCTATGGCCGCTGACATGGCCCAAGCCGGCACCGACGATTTCCTATCTCCGGAAGACGAACAATCTTCGGACATTACCCAAGGCGTCGGGCTGGCCAATATCGACCGCGACATCATCTATCGGGGTTCGATAACGGTGGAGTCTCCCGATGTGGAGGCGGCCACCCGTGAAGCCGTAGGCATTGTCCAGGGGTTGGGGGGGATTATCTTCGGCCAGCAGATCCAAAACCAGCCCTTTTCCTCGTCTTTTCTCACTTTCAAGGTGTTGCCCGAAGACTTCGTGGCGGCCATGGACCGGTTGGGTCAGGTGGGTTCCCCGATCGATCGATGGGTCTCGGCAGATGACGTAACCGAACGGATCGTCGATCTGAACAGCCGTATCTCCACCGCCGAGGCCAGCGTACTGCGGCTCCGTGAGCTGATAAGCACCGCCACCTTCATCGAAGATATCAGCGAACTCGAGAGCGCCCTCTACCAAAGGGAGACCGACCTGGAAGTCCTGCGAGGGAGCTTGCGCTCGCTGTCCGACCAGGTCAGCCTGTCGACCATCGAAATGACCATCCAACAACTTCAGGAGCCAACCGGCCTGAACGTGCAGGCCTGGGTGGCCGACTCCGACGAAGACCCCTGCCTGGGGGAACAATTCCTGGAACTGGAGGACAACTCGGAGGTGTTTTTCTGTATACAGGTGGAAAACACCGGCGAACTGCCCATTGTGGACCTGGCCATTTCCTCCGATAGCCTTCGTATTCGTACGGCCGAGAGCGGTGACCCGCTTCGGTTCCAACTCCTCAACGGAACCCTCAACCGCATTGAACCGGGCGGTCTGGTCAGCGCAGTCCGAGTGGAGTCCGTCAGCGACCGACGGATGGCCGGACGGGTTATAACCGGCTACTCAGAAGTGGACTTCTCGGTTACCGGCACCCCCCTAACCGAGGGAGGTGGTTCGCTGGACGAGGTGACCGGATATGCGGCGGTCGGGGTGGATATAGAAGAAGAGTCCGCCCGGGCCCCGGGCTTCGGCACCGCCCTTGAGGTCGGGTTCAATGCCCTGATCACCTTCCTGAGCTTTTTCCTGTATCTGGCGGGCTGGTTGATCGCCTTCCTGCCGGTGTTCCTGGTGATAGGGGCTCTGTATTGGGGATTCAGACGATGGAAGGCGGCACGATCATCCCGTGATGGCTCTGCTTCTGAACACCATGAACCCGTTTCGATCGGAGATGGTCAGCCCGATGATCAGGACTAGTCCTGATCCTGGAGGAGGACGAAGATGACCGACCCGATCCACGAGCTCAGCCAGGTCATCGCCCAGGCGGCCGGACATCCTGGTTCCTTGGCTACCCATGAGATAGCCGCGGTCGAACAAACCGTCGAGCTGTTGGATAAGGGTCGGGTCCGGATGGCGGAGAAGGAAGGGGACGATTGGATAGTCAACGGATGGATCCAGCAGGCCATCAAACTGTACTTTCGGGTGACCGAGATGGAAACCCTCCACGCCGGCCCCTTCGAGTATTACGACCGTCTCCCCCTCAAGAGCGACTATCAAGGCCGAGGTAACCGGGTGGTGCCGGGCGGGATCGCCCGCTATGGCAGCCATCTGGAACCGGGGGTGGTGATGATGCCCAGCTTCGTCAACATCGGTGCCTATGTGGCGACCGGCACCATGGTGGACACCTGGGCAACGGTAGGTAGCGGTGCCCAGATAGGCAGGCGGGTGCACCTGGCCGGTGGGGTGGGAATCGGGGGGGTGCTGGAACCTCCGGGTGCCCGGCCGGTCATCATCGAAGACGACGCCTTCATCGGCTCCCGCTGCATCGTGGTGGAAGGGGTGATCGTTCGGGAGGGTGCGGTTCTGGCCGCCCAAAACTCGATCACCGCCTCTACCCACATAATCGACGTCACCCAAGATCCGGCCGTCACCTACAAAGGGGAGGTTCCGGCCGGCTCGATTGTCATCCCGGGAACCCGCAGCCGACAATTTGCCGGTGGCACGTTCGGGGTTAACTGCGCCCTGATTATCGGCAGCCGAACCGGTACCCACGACGACAAACTGGCCTTGATGGACGCCGCCCGCGACTTCGGTTTCGCCCTTTAACGAACCTGAGGTGACCCACCACCAACCTTCGACCCCCAATGATTACGGAGGGTGGGGTACCGGTGGTTGTTCACCTCCCTCCAGGTCAAGGTAAAGCCCATGCCCACCCACAGCAGAGACCGTATAGTGGTAGTCGGCGGGGGAGCGGTGGGCCTGTGTTCGGCCTTGTTCCTGCTCCGGCGCGGTTATAAGGCGACCGTTATCGACCGAGGCCCGCCCGGTGATGGTGCCTCGGGACACAACGCCGGGATTATCGCCACCGGCCATTGCCTGCCCACCGCCCTGCCCGGTGTGATCCGTTCCCTTCCCAAGATGCTGCTGGATCCGCTTTCGCCGCTGGCCGTCCGTTGGAGATACCTGCCCAGGATGCTGTCCTGGCTGCTCCGCTTCCTGGCTGCCGGTCGGCCTTCCCGGGTGGAGGAGGCCTCGATTGCGATCACCTCCTTGATCGAGCAGTCGGTGCGGGCCTGGGAGGAGCTGGTGCCGGTGGGAGGTACCGAAGGAGCGTTTGCCGAGGGCGGCTATCTGCTCGGCTATCTAACGGAGGCCACCTACCGGAAGGATGCCTTCTCGATCGAAACCACCCGCAGGCGTCAGGTGCCGATGCGGGTATTAGACCAGGCGGGCGTGGCCGAACTCGCCCCCACCTTGTCGGGTCGCTTCTCGCACGGGGTCTGGTTTCCTAATGCGGTATGGGGCGATCCCCGCCGGCTGTGCACTCGGCTTCACCAACTCTTTTCGGAGGCAGGAGGGGAGACGATTCGCTCGGAGGTGGTCGGGTTTGAAGTCGGTTCGGACGGAGTGAGTGAGGTCAGAACCCAAGATGGGGCCATACCTGCAGACGGGTTGGTCATAGCCGCCGGTGCCTGGTCAAAGTCGCTGACCGCCATGCTCGGGTTCACCACCCCTCTGGACACTGAACGGGGCTACGGTGTAGACCTTCCCGACCCGGGGGTGGAACTACCCTTCCCGATCCTCTCCAAGGATTTCCACTTCGCCCTGACCCCGCTGCCCCAAGGGCTGCGGCTGGCGGGCACGGACGAGCTGGCCGGTCTGGAAGCTCCCCCGAATTTCCGCCGTGCCGATCGGCTGATCGAAGCCTCCCGACAGGTGTTTCCCGAGCTGAACCCGTCCGGTGCCGAACGCTGGATGAGCTTTCGTCCCTCCCATCCTGATTCCCTGCCGGTGATCGGTCGGGCACCCGGTTATAACAATGTGTTCCTGGCCTACGGACACGACCATGTCGGGCTTACCCAGGCCGCCATTACCGGAGAAATTGTTGCCCGGCTGGTTGATTCGGAAGAACCGACCGTAGATATCTACCCATTCCGCCCCACCCGTTTCCGATTCGGCCGGCCCTAGGAAGACTCCTCAGGTTTCAGCCGCACCCACAGCCGCCGCCCTCGGACGGACGGGAGTTCACGACGGTGAAGCCTTCCCCCTGAGGGGTTTCCACATAGTCTATCTCTACCCCCGAGACGATTTCGTGAAAGGCTTCTTTAACGGCGATCTTCACGCCGTGGGTCTCAAACACCTTGAACTCGTCGGTGGCTTCTTCCATGAACACCAACCCATACATGGTGCGGCAACAGCCCTGTCCGGTCGGATAGACGTGCAGATATTCACGGTGGGCTTCACCGGCGCTGAGCTCAAGAACCTTCTCGGCGGCGGTCGGGGTCATCTCCACCAAAGCAGTGTCGCTCATAGTCTTTGAATCCCTTCGTCAGAAACACGAAGTCTAGAGGGTGTCGGTTATCAAGTAGCGTCCGTCGGTTAAACCCCGAATCATGTTGCAACAGTTAGCCTGTCAGATAATGTCCGGCCTATTACAGATCTTGTCTCCTGACGGACGAACCGTCAACGGAACCCAACCCCAGGTCAGTACCGTGATCAGGCGCTACGAGGCCATGATCGAGTCCCGCCTATATGACCGTAAGGCGTCGGCACTGCAGCGCCAGGGACGGTTGGCGACCTACGCGTCCTACGCCGGACAGGAGGCCTGCCAGATCGGGGCAGTGGCGCCACTTTCCCGCCGTGACTGGCTGGTGGCCAGCTATCGAGACGCAGCGGCCATGCGATTTTTCGGATATCCGTGGAAGAATCTGTTGTTAACCCGCATAGGTGACGAGCGGGGAGGCTGCCCGCCGGAAGGAGTCAACGCACTACCCCCTTCGATAACGGTCGGCGGACATATGATCCATGCGGTGGGGATCGCCTGGGCGGAGATACTCCAAGGCGGCGATGCGGTGGCCTTGACCATGTTCGGCGACGGTGCCACCTCGGAAGGGGATTTCCACGAGGCCATGAACTTCGCGGGCGTCTATCGCACCCCCACCATCTTCTTCTGCCAAAACAACGGCTGGGCAATCTCGATGCCCCGATCCCGCCAGACCGCCTCCCCAACCATCGCCCAGAAGGCCGAGGCCTACGGTTTCGGCGGGGTGATGGTGGACGGGAACGATGTCCTGGCGGTCGAAGCCGCGGTATCCGAGGCGGTCGGTCGTGCCCGGAGCGGCCAAGGCCCCACCTTGATCGAGGCGATCACCTACCGCATGAACGCCCATACCACCACCGATGACCCCCGCCGCTATCGAGACAACCAAGAGGTCGAGGAATGGCAGAAACGCGATCCTCTGGAGCGGGTTCGTCTCTGGCTGGTAGACCAAGGTGCCTGGGACGAAGCACGTCAGGCCGAGGCGGAACGTAAGGCCACCGAACGAATCGAAGCGGCGGTGCAGGAGGCCGAGGCCATTCCGCCCTTCACGGCTACCGAGATTTTCGATGCCATGTATGCCACCCCCACCGGAGCACTGCTTGACCAGCGCCGCCGGGCTCAGGTAGAACGACCGTGACCGAGGTGAACCTGGCCCAGGCCATCAACTCGGCCCTGGATAGGGCGCTGGAAGATCCTCGGGTGGTCCTGCTGGGCGAAGATATCGGCCAAACCGGAGGAGTGTTCCGAGTCACCGACGGCCTTATGGAGAAATACGGGGCAGAGCGGGTGATCGACACGCCGGTCGCCGAATCAGGGATCGTCGGGGCCGCCTTCGGTATGGCCATCGCCGGTCTGCTGCCCATCGTAGAAATGCAGTTCATGGGCTTTTCCTATCCGGCCTACGACCAGATCATCAGCCATGTGGCCCGGATACGCCATCGCTCCCGACACCGTTTTACCGCTCCGATGGTGATCCGGATTCCCTACGGGGCGGGGATCGGGGCCTCCGAGCACCACAGCGAATCCACCGAAGCGATATATGCCCACATCCCCGGCCTTAAGGTGGTGGTTTGTTCGACCCCCGACAACGCCTACGGTCTTCTATCGGCGGCGCTGGAGGATCCCGATCCGGTGATCTTCCTGGAACCGATCCGACTGTATCGGGCGGCTCGGGGTGCTTTGCCGGAGGACGGAGACCCCACCCCGATCGGATCGGCCCGCCTGGAGAGAAAGGGTTCCGACCTCTCGCTCATATCGTATGGGGCGATGATGCGTGAAACCACGGCGGCGGCGGACCGGTTGGAAGCAGAAGGGGTTTCGGTGGAGGTGATCGATCTGCAAAGCCTGGTTCCTATCGACGCGGACTGTTTGGTGGCTTCGGCCCGAAAAACCGGGCGGGTAGTGGTCATCCACGAGGCCCCCTCGACCGGAGGGTTTGGCGGGGAGGTCGCCGCCCGGATTCAGGAGCAGGCCCTCTTCTACCTGCGAGCCCCGGTTCTGAGGGTCACCGGCTGGGACGTGGTGGTTCCGCTGCGCCAGGCCGAGCATCATTACCTGCCCTCGGTGGAGCGGATCCTGTCGGCGGCCTATACCGTGCTGGAGGATTGAAAATGGCCCATCGGTTCCTACTCCCCGACGTCGGCGAGGGCTTGGTCGAGGCGACCGTCCTGACCTGGTATGTGGAGGTGGGGGAGGCGGTTGCTCTCGACCAATCGTTGGTGGAGGTGGAGACCGACAAGACCACCGTCGACATCCCCTCACCCTATGCCGGAGTGTTGCTGCATCGGGGTGGAGAGGAGGGCGACACGGTAGCCGTGGACGAGGTTCTGGCTGTTATCGGGGAGCCAGGGGAATCCTGGGAGGAAACGCCGGACGATCCCGCCGAGGAAACTACTCAGTCTCAGGATGCCCTGGTGGTGGGTTCACTACCGGAGGCCGATGAAGGGCTTCCTGCTCCGGTTCTGCCGATGGTCCGCCGATTGGCAACCGAACTGGGGGTGGACCTGTCGACCCTGTTTGGTACCGGACCGAGGGGACGGATAACCGAATCGGACGTGCGAAACGAGGCTTCAGGTGGGGCCACTATCCGCACCCCGATGACCCGCATCCGCCGAAAAATCGCCGAAAACCTGGCCCGTTCCTGGCGTGAAATCCCGCATGTCACCACCTTCGGACGAGCCCGGTCGGATGGCTTGATGGCCCAACGCTCCCGACTGGGTAAGCCCCCGATCGAGGCCCTGCTGATCGCCCGTCTCACTCCCGTGCTGGCTCGATTTCCGGCCTTCAACTCGGTGGTGGACGGTGACCACATCCTGGAACGGCGCTTCTTCCATTTCGGGTTTGCCGTGGAAGCACCGGAGGGCCTGATGGTGGCGGTGGTGCGCGATGCCGACACCTTCACAGTGGAGGAGCTCGCCGATGAGGTAAGGAGGCTGGTGTCCGGAGCCAAAGCCGGGTCGCTAAGCCCGGACGAGGTTCAGGGGCAAACCTTCACCGTTTCGAATATCGGCGCAGTCGGCGGCGGACTGGGCACTCCGATCATCCCCTACGGAACCTCGGCCATCCTTTCGGTGGGTAGGGCCGAACCCGCTCCGGTTGTCGAGGAAGATCGGATTGAGATCGTCCGGCAGTTCCCGCTCAGCCTGTCCTACGATCACCGGCTGATAGATGGGGCGCTGGGTCGCCGTTTCCTGGATGCGGTAGTCGAAGCCCTGGAGGGATAGCTCCGGTTTAAATCCGACCATTCGGCAGGTGCAGGTGGGTCGGTGGCTACCCCTTTAACCCCTACGGCAGGCTGGTGCAGGCCTTGAGGTCGTTGTTTCCGTCGAGGCGGGCTACGTCTCCGTAGTGGGGGTAGTAGGTGTCGAACCAGGCCTGGGCTTCGGCATGGGTGCTGAAGTCGGAGCAGTTTTTGCTGTCGCCCGGGTTGGGTGGGATCCTGCCGGGGGCGACCGTGGTGGATGTCGTGGACGTGGTTCCGGTCAGGGCGGGGACTTCCAAAGTGGGTATTTCCAGGCCGGGGGTTCTAATAGTGGGGAAGGCCAGAATCGGGGTTCCCAGATAAAGGCCGCTTCCCTGGCATTCGCCCCTGAACAGGTTGGCCAAAAAGTTGTATTCACGGTTGTCTACCGACAGGTTCCATTTAACCTTGGTGGCCACCCAGGCCGAGGCATAGGGGCAGCGGGCGGCTGAGCTGCTAGGCATCCATTCGGCGGGGTCCGAGGCGCTTTTGCTGCGGTTGGATCGGGCGGTAACAGCCAGGAGAGCGGATTCGTCGTTGGCGAACAGCTCTCGCCGGTTGGAGTCCCAGGAGTGGGCACCGGAATCCCAGGCTTCGGCCAGAGGGACCAGATGGTCGATGTCCAACGAGCGGGCGGTGCTGACCTGGATGCCGTCGTATATGGAAACCCAGATGCCGGTGTCATCCCCGCAGGAGCTGTTCTCGAATTCTTGGGAGCGGGCGTCACGTCTCAGAATCTCTCGGCGGGTGTCGCAGCCGTCGCGGTCCAGATCCCTCCAATGTCGGAACAGGGAGCGGCTGTAGCCGGATCGTTGCTCCGGCTCCACGGTCAGACCCTGCAATGCCGCCAAAACGCTTGAGCCGGAATCCGCAACCGTGGTGGAAGGTGTTGAAGTTGTTGAGGTGGTGTTGGATCTGGGTGGCAAAATATTGGCAATCGCACCACCTACTGGGTTATTGGTGCTCGTTGGCTTGGAAGGTGGAGGCGGTGGAACACCCCTTCCCGAGATGTTGTGCCACAAACCGACCACATATACGGCCATCTGAGATCGGGTGACGGTTCCGCCTCCGGTCCCATAATCCTGGGAGGAGATGACGTTGATGTTGGTCAGGCAGGACACCGCCCGTTCGAGTTCGGAGCTGCGGGCGGGACAAGACGCCCCGATCTCTTGATAGAGCCGGGTCAGGAATAGGGTGATCTGCCGGATGGTCAGGGGGTCGGAAGGTGAGTATCGGGTGGAGGTGGTTCCCTTGGTGATTCCGAGGTTGTAGAGGCAGGCAATATTGGCCGAATGAGATCCTCCTACTGAAACATCGTCGAACGGATGGCCACCTGCCGGACAATCTCTACCCAACGTGTCCCTCCAAAGCCGCACCAAAAAAGAAGCCATCTGAGCCCGGGTGAGATTCTGGTTGACCCCGAAACTGCCATCCCCACGCCCGAGCGACAGCCCCAAAGCCTTCATACAACGAACATATTCGGCACCGTAGTCCTGGTCGCCGACATCAGAAAAACCTACGCCCGCTTCACGGTCGCATAAATTGACATTTTGGCCCCGGGCCGTCCCCACCAACAGAGAAGTAATAAACAACCCGCCACCTAAAACAACGATTAAAATAACTAATCTAAACTGGAATATTTTTAAAGCCCGTCGCATCTTCGGCCTAACCTTCTGGATCCTATGGGCTTGAAGTATAGAGCAGGGAACCGATTTCTGATAACAAAATCATGCCGACTCGGTAGAAATCTAAGGGATCGGTATCAGAGCCAGGCTATGACCGGGTGTCGGCACCTCAGGATGAGATGATCAGGTAGTGAGCCAGAGGAGGATGAGGATATAGCGCGGTTTTTAGCAGTTATCCTCTGGTAGGATGGTATACCATTCCGAAAACATCCGTATCAACATCCGTATCGAAGGAGGGGCAGAATCGCCGCTGACCGACTGATCGCCACCTTTGAGGGGCCACATATTGATGAACACGGGGTCCCGGCCGTCTGTTTCGTAGAGGTTGTGCAGGCCATCCTTGGTGCAATGCGCGGGATGGTTGAACATCTCGCCGGTAGAGAGCCTGGACGGGGCCGCCCTCCTCAGTGGGTGCGCGACCAGAGCGCTCTGGGGCTAAGAGCTACCCGACAAGGGTCATTTGTAGCGGAACTTGTTTTGATACCGACAGAAGATCAACCAGATCTTACCGATCATGGCCCCCAGGCTTTGGAGGCCTTGCTGAACTGGAACGAAGATACCGGTGACTCGCTTCCTCGGCAGGTGCAGGAGCGATATGAGGCCATATCGTTGGTTTTGCCGGAGAGCATGACTCTGTCCCTAGGAACTCCGGACGATACCCGCCGGATCCGGTTTGAACGCTCCGAGCCTATCGCGGAACCTGATCCCGAGCCGGAAAAGGCTTTACTGTACGGAGAGTTAAAGGAAGTCAACTGGCACAAGCGCACCGCCCAACTTCACCGGATCGGTTTCTCTTACGTCAAGCTGCGGTTCGGTCCCGATCTTGACGGGGAGATGCTGCGGCTTGCCACGCAATACGTGAAGATCATTGGACAAGGAACTTTCGATAAGGACGAAAACTGGGAAACCGTCTATGTGGAGGAGGTCAAAGAAACTCGTTCTTGTCTAGAACCGTTTGATAGGGAGGCGTTTCCGAACGATCCGAACCCCAAAATATTCAACCCGGACGATATCGTTCCAATTGGTCTATCGGATGAAGAGTGGGAGGCGTTCGATCGGGCTATCCGCGAGGGCCGAGACGTCTGATGCCATCCGAAGATACACCGGTAGTTGTAGATACAAGTGTTGTAAGTATTATCTTTGATAGGAGAGACTATCATTTATTTTACGAGGAAAGGCTAAGGCACAGACAAGCCATTGTTGCCTTTCAGACACTGGAAGAAATGTGGTTCGGAGCCATTAATGCCGGTTGGGTAGAAAGGCGCATGAACAGATTAAGGGATCACCTATCCCTTTACAGGGTTATTTGGCCTGATGGGAGGACGGTTGAGACTTCCGCTCTTCTACGGAGCCAAAGAAAACGCCAGGGGAGAGAACTTCAGACGGCGGACGCCTGGATAGCAGCCACCGCTCTGACGCTTGGTTATCCACTCGCCACCCATAATCGGGACTTTGAAGGAATCCCTGATTTGGAACTAATTAAAGCCTCCGCCGCCTAATTTAATCGAAATCAACGTCTCCAAAGGGAGGGTGGGCTGCGCATTGTCACCAGATCGCATATGTGATATCGCTCGCAGACGCATCAAGCCCAGCCCGGTCGGCGGCATCAAGTGGGGCGCTTGCGAGTTGAGCACCGATGATATGGTGGCGCTCCCGTTTCACCAGCTTCGCGATCTGAGCTGACGGAGAGCATCCCGGGTCTGGACCGAAACTTTATGGTGATCAATTCGGGCATACCTTTACCTGTAGTGTTACGCAGAAATTTTACCGTCTGGTCGGGACCGGGTCAGAAGAGGGCTCCCTGTTTAGGCGGCGGATCCTGTTCCGGGTCGGATCGGGCTTCCTCTAGGATCCGGTCGAGATCGGATGTATCGGTCAAGGGTTGGGCACCTCTCTGCTCGAGCGGCTCGTTGCCGGGACCCTCTCCGTTTCCTCTCCACACGGCCACCCGGCAGTAGTTGCCTCTGATGGCCTCCGTAGCGCCCGACCAGGTTCCGCCCGAGCCGTAATCGGAGGAAACCGCAACCGTCACCTCCGACAACGCGTAGATGAGCTTGTTGCGGCCCATCGCCTTGCCGACTGTGAAAGGGGAGTCTGGTGCGTACGGGGTGCACATCACCATCAGCCCGTCTTGGAGCGCCTGCCGCACCTTGGGTTCCCTCAGCGTCCGGGTGAGGGAGTGGGCAGGGACTCCGACCACGGTTCCTCCGGCCTGGAATGCTGCCTTCATCGCCAACTGGTCGACTCCCCGCGCCGCGCCCGAGATGAGAGGAAGCCCGAGTGAAGCAGCCTGCCGACCCAGTGCCTTGGCGACCTCCGCGCCCTCATCGCTCACGTTGCGGCTTCCCACCACGCCGATCCCTGGCTGATCCAGTAGATCAATGGCACCGGCGGCATGAAGGATCACCGGTCGCTTCGATCCGAGCCTCGCCTGCCAACCCTGCGGGTAGCCCTCGTCGAAAGGCGTCAGCGTCACTACTCCGGATTGCTCAAGCCGTTCCAACTTGAAGGCCATCTCGACACTCCGGGCAAGGAGATCCACCACCCGCGCCGCCATGTCCCCTGCCAACCCGGCACGGATCAGATCGTCCTCGGTCATCTCGAACAGATCACCTGGATCCCCAATCTGTTCGACCAGTTTCCAGAACGGCGAAGCATTGAGCGGCTCCGGCTCGTCCCCTGCCATCCTGCTCACCAGGAGGATGGTCGCCAGAGAGTTATCGTCTCTTATCAAACCGACCTCCCCTGGGTGTCGGACAGAGCGAACGGATAGACCGGTCCCGATCCTGCTCCCCGAAGTAGCCAAGCGATGGCCGTCATCGTCCAGCGTGAGTCCACGATGTCGTCCACCAGCAACACGGGTCCGGTAGGGACTTGTGGGCGAACGGTGAAGGCACCACGGACGTTGGCGTACTGTTGCTCGCTGTTCTGCATCAACTTCTGCGGGTGGGTTTCCCTTACCTTGGTCACCACATCTTCGCATGCCAGGCCCAGGGACGCCGCCAGGCGCATCGAGAAGTCTGCCACCAGACCGGGATTACGTAGCGATGGAACGAAGGTTACCCACTGCGGAGACCCTTTGTCCCATGAGGTTCGCCGGATCAGTTGGGCTGCGGCTCTAACCAACCGGTCATCAAAGGAGTTGTCCACCTGCTTCCCGCGGCGTACCAGGTCGGACCAGCCGCCGCCGCCCCACACAGAGAGGACACGACCGAACTCCAGCCGTCGCTCGGGATCAATCATCCCTGTATCCGGAAACCGGCGGCGGGGCTGGATCGGATGTTTCGCCCTTCGTAGGTGCTCCTCTGCCCGCCGGAGATCTTCAGGATTGGTATCAATGTGGATGCGGAGGATGTCACAGTTGTCGCAGATGCCGCATGGTTCCGCTGCGGAGTCGTCAAGGTACTGCCGCATGAGTGCCATACGGCATCGGTCGGTGGAGATGTAGTCTAGCATCTGTTTCTGTTCAGCTCGACGCAGCGAGGTAACAGAACGCAAGCGATCCATGTCATACGACCAGGGACGCAAAGTTCGCCGCCAGGCCCACTCCTCCCGTTCGATAGCCCCTTCCACCTCCAATACCTTGAGCAACTTTTCCAGCTGACCCGGCCTGATATTCAACTCACGGAGCATCCCTTTTTTAGACATCGGGGCGGAAGTACGTTCAAGAAGTCTCACCAGCCCAGAGGTGATATCCGGGGGTGGGAAAGCACTCTCGATGAAGAAGTTCTGTATATCCCGTTCCTCGGACCCGCTCAGGAGGATGCCCCACGACTTGTCCAGCTTCCGACCGGCCCGTCCCACCTGCTGGTAATACGTGATCGGCGATCCAGGCGACTGGTAATGGATCACAAAGGCAAGGTCCGGTTTGTCGAACCCCATACCGAGAGCCGAGGTAGCCACCACCACCTTCCTCCGGTTGGCCAGAAGGTCTGCTTCGATAGCCAGCCTGGAATCCTGATCCGTGCCTCCGCTGTAGGCGACCGCATCGATACCTCTTGATCGCAGCCATGAGGACAACCGGATCGTGTCGTGAACCGTGAGGCAGTAAACGACCCCGGTACCTTCCAGACGAGGTATGACCTGGGCTAGCCAGGCCATGCGTTCGGCGTGGGAGGGCATCTTGAGCACGTGCAGCCTGAGACCCTCCCGACCCAAGGGGCCCCGGAGCGGCACCATTTTCGAACCGAGCTGATCGATCACATCCTTGACTACCCGGTCATTGGCGGTAGCAGTACAGCACAGCACCGGCACTCCCCTCGGTAGCAGGTCAAGGACCCGGACGATCCGGCGATAGTCGGGCCTGAAATCGTGCCCCCAGTCGGAGATGCAGTGGGCCTCGTCAACCACAAGTAGACCGCTACGCCGACCTATCGCCGGTAGTACCTTCGAGCGGAACTTCTGGTTCGCCAACCGCTCCGGCGAGATCAAAAGAAGATCGACCCGACCGCTCTTGACGCGTTCCTCGATCTCGTCCCACTCGTCCTGATTGGTGCTGTTGATGGTTGCAGCCCGCACCCCCATGCTCTCGGCCGCCTTGATCTGGTTGCGCATGAGAGCCAGCAGCGGGGAAACCAGCATCGTCGGCCCGCCACCCCGATCACGAAGCAATCGGGTAGCGATAAAGTAAACCGCGCTCTTACCCCAGCCCGTCCGCTGCACCAACAAAACCCGGCTACGATCCCGCACCAGCGCTCGGATAGCCTCCAATTGATGAGGCCAAAACTTTGCCCCAGAATCACCCGTAAGCGTCCGGAGCAGCGACAAAGCCGTCTGATCTATCTTTGTATCGTTGAGCTCGCGCATATTCCTAGGAAAAACGAGGTGTGGAGTTCCAAGCTGTAGGATGATAGGGCTATGAAGAGGATCGGTAAAGAGGGCCCGATGACCCGCTCGTCAGACAGTGCAGGCACTAATACAGTGCAGGCACTAATCCCGGACTGGCCAGAATGTTCGGGTCATGAAGTAGGCCCGTCTGGTTGGCATTATCAGACAGGCCAGACTTTGGCTATAGCTTTCAGGTGTTTTGACTGTCATAAGGGTTTTGTTCGGTTGGCTGATATCGGGGGCCTGAAGTGACTGAACCACTTAGATATGAACCAGTTAAATATTCTTATCCAGGTAGGGTTTTTGTTAAACAGGCCAAGGCCTTGACCAGGCTAATGATAAGGGCCTACCAGGGAAGTTATACAGGTGAGATGTTTACGGCACTTCACTTAATCAAACTTATCAGGGTCGACTTGGACGGTTGGCAGGAAGACCTTTTGCTGGCCTTGGCCCGTCTTCCAAGGCACCTATTAGAAGAACAATTGCAGGAAATGACTGAACTTTGTGAAGGCCTTCCTGAAGCAGACAGGGCCGACTGTTTGGAACTGGTTGAAACAGTAAAGGAACTGGTCAATGATGACTGACCCGACTAAAGGCTTTCTTCAAGGGGCCAGGGAACTGGCCCGACTACTGAAAAAAGTAGGAAAGGAAAGAACTACTTCACTGCCTGAACTAGTGCAGGTCTTCTTTCTGATTGAAGCTACCAGGGCCGACCTGGACGGCTGGCAGGCCAACTTAATAGAGGCTATGCAGGCTATCCCTAGGCCCTTATTAGAAGACCAGTTCAAGCAGCTAAAGGCCTACTTTGAAAACCTTCCAGGACAGGACAGACCCGAAAGGCTGGCCCTACTCAAACAGCTAAAGGAACTCGTCAATGACTGAACCCGTGAAGGTATATATATATATTAATTAGAGATATTAGATATTGTTCCTGCCATTAATACCTTTAGCCCGTTGTATGGTGGCGCTGTCAAGAACAGGCGAAAAGCGGTAGCCGCCTAACTTTATTCCGACCCTCGGCCAACTGTTCGTCCGCTTGTTGGCTTCGCTCAAGGGGCAGTCCTGTCCAGATAGGGGTTATCTTTGATGATTTCTTCGATTTCCGCCTGTTCCAATTTGGTGGAAGGGAAGCTTTTGGTGATGGGTGGCCGGAGCCGGGATGCCGGCCGTGGTGGTTGGGGAGGACTTGGAGCCGCAATGGAGGGCGGGCTACGTAGCCCGCCGGAGGTCCCCCCCAGGCGCGCAA
>VXMP01000081.1 GCA_009841075.1 Acidimicrobiia bacterium | reverse complement strand
GGTGGGGCGGAGAGCTCTGATCTACGCTTCGGCTTAGACGAGGCCGGGGATAGGGCTGCCGCAAAAACTCCACATCTGTTCCGCATCGGGAAGATGCATTGGGGTCGGGGGGAAGATAACAAGCAGAGCGATCAAACCGTTCTCTGGGTCAACGACCGTTGCCGGATCGAAGAAATACCTGCGAAAGCCCACCAATATCAGGTATCAGGACGGAGCCCGCTTCACTGGGCGATCGACTCGCTCCGCCATAAAGAAGACAAGGCCTCAGGAATCGTGGACGACCCCAACAGCTGGCACGTGTGGGAGGACCGTCCCTTCAACCTGATCCGTCACCTGCGGAGGCTGGTGCACGTTTCGGTCCGGTCGGCCGAAATCATCAAGTCCCTACCCCCCTCGCTGACCGACATCGAGGCAGGTTGAAATGCCCCATTTAGCTGAGGCACTAGATCGTCTCCGCGCCGATATTTCCGGCAAATATCGGCGCGGAAGAGCGTTCGAAAAACTGGTTAGAAACGCCCTGCTTGAAAACCCTCAATACAAGGAACGCTTCACCAAGCTGTGGCTCTGGTCGGATTGGCCGGAGGCCGGGGGTGTGGACCTGGGTATTGATCTGGTAGGTGAACAAACGGAGGATTACGGCGGTGGGCTCTGTGCTATCCAGTGCAAGTTCTACGCTTCCGGATCGGTAAATATCCGCGAAGTGGACAAGTTCCTGTCCTACACGGTGGACGAGAAATGGAAAGCCCGAATCTTTGTGGCCACCGGCAACTACTCGGCCAATGCAAGGAAGAAACTGGATGCTGCCTCAGCCGAGATCATCACCGGCGGCGACCTTGATACCTGGCCAGTAGGAGACTGGAGGCAGCTGATAGAGCAGCCCGATTCTACTCTGCGGTGGGCCGCAGATCGTCACGTTCCCCGCCCGCATCAGGAAGAAGCCCTGGAAGCCATCCAGACCGGTCTGTTCGGGTCGGAGGGAGGTGACCTGGGTCGGGTGCTGATGCCCTGCGGGTCGGGTAAGTCAGAAGTGGCATTGTGGGCAGCAGAACGCAACGTGGGGCTAGGCGGGCGGGTACTGTATTTGGTGCCATCAATCGCCCTGATGAGCCAGACCATGCGCACCTGGGCTTACCAGAAGGACCCGGATATTCAGCACCGCTACCTGGCGGTATGTGCGGACTCCAAGGCAGCCCGTGACTCAGAGGACGCAAATCTATCCGAGTTGGCCATGCCGGTGACCACCGACCCTGAAGCCATTGCCTCCAAACTGAAACGGGAAGCCTTCGAAGCCATGACGGTGGTTTTTTCCACCTATCAGTCCCTTCGGAAGGTATGCGAGGCCCAAGATCTGGGAGCACCCATCTTCGACTTGGTGATCTGCGATGAAGCCCACCGCACCACCGGCATCGAAGACTCATCGGGTAACAAAGGCCTGTTCCAGTTGGTACATGACCGAGACCGTCTCGATGCCCATCGTCGGCTGTTTATGACTGCTACTCAGCGCCTATACGCCTCGGGATGGAAGAAGCGGGCTGGAGGTGAGGTCTATTCAATGGACGACGAAAGCCTCTATGGGCCGATCCTCTACCAGCAGAGCTTTCGTGACGCCATCAACGCCGGGCTGCTCTCCGACTATGAAGTGGTGGTGATCGCCTACGACGAAAACCACCACATCCAAGGATATGACAGATACTGGAAGAAGTATGAGGACAACAGGGGAAATATAACCAGTACCCAAGTGCTAAATGCAGAAGACTGGGTTCAGATGGTGGGATGCTGGGACGCCTTGGCCGATCCCAACACATTGGGAGTGGAACGGGACCGCCCTGCCGGAGCACTCAATCCTTTCTATAGCTGCCGTCGAGCTATCGCGTTCACGAACAAAATCGCCACTTCTAAGAAGATAGAACAACATTGGCGGGCCGTGTGCGACAACTACCAGCAGGAACGATCCAGCGAGTATCGGGGGCTTGAGGTAACCGACCTGGATGTAGTGCACATAGACGGAAAACAAAACGCCTACGAACGCTCTGAAAAGGTGCAGTGGCTGCGAGGAGAGGACCAGCCGGATGGAAGCACCCGGGTATTGACCAACGCCCGGTGTCTGTCTGAGGGAGTGGACATCCCGGCTCTGGATGCGGTGCTGTTCCTGGCCCCACGGCAGTCAGAAGTAGACATTGTCCAAGCGGTGGGCAGGGTCATGCGCCAGGCCGAGGGGAAGGACAAAGGCTACATAGTTATACCTGTGCTAGTGCCCGACGGCCAGACACTTCGGTCAGAGGAGTTCCTGAAAGACTCCGCTTTTCAACAAGTCTGGAAAGTTTGCCGCGCCCTCCGGGCTCACGACGAGCGGTTCGACGCCATGGTCAACTCTCCCAGCTTGGCCCCGAACATCATCCGGTTGATCGACCGTACCACCACCACCATCCCGAATACTGGCCAAGAAAGCCTCCCCGGTCTTCTCCCAGAGATAGCTTCTGTGATGGTGGACCAGGTGGGAGATCGTCACTACTGGCCGTCCTGGGGGCGTAACGCGGCCGGGGTCTACAGGAAGGTGTTCCAAGAGGTGGACCGCAAGACCCGTGAGGGAGAGGGTAAGGCCACTCTCGACCGGTTCACCGAGGGGATGCGCAAAACCGTGATTCCCGCCTTTGAGCGACGGGATGCCATTGAGATGATCGCACAGCACGCCGTGACCATCCCGGTGTTTGATGCATTCTTCTCCGACCATTCTTTCCGGGAGGAAAACCCAATTTCCATACATCTGAACACCGTTCTTAACGAGATGCAGAATCAGGCGGGGGTGAACTTCGATCAGCTCATCCAACCCCTCAAGCGTTCCTACGACCGGATCGCCACCGTGTTTGAAGATGTGTCCGAAGACGCCGACCCGGACGCCGCCAAACTTCAGATCCTCCAGGATGTTTACGAAGGGTTTTTCAAGTCGGCTATACCCGAGGTGGTACAGCGACTGGGAATCGTCTACACCCCGGTTCCGTTGGTGGACTTCATGCTCCGCAGCGCCGAGGCAGTGGTTCGGAAGCACTTCGGGAAGTCGTTGGGAGATCCCGGTGTGGAGATACTTGATCCGTTCACCGGCACGGGCACCTTCCTGTCTCGGCTACTGGCCATCTCCGGTCGGGATGGGCAACCTTTGATATCCGACGACCACGTTGCCCACAAATATCTATCGGAGATGCATGCCGGCGAAATGGTGTTACTGGCCTACTACATAGCCGCCCTCAAGATCGAACAGTCCGCCTCCTCACGTGGGGTGTTTGATAACGGCTACCGTCCCTTTGAGGGAATCGTGCTGCGGGACACCTTTACCGGCTCCCAGGCAGGACAGTTTGAACTGGGCGACAACCCGGTCCGGGCTCTGGAGCAGGACGCACGAACTATTCGGGTGATTCTCGGTAACCCGCCTTGGCGGGCTGGGCAGAAGGACGCAGGCGATGACAATCCCAACCTCAAGAACACCCATATCAAAGAACGGGTTCGCGAGACCTACGGCGAACACCACAAACAGGTCACCAGGAAAGGTGGGGGAGGTAAAGCCTGGGGGAACCTTTACGTCCAAGCCATCCGTTGGGCCACCGACCGGCTGGGCGACCCGACCGATCCCGACAACCGACAAGGGGTGGTGGCGTTCATCCATCCCAATTCGTTGGCCACCGGCACTGCGCTGGTAGGGATGCGGGCCTGCCTAAGAGAAGAGTTCGACCACCTCTATGTGATAAACCTGCGCGGCGACGCCTACAAAAGCGGCAAAGAGCGTAAGAGGGAAGGAGATAACGTATTCGGGCAAGGAACCCGCAACGGAGTGCAGATCACCGTGGCGGTACGCAGTCCCGAACATGAACCCCACCACCCCGGCTTGCTCCACTATGCCGAGGTACCCGAGTACTCCACTCTGGAAAAAAAGTTCGCCTGGCTGGATCGGCTGGGAGACGTGACAGGCGACGAATTCAAAACCGTTCCGATCAACGACCGCCACGATTGGGTCAACCTCACCGACGGAACTTTCGAAAATCTGCTGCCGGTATGCGATACCTCTAAAGATAAGAAAGCCAACCGAGCTACTCACACCAGCGCACTAGGTCTCACAAGCGCGTGTGACACATACGTCTACTCTTTCAGCCGTGTTGAACTGGCCATACGGGCAAAACGGCTGATAAACGCTTACAACGAGGCTATCGAATATCTAGACGAAGGTTTCTCTTTTGAGGAAGTAACCGAGAACTACCAGCTGGATAAGATCAAATGGACCGGACGACTCAAAAGCTCTCTCGGCACGAGAGAGCCTATCCAATTCGATGAGGCACGCATCCGCGAAGTCCTATATCGGCCCTTCACCAAGCTCTGGCTCTATGAGGACCATCGCGTCCTGTCGTCGGTCAAGACCATCTCGGCCTTGTTCCCGAAACCTGATCCAACCCTTACACACCCCCCCCCATCGATCCTCCTCCCCAGCCAGAACAACCGGGACATCTGCACCGTACTCGCCATCGGATGGATTCCCGACCTCAACAGCCTCGGACCCAATCAAGGCGGTGCCCGAGCCGTACCCAGGCAGCGATCCTGATCAGCGGAACCTCCAACATGACCTTCCAGGCCCTGGCGACCAACACCCTGCCGGACCTGGCCACCATCGCCGGATCCCGTCAGACCCGAGCCATCCCGAGGGGCTATCCCGATTAACCGACACCCCCCCGGAGGAATGGAAGGGATCGTCATCACCTCAATCAGCAACCGGACCATCTTCGCCGCCCTCGCCACCAACCTCCTGGGGGACCTTTGCGCAGCCGGAACCAACCAACCCTCTCGAATCATTCCCAGACGGCCATCCTCCTGACCGGCCCCTCCAACATGGCGGTCTTCGGGATACTGGCGACCAGACCGATCCCCGACCTGCACACCATGGGCCCGGGACAGCAGACCCGCACACTAAAGAGGCGATCCTGATTTCCAGCCCCTCCAACCGAACCCTACCCGCCGCCCTTGCCGCCGACTGCTTGGCCGACCTTCACATCATCGACCCCGCCAACCGGGTAATCCCAAGAGCGCTCCGCAGGCCGTCTTAGATCCTTAAACCAAACCCGTCCGTGTCCGGGCCGAACCACCGGAATTGATTATCTGAAACTACCCACTGGGGCTAATCGTCCTGTTCTTGGGCGGCGCGGGACAGGGGGCTGGACAGTAGCTCTTCTCGGTAGGGCTCAAATACTTCTCGGAAGAGGCGGTATCTGTTGATGGCCCATTGGTGAACTTCGGGCCATGTGTACGTGAGGTCGGAAAAACTCTCGGTGTGGTGGCTGACAATTGCGCTTCCCCGATTTCGCTGCCACTCCCGGATCCACTCCAGCTTGCCTAATTTATCTTCGATGCCGTCTCGGTCTTCCTTAATCCGGTCGAAGGAGGACCGGCACCATTCCAAGCTCGGGGCACCGCGGGTGTCAAGTTGGAACGAGAAATAGATCCGGTCGCGAAAGTCGATCGAGTAGTTGAGTCCGTCAACGTGGTAAATGGCCAGCCAGGGTTTGTTATGGTTGCTGCCCGGTAGGAGTGGAAGATCGGGCTCAAGTTTCAGCTTTTCTTCCAGTCGTTGCCGGAATTCGCGGTATCTCGGTTTTCGTGAGACGTTTCGCTTTCGCCAGTCGTTCGGGGCCACGACCACCTTAAAGTAGGGAGCAGGCCTGGAGTCGTCGATCCTCCATACCTCGATCGCAACGCCGAAAAACTGGGTATCGGTGCCGGTCCGCTGATTGAGCCACTGCAGCACCTGCCAGTGTTCGTCCTCAAAATCCCTGGCGATCCAGATGATGAAATCGGCGTCCTTACCGGCGGCATAGATCAGGAGCCTGCCTAGGTGGTCATCGTCGCTGCGCTCGAGTTGGTTCTCGATGATCACCGGACGGCCGTTGCTGTCGGTGGCCATGATGTCCAGGGAACGGCTGCCAACCCGAGACTCACGCTCTGATGCCTCAAGTTCGATTCCGAGGGCTTCTCCCAGCTCGCCCAGGTGCTCTTCCAGCCACGGTGTGAAATCACTGGCTTCCTGAGGCCAAACCTTGCGCAAGGCAACCTTCCTGATCTTCGAGAGAGACTCTTTACTCACTTCGGTACCCATGATTCAAAGGAACTGTACCACCACAGCGCGTGACCCAGACCTCTGCCCTTGCCGCCGAATGTTTGGCCGACCTGCACATCATCGGACTCCGCCTACCAGGGGTAATCCCAAGAGCGCGAAAATTTGATCCCTGGATCCGCAATGCAATTCTCGTAATTCATGGTCAAACCTAGTCATTAGGGCTATGATGGGTCCCAGAGGATGTAGTTTGCCCTTAGGCGCTAGTTCAACTAGCATTATTAGGGAGATGACTATAGAAAACATAATTATCGCCGTATTTAGTGCCGGATTTGGTTTCCTGTGTAATATGATCTGCGAGATCCGCTCTGATCTGCGCGACCTAATCGCCGACATGAAAGCTCTGGTGCGCGAGATGGAGAAAGACAGTACATCCTCAAGCCGTCTTTAGGACTTAAAACACCCTTCCGTTTTGGGTTTCGACCATCAGGGTGAAAGGGCCGTTGTTGCGGAGATCTACTTCCATCATGGCACCGAACCTTCCCGTGGCTACCTCGATGCCTTGGTCTTGGACGGCTTGGGCGAACCGGTCAACCAGCTGTTCGGCCTGTTCAGGCGGGGCGGCTTCGGTGAACCCGGGGCGGCGGCCTCGGCGGACATCCGCATACAGGGTGAACTGGCTTACCACCAGCATGGCACCTCCCACCTCGCCTAGAGGAAGGTTGAAGCGGCCCTGCTCGTCGGGGAAAACCCGCAGCCCCACCACCTTGTTGGCCAGGGCGGAAACGTCCGCCTCGGTGTCGGCCCGACCCACTCCCACTAGCACCAGCAGGCCGAGTCCGATCTGTCCGATCACCTCCCCCTCCACCGTTACGGAGGCGTGATCCACCCGCTGGATCAGGGCTTTCATTAATTACCTTCCATAGGGTCGGGGTCCAAAAGAACCGCCAGGGCGGCCTCGAACACTGCCTGGTTGGCCTGGTTCAGTCGGGCTTGTCCTCGTGGGTCGAGCGGATCCAGAAAGCTCCGGTCCAGGTCGAGCTGATCCCAGACAACCAGAAACGCCACCGCTTCGAAACCGTAGTGCTGGGCAACCGCAAACAGGGTGGCGGCCTCCATATCCACCGATTCGTAGCCCGAGCGACGCCAATCCGCCACCATCGCCCCGCTTTGGGCGAAAATCGAAACCCACGACAGGTGCATCGAATCGGCGGCTTTGATATCCCGCTCCATCAGATAGCGGCGGCCTTGTCGGGTCAGATGGGGGTCGGCTTCGACTGTTTCACCCGCCCCATATAGATGCGCCACCCCTTCCCGGGGCACCGCTACGGAAGGGACCACCACATCTCCGGTGGTCAATCCAGGATGGAGGGCACCGCAGGTCCCGATCATGGCCATGCGCGGCGTGCCCAGAACCCCGAACAGGTGGGCCGGCTCCACGGCTCGGGCCGCTCCGTAAATGCAGGAGTAAACCACCGGCCTTCCCTTCCAATAGCCCAGGAAAAGGTCGGGAAAGGCCAGCTCGCGCACCTCCTCCAGCAGGCTCAGCCGCCATTCGGTGCGTTGCGCTCTCCACCAGGAACCCTCCAGGATGACCGCATGGGGGATGTCTTCTTCCGCTATCCCGAGCGCGGCGATCCACTCGTTTCTTTCCAAGTCCATGACCGCTCTGTGCTTACCCAATTTCTGAGAGTCCTCCCTACTTAAGACCTATCACGGAACCATCCGAACCCAGACCAGGAAGCCTACCTACCGGAACCTGCCGAAAAGGGCCGGGTGGCGGGCCGACAGATACCAGATATAGCTCCATAGGCCCCCAGCCAGGACGGATAGGGCCAAGAAGTTGAATACCTGGTCCCAGGTGGCTCGGTCCACGAACCCGCTGACCACCGGGGCACCCGCCCCGCCGCCCAGGTTGAAGACCATGGCGAATATTCCACTGGCCAGGGCTACCCGGCCGGGCGCAGCTATGCGAGGATAAAGGCCCATTACCAAAGAGGAAGAGGCCCCGACCAGGGCGGTAGCGGCGGCGATGGAAGGAAAGGCCGTCAAAAGGCCGGGGGCCTGGCCGACCAGAAAGAGCAGAACCGCAGTGATGCCGAGCACGATTCCCCCCTTGAGAATGGTTTCGGCACCTTCAGAGGAACGGAACCAGGAACCCACCCAAATGGTGGCCAGGATGGAGATGGCGGGAAGAGCGGCCGACAACAAACCGGCCCGCCCGACGGTAAGGGAATGTACCTCCACGAAATAGGCCGGTGTCCAGACGATCAGCGCCACATAGGCGACCCCCAGCGCCCCGGCGGGAGGCAGTAGCCAGAAGACCTGCCTGATCAACCCGCCCAAAGGTAGGGTGGAAGCGGAAGCCACCACCGGGTCTCTAACCCCGATCCACCAGATCATCCCGATCGGAACCATCACGATGGTGGCGGCCAGGAAGGCACTTTGGGCACCGCCCCGCTCGACTATGAACCCACCCACCGCAAAGGTGAAAGCCGTGCCCGCCACGAAGCAGGAGCCGAAGGAGGCGATCACCCGTCCTGCCCTCTCGCCACTAACCCAGCGGCCCAGCCCACCGGCTAGAGGGGTCCACCCCATGGCCTGGAAAACCCCGTTAGCGGACCAGATAACCAGGGCGGCGGAAAAGTTCTCTGCGAAGACGATGAACAGCAGGTTCATCAAACCGCTTCCCACCAGGCCCAAACCGGTCAACCATCTGACCCCGTAACGGTCTGCTATCCGTCCCACCGGAACCGCCGAAAGGGAGTAGACCCAGAAGAAGCCGGCAGCGAGAGCCCCTATCTCGGTTGCATCCAAACCGGCCTCCTCGCCCAGCCGAGGTACGGCTATCGAGAAGTTGACCCGGCCCAGATAGTAGAGGGCGTAGACCGACCAGGCTGCTGCTATCAGACCCCATCGGATGGATTCGGTTGGTCGGGAGTCGGAGCTCAACCGCCGTCCTGAAGGGCGACATCAGGGGAGGGAGAAATCACCCAGATCTTGTTGGGATCGAACCGGACCGGGATTTCCTCGCCGTCGCTGAACATCTTCACCGCCCCGGGGTCGGTCACCGCTTCGACCTCAACCTCTCCGATCTCGATGCGGAAGCGGGCGTAGCGACCCACGTACACATGCGAGCGGATGGTTCCGGTCACCGAATTGTCCCCGTTGGCACCGAGGGTTATAGCCTCGGGGCGGATGCTGAGCACCGCATCTCCCTCGCCCACCGCCGAATGCGGGGCCGAAAACCGACCGATCGAAGTGTTGATCTCGGAGTCCTGGTAGAAGCCTGGAATGAAGTTGGTGCCGCCGAAGAATTTGGCGATCTCCACACTTTTGGGGGTGTCGAAGAAGGCATCGGGAACGTCGAACTGCTGGAGCCGACCGTCGAAGAGTAGGGCAATCCGGTCGGCCAGCACCACCGCCTCCTCCTGGTCGTGGGTGACGAACACGGTGGTTATGGCCATCTCGGTCTGGATACGCCGGATCAGCTCCCGCATCTCGTCTCGAAGGTGGGCATCGAGGTTGCTCAAAGGCTCGTCCAGCAACAAGACGTTGGGTTGGACTATCAGCGCCCGGGCCAGGGCGATGCGCTGCTGCTGCCCCCCCGACAGCTGTCGGGGGCGGCGCTCCTCGAAACCGGGCAGCTGCACCAGGTCGAGCATATCCTTGACCCGGGACCGAATCTCTTTGCGGTCCATTTTGCGCATTTTCAGGCCGAATCCGATGTTCTCTGCGATGGTCATGTAGGGGAAGAGCAGGTAGTTCTGGAATACCATCACCGCTCCCCGATCCTCCGGAGCGATACTCAGGATCGACTGGCCGTCAAAGCTGATATCTCCCGAAGTGGGCCGGAGCAGGCCGGCGATCATTTTCATGGTGGTGGTCTTGCCGCATCCCGACGGCCCGAGCAGGGCGGTGAGCTTGCCGGACTCGATCTGGAGATCCAGCCGGTCGACCGCCGGATCGGATTTCTGGTCGAACTGTTTGGTCAGCGCGCTGAGGGTTACCTGGGTCATATGTTTCCAATACCTCCTACGGCGGCGTTATCTCCGGACAGGTAACGAGAGCTCAGCAGCAACACCAACACCGCCGGCAGGATAAACACCACGCTCAAGGCACCGGCGATGGCCGGGTCGGAACGCACGAAACCGAACAATAAAAGGGGAAGGGTCTGAACCTGTCCCCCTCCGATCAGCAGGGTCAGCACGTACTGGCTCCAGGAGATTATAAAGGCGAACAGGGCACCCACCACCACGCCGGGGAAGATGGCGGGCAGGGTGATGTGGTATTGGGTGGCCCAGCGGCCGGCACCCAAAGAACGGGCCTGGAGCTCGAAGTCGGTGTCGTAGTTGGCGAACACCCCCGACATGACCAGGGTCATATAGGGGAGGGTGGGCACCAGATGCACCAGGATCACCCCCGGAATGGTGTTGGAAAGCCCGGCCCGGATGAAAAGCACGTGGATGCCGAGCACCACCGCCAAACCGGGGACGATGATCGGGGCCAGGATCAGCCATTCGACCAGACGCTTGCCACGGAACTCGTATAGCCCCAGGGCTCGGCCGGCCGGTACCCCCAGCAGTATGGAAAAAATGGTTACCACCAGGGCGATCAGGGCAGTATTCCAGGCCACACCCACCACATCGTTGTTCGGGTTGATCACCTCCGACCAGGCCCGCCCGCTGTATTCGGTGGGGAAGATGGCCGGATAGAACCATCGGAAGCTGATCGACCAGATAAACAGCGGCACGATCGGGGCGATCAGGAAGGTAAGCAGGCCGGTGATGCCCACCCATCGCCCGAAGATGCGCAGCCGGAAGCGGCGTCCCGAACCCGCTGAGGAGACAGGGACGGCTAGCTCGGTGTTCTGGTCGGCTGATACGTTTTTTAGGTCGGTCATCCGCTAGCTCCGAACGTAACGGCGGGAGAGCTTCATGTAGGCCATGATCATCAGGCTGCTCATAAAGGCTATAACCATGGCCATCGCCATGGCTTGGGGTCGAGCGGCCAGGTCCACATCCGTGTAGCTCTCGAAGGCCAGGACCGGAAGGGCCTTGGGGAAGGTGGTGCCGAGCAGCCAGGGGATCTCGAATGCCCCGAAGGTGAAGGCGAAGACGATAACCGAGGCCGAAACCACCCCTGGCATGATCAGAGGCAAGGTCACGTTGCGGAAGGCCTGCCAGCGGTTGGCCCCGAGGGAACGGGCCACCGACTCGTAGTCCTCCCCTACCGAGAGGAGGATCGCCAGGACGATCACCCCGATGAACGGGATCTCCTTCCAGACGTACTGGATGATTATGCCGATGGCCCAGGGGTCGTTGACCATAGGCGGGAAACCGGCCGGGGTATCTATCAACCCGGCTGCGGTGGCGAGGCGGGAGATAAGACCGCTCCCGGAGAACAGGTAGAGCACCCCGACCGCCCCCACCAGGTGGGGGATGGTCAGGTTAAGGGAAAAGATGAACTGGACAAACCGCTTGCCTCGGAAGGCCGGTCGGAGAAGCATCGCCGAAGCCACCGCCAGGATGCCGGCTATCAGGGTGGAGGTGAAGGCGATGTGGAAGGTGATGATGAAACTTCGGATGAAACCGTTGTCGGAGAGGATGGCGGTGTAGGCGTTGAAGTTGAAGTCGTGGAGTCCGATCAGGGGAAAGTATCCCAAACTGCGGAGAAACCCGGTGATCAGGCCCCCCATGAAGAGCAGCAGGATCACCAGAATGGCGGGTGCCAGGAGCACCGTAATAGTAAGTCGACGCCCGGCCGCTTCCGAGAGGGCCTTCCGTTTTATCCGAATCCTTCTAGAGGCCAAGAACCGTTATCCCGAACTCTGAGGATGCTGAAAAATGTCCGATTGGCCCGCTAGCAGGAACGAAACCACGGTTAGATGAAATCGCGGGCCAAGCATCTCCATCTTTTTCAGCATCCTCCTAAGGGAAGGGGTTGGCGCGATCCGGTCACGCCAACCCCGTATCCCTTTACTCGAAATCTTGGTCTATTGCTCGGCTACGTTGGTCTTCCAGCCTTCCTCGATGGCGGGGACCCAGTCACCGAGGAGCTCGCCAAGGGAGGTCACCTCGGCCGGATCAACCACCGAAGGATGGCGTGGCACGTCCGAGAAATGGACCTGCGAGGCGGCGTTGAGAACGTTGATCTGTCCCCAAACATCCGGGTAGGCCTTCTGTAGCTGCCCGTCGATGCTCAGCAGAAGGTCCGCCACTACCAGGGTGGCCGCCTTGTTGGGCGAGTTGTAGGGCATGGCTACGAAGTTGGTGTTACCGATTTGGCCGCTGTCCAGACCGTAGGTGCGGGTGGACTCGGGGAAGACCCCGCTTTCCACCTTTGACCCGGCCGAAGCCGGTCCGTAGGCCAGGAAATGGGTTACCTCGGAGTTGGAGTAAAGCTGCTCAAGGGCGGGCTGGTCAACCGGATAGGTCTCACCACTACGCCACAGGCAGGGCTCCAGGTCGTTCAGGGTTTGCCAGGTCGCCGTGGCTACCTGATCATAAAGTGCCTGATCGAAAGGGATTCCGATCATGTCTTGATGCCCGCCGGGGAGGATCTTGTCCGCCTCGTTGTAGAAGACGTGACGCACGAAAACGCTACCGGTGAAGTCCGGGGGTGCCGGATAGGTGAACGTTCCTGGATTCGCGCAGGCGGCGGCCAGCAGAGCATCCATGTCGGCGGGAGGCTCGGGCACGAGCGCGCTGTTGTAGAACACGGCCGACTGGGCCTGGTTCCAGGGAACCTCGCATTCGTCTACCGCAGTGCCGAAGTCGAAGGCATTGGTAGCAGCCATCTGGTCGACGTTGGCCATGCTGGGCATGATGTCCCAATAGCCGCAGAACAAGAGGCCGGCGTTCTTCATGGTCTTGAAGTTCTCTCCGTTGATCCAGATCAGGTCGATCGAACCGCTGGAGAACTCACCGGCTTCGGTCTCGGAGATCACCGTGTCCACCGCGTTGACGGTGTCGGTGATACGAACCTGGTTGAGGTCGATGTTGTAGCGGGACTTGGCCTCGTCGGATACCCAGTCGTTGACGTAGGCGTTGATCACCGCGCTACCGCCCCACATGAACCAGTTGACCCGTCCGCCGGCGGCGGCGGCCACTATTTCGTCCCAGGACATGCCGGCCAGCTCCGAATCGTCCAGATCCAACAGGCCGGGGCCGGTCGGTCCCATGGGCTCGGGCATGACCTCTACCTCTACCGGAACCTCGACGATTACCTCTTCGGTGACTACCCGTTCTTCTACCTCGGTCACGATCGAAGTGACCACCACCTCTTCGGTGACTACCCGTTCTTCTACCTCGGTTACGATCGAGGTGACCACCACGGTTTCGGGGGTGGTGTCGTCATCGCCGCAGGCCGCCGCTACCAGGGCAAAGACGGACAGCAACGCACCCAGGCGAAGTAGACGATTGATCTTTTTCTTCTCGCGCATAGAACCGGTTCTCCTCCTTGTTCCATTTGTTGTTTCGCAACCCGACAACCGGGTCAAGGCACGAAGCGGCTGACGGGCCTGCCTACCTTAGAGAGGATCGAGGCGGTTTGCACAATGAAGGCGGATTATTCCTCGGATGTCGAGTTTTTGGTCCGGCCCAGTATCCGGTAGAGCCGGCGCTCGGCACTCCGCATCTCGTGATCCATGTTGAGGGACCTGACCCGATCGAACTCGGGGAAACCGGCCTGCTGTTCCGCCGCCCATTCCCGGGCGAACGAACCGTCCTGGATGTGATCGATGATCGCTTTGAGCCGTTGCTTCTCGGCTTCCTCTTCTTCGGGGGAGAGTCGGGCGGTTACCTCCTGTCCGTACTGGCTGGTACGGGAATGAAGGGTGATCTGATCCCACAAACCGATGTCACGATAGGCCTTGGCGGTGGCGATGCCCTCCCCAGAGGCGTAGAACTCCAGCATGGCCGCTTCGGGGCTGCAGCCCGCCTCTACCAGAGCCTCGCAGTAGCGGCGGACGGCGTAGAGGTATCCCACCTGCTCGGCGAACAGGTCCACGGTGGCTTCCTCCAGGAATGAGGACTCGATCACCCCCATTTGTATCGAACCGATCCCTTCGCACAAGGCCAGCATCCGCTCCCAGGCGGTGGCGGTGGCAGCTTGATGGACGGCCACCAGACTAGGGAAGCCCTCCCCGCTCAGATAGGTGTCTCGGACGCCCGCCCCGATCATGCGGGGAGCGACCAAAACCACGTCCACGTCCGGTGACACCTCGATCAGATCGAAGGCGATGTTGTAGCCGCTGGCGAAGACCACCATATTGCCCGCCTCCAGGTTAGGGGCGACTTCCCTCTCGAAAACCCGGGGCATAACCTCGTCGGGAACCAGCAGGAAGATGATGTCGGACTGTTGCACCGCCTCAGCAACCGGGAGCACCTGGAAACCGTCTCGGCGGGCGGCTTGATAGGACTCGTCCCGCCGACTGCCGACGATGACCTGCTGCCCGCTGTCGGCCAGATTAAGCGCCTGGGATCTACCCTGGTTTCCGTATCCGACTATGCAGATGGTCAGGCCCTGGAGATGGCTCAGATCCGAGTCTTCCTGGAAGTACATTTTCGCCATGGCAGAACCTCGGGAGTGGGTTTATGGGACTTCGATCATCACCTTGACCGCCCCGGCCCGACCACCCATGGCGATGTCCATGGCTTGGGCGGTCCGGGCGAGCGGGAGGCGATGGCTGATGAGCTTATGTCCGTCGATCCGGCCGGAAGCCAAAAGGGAGATGGCTTCGGGGAAGGCGTCCCGGCCGAGATAGATCGGAACGACCGTTACCTCCTTGGACTGGATCAACATCAGGTTGAACGGAATCCGTTCCTCGATGTTTACCCCCACCGCCACCACCAATCCTCCGGGACGTACCAGACGCACGGCGGTTTCCAAGGTGCCGGGGCTTCCCACCGCCTCAAATACCACATCCGGCGCTCCGGTACTCAACCCTTCAAGGATTTTTTCCGACCCCAGACCGGCTACGTTGAGGGCGGCGGTGGCACCAAGGGATTGGGAGAGTTCCAAACGGCCGTCGTCTACGTCGGTGGAGTAGACCGCTTCGGCACCGTAGTCCAGGGCGACCGCCAGGATCAGCAACCCGATCGGACCGGCCCCGATGATCAAGACGGTATCGCCTGGTTTGATCCCGCTCCGGCGCACCGCATGGACGGCGATGGAGGTGGGTTCCACCAGGGCACCCAGCGCGAGGTCCATTCCGTCAGGTAGTCGATGGACGCCCCGGGCGGGAACGTTCACATACTCCTGGAGAGCGCCGTCGGTGTGGGGAGAGCCGGTAAACCGCATGTTTGGACAGAGGTTGTAAAGCCCTCTATGGCAGGGGTCACACTCTTCGCAGGGGACGATGGGCTCCACCGCCACATGATCGCCGACCCGGGTGTTGGTAACCCCTTCGCCGAGACCCGCCACCACCCCGGCGAATTCGTGTCCCAGCACATGAGGTTGCCGCACCTGCCAACTACCTATCCGCCCGTCCTTGTAGTAGTGGAGATCGGAACCGCAGATCCCGACCATGCGTGGAGCGATCAGTACCTGGCCGGCACCGGGAGAGGGTCGGTCACGTTCCTGGTGTTCGATTCCGCCTTCGGGAAGCAGGCAGGCCGCTTTCATGCTCATCTCCTTAAGAGGCTCTGGAGGCCAGGATTTGGTCCTGGTTGTCGAGCTTGGTGATCAGGTCGTGGAATATGGCATTCCGGTCGATGCCGACCGCTTCGAGCATGACCGGTCCACCCGGTCGGCCCTGCCAGACCAGGTTGTCGTCCAGGTAGGGGGTGGTGGTAACCCGGGTCGGCACCCAGCGACGGTTGATCAGCCAGCCGATGTTGATCAGGTCCCACACCACCCAGGACAGTCCGGGGAACTGTTCCACTCCCCGCTGCTTCCAGATCGGATTGTTGAGGTAGAGGTGATATAGATAGTCCCCGATGGCACCCTTGCCTTTGATCCAGGCCTCCGCCTCCGGCCGGGAGAAGTTGAGCTGAGCCCCGATGTGGTATCCGGGAAGGTAGACCAGAGGAACGCCGGATTGGAACAGTAGCCGGGAGGCGTGCGGATCCTGTACCAGGTTAAGGGAGGGGGTGTTGTCCAGGTTCACCCAGGTGGGATAGCCGGATGTCCAGTTGACCACCATTCGGGAAGAGATCTCGGGGGCCATCAGCAGGGCCGAGGTTATGTTGGTCACACATCCGATGGCCACCACGTGCAAAACCCGCTCATCGTCGGCCAGCGCAGCCTCGATGATCCGGTGGGCACCCTCGCTTTCCACCGGCACGTCCGGTGCGGGCATATAACGATCCGAACCTCGGAATACCAGGCCTTCTCCGGAGATGCCGAGCTTCCCCAGCACCCGGTGGATCTCTTCGTAGGATTCCTCCATACCTTCCGCCGGACCTACCAGATGAATATCCGCCGGATCCAGGTCCTGGTCGATCAGGTGGCATGCCCAGCCGCCGTACTTCTCCTCGATTCCGTCGACCGTGGTACCGGCGCGTATGGCCTGGTATTCGGCGGTCAGCTGCTCCCGCATATGGATATGACCGTAGGGTTCGGCGACTATGGCCTCGATTTCGATGCGGTCGGGTGACAGAAGTGCCCAGGCCAGGGCGTATTGGTCATCCACTTCGTTGGCGGTGTCGGTGTCGATCAAAACCCGGGCCGGACCCGGCCGGTCCTCGAACATCTCCATTCTGCGAGAGTCGCCCACCCTCTGAAACACGGTCATTTGATTTCTTCTCCTACCCGAATAGATCCCTAATCTAGATGATTGCTGATCTATAAGATTTCTAATCTACTCCCGGAACAGATAGAGCAGATCCGAAGACCTGGATAGCCCATCCCCGATCCGGCGAGATGGAAGGAAAGAATCGGATGACAACCCGACCCGCCCCGTCTTACGCCCAGGGTGATCTAACCACCCCCCTACTAAGGGAGACCATCGGCCGGAACCTGGAATCAACCGTCGAGCGTTTTCCCGGCCGAGACGCTCTGGTGTCGGTTCACCAGGGGATTCGCCAGAACTATCGGGCCTTCAACGAATCGGTTGACCGGCTGGCGATGGGCCTCCTCCGGGCGGGCTTGGAGGTGGGAGACCGGGTGGGTATCTGGAGCCCCAATCGGGCGGAATGGGTTTGGCTGCAATACGCCACCGCCAAGGCGGGCATCATTTTGGTCAACATCAATCCCGCCTATCGCACCCACGAGCTGAGCTACGCGCTGGGCCAATCCGGATGTCGGATGCTGGTCTCGGCCCAAACCCACCTGTCGTCGGACTATCGGGAAATCGTCGCCGAAGTCGTGGATGACCTGCCCGACCTGGAGCAGGTGGTTTTCTTCGACACTCCGGAATGGGAGACCCTGATCGAACCGGTTGATGACGGAATGGGCGAGGTGTTGGCCGAACGGGGCGCTTCTCTTCATTATGACGACCCCATCAACATCCAGTACACGTCGGGGACCACCGGATTCCCCAAGGGGGCCACCCTCAGCCACTCCAACATCCTCAACAACGCCTTCTTTGTGGGCGAAGCCTGCGCCTACACCGAGCAGGATCGGGTGTGCCTGCCGGTTCCGCTCTACCACTGCTTCGGGATGGTTTTGGGGACGCTGGCCTGCACCACCCACGGGTCGGCGATCGTGCTGCCGGGGGCAGGCTTCGATCCGGACGAGGTGCTGCGGGCGGTGGAGCAGGAAAGATGCACCAGCCTCTACGGGGTTCCGACCATGTTCATCGCCGAGCTGTCCCATCCCGGTCTGGAAGGTTTCGACCTTTCCTCGCTACGGACGGGGATCATGGCAGGCTCGCCCTGCCCGGTAGAGGTGATGAAACAGGTCATCGCCGAGATGAACATGACCGACGTGACCATCGCCTACGGGATGACCGAAACCTCACCGGTCTCCACCCAGACCATGACCACCGACTCGGTGGAAAGACGAGTATCTACCGTAGGCCGGGTCCATCCCCACGTTGAGATCAAGATCATCAACCCTGAAAACGGCCAGACCGTCGGGCGGGGCCAGGAGGGGGAGCTATGCACCCGCGGCTATTCGGTCATGATCGGCTATTGGAACGACGCCGAGAAGACGGAGGAATCTATCGACGAGGAAGGTTGGATGCACTCGGGTGATCTGGCCGTCATGGATGCCGAGGGATATGTCAACATCGTGGGCCGGATAAAAGACATGATCATCCGGGGCGGTGAGAACATATACCCACGGGAGATCGAGGAGTTCCTCTACAGGCATCCGGCGGTCGAAGACGTCCAGGTGATCGGGGTGCCCGATGAGCGGTACGGAGAACAGGTCATGGCCTGGTTAAAGCTACGCCCGGGCTCCGACTGCACCGCAGATGACCTCCGAGACTTCTGCCGGGGCCGAATCGCCCACTTCAAGGTGCCGCATTACGTCAAGTTCGTAGAAGGCTTTCCGATGACGGTCACCGGCAAAATCCGCAAGGTGGAGATGCGCGAGGTTTCCATAGCCGAGCTGGGCCTCGGCCAGGCCGCCGACACCAAATCCGCCTAGGAGTCGCGATCGGTCAGGAGGCCGGAGAAGAGGTGTACTCCGCATCCGTCTCCGTCGCCGGGTAGGGGTAGGATTTCGGTCTGGAACCCGGCGTCCTCCATCAGCGCCAGCCAGGTGGCCAACGAGAAAAGTCCGGTCACATGAAGATCGGTTTCCACTCTTCGGTGACCGTTTTCGGTGATCGTGTAGGTGATCAGGGATTCGATCTTGGTGTCGGACGGGTCGGGGTCGGTCAGCCTTTCCTCCACCGACACTTCCAACACCCCGGGCCGGGAGGGGGGTGGGATATCCCAGTGCAGGGTCATTCCCTCCCGGAAGGTTTCCGCGACCAGATCGGGGGCGACCAACAACAACCCGCCTGTTCTCAGATGAGCGCGGGCGGTGGCAAAGGTCGCCCTTAAATCCTCTTCGGTGAGCATGTAGGACACGGCGTCGTGGATTAGTACCGCGTCGAATGTTTGCCCCAGCCGTACCGTCCGCATATCCCCCTGATGGTGCTCTACCTGCGGGTTAAGGCGGCGGGAGTGGGCCAGCATGTGGGGCGAAAGATCCACCGCCACCGCATCGAAATGGTCGGTGAGGTGGGACAGGTTGTGTCCGCCTCCCGCACCGAGCTCGAGAATCCGATGGCGTCCTTGACCCAGACCGGCGTAGATGGCGTCCCTCCAGTGGCGGGCCTCTTCCTGGTAATCCTCCGGAGGGCTCACCACCGGCCAAAGGTAGGTCAGGTCGGAGTAGAGGCGACCGGTCCCCTCCATGCCCGGCTACCCGCCGATCGGGCGAACCCTACGTTCGGCTCGGGAAGCCCGCCATCCGATCCCGTGGGCATGGGCGACCTCTGAAAGCTCGGTAAGCCGATCCTGCGCTTCTCGGGTACGGCTGCGATCGGTGGCCATTTCCCGCCAGATCGCCCGGCCTCCCAGAAAACCGGAAGCCCCGGCCCGACCGGCTATCTCCACCTGATCCCGGAACAGTCCGTAGTCGCCTCCTTCCGACAGGATGACCCAGGGAACCGGACTTAGCCGGTTGATCTCCGCACAGGCCTGGTCCCAGACGGCCCGATCCTCGCTTGCCTCGGGGAGCGCCGGAAACTGCAGCTTGAGCACGTCGGCACCCAGACCGCCGAACCGTCTCACCCCTTCCAGCACCGCATTGGCCCGCTCCTCGGGGGCCTGGTAGAGCGCCAACGGTTCGCAGAAGAGCGGCACATCGGCCTTGCGGCACTGATCTACCACTTCGGTCACAAACGCCTCGGCTGCGGAACTGTCGCCCCGTGGATCGAAGTACATGGATATCTTGACCGCGTCCGCCCCCAGCTCGGCGGCCCGCTCCGCATTCCATCCCGCCAGGAGTCGCGGGGTGGTCAGCACGTCGGCGTAGTCTCCGTCCTCGATGCCCACTATCAGCCCCAGGTCGGTCAACGCACCCTCACCCTTACCTGCCGAGGAGCGGACGGCAAGATAGGCGGGGTCGATCAGAACCGCCCGGCTTATGGGGCCCAGCGCCGCAATAATGGGGTGCTTGGCCTCGACTATTTGGGCCCCGGTCATCGAATCGGGACGGTCGGGACGCACCGTCTGGGCGAACGAGCCGACATGGTCGATGGCCAAGACCGTGAAAAGTCCCGCCTTGGTCGACACCTTTCCAAGCCGGGAGCCGATCGGATCCTCCTCCAACCGGCTCGACCCGTGATCAGTCATTTAGCTCCACCACCTGAAGGTGATCGCGCATCGGGATGGCCCGGGTGGTGCGCATCCCCAGCCAGGCCGCCACCTCCGCCAGCTCCGAGGAAAGGTCGCCCTGAGCCACCGCATAATGGTGTTCACGACCCTGCACCATCACCGTGTTGACCAGATCCATCAGCTCGATCGGCTCCCCGTTGAGCCGGAAGTCCCGAAACCAGCCCCGCGTGCCGTCGAAACCGGCCTTTCCGGTGTCCACCACCTCGGCGGTAGCGATGAACAGCTCGCCGAAGTCGTCTCCGGCGTAGGCGATGGTGGTTGATTGAGGGGCGAACAGCAGATCACCGGACACCCCGTAGCGCAGGTCCGATTTACGACCCAGCGTCACATGGTCCACCCACCGGATTCCGTTGCCGGCCCCGAAATGGCGGGGGGTGACCCCGCAGTGCCAGAGCAGGGCGGCATCGGCTTCCAGATCCAGAGTGGTCAGATCCAGCAGGGTCGAGGACCCGTGATTGGACGACATCGAGTTCATCAGCAGCATCGACACCGCTCCGGGAACATCCCCCTCGCAGGAGACCGCCAGACCGTCTTCCGAACCCAGCAGGCTGTAGGCCATGCAGGGGGCCATGTCGAAGTCCTCCTGGAAGCTCGGCCAGCACTGAACCGCCAGAGCATCGTAGCCTTCCGACTCGATCAGGCGGCGCAGGGCCAGATAGAGCCGGGCGTTGCGGTCCATGCCAATGGAGGGGGCGGTCACCTCCGTGGCCAGGTCGGTGGCCATCTGCACCACCGATCGGGCCGATCCGGTTTCGATGCTCTTCGCCAGGGATACCACTTCGTCGATGGTGTGGGTTCCGACCGTGGTACCGAAACGGCTCTCCAGGCTGTCTTCTTCGAACAGCATGTTGTAGAAACCCGGCGAGATGCCGCCGATCCAGCCGATCCGAGCGGTTGACATCGCCTTGATCCCTTTGAGGGCTCGAAAGGTAACCTCGAACCGTCGCACGGTTTCCGGTTCGTCGATGTGGCCCAGAAACCATTTGAACGGGACTCCTTCCTCACGCAGATAGCGCCGGATTATGGAGGCGAAATGGTTGGTCGAAACCAGCGAATGGAGCTGAATCGAACCCTCCAGGACGGGCTCGGGGGTCGCCCAGAGGCCGAGCCGGGGAGCGACCGCCGCCAGCGGTTGAAGGAGCTCGCCGGAAGCGCAGGCGGCCGCCTGCAGAACCAGAAAATCCAGCCCGCAGCCGGAGAGATGGTCGGCGGCCTGGCGGGCCGCTTCCAGATCGCCGATGCCGTGATCGATCGACACCAGGTCGAAGTCCAGCTCCTCTGCCAGACGCTCCAGACCGTTGATAGCCCGCCGATACTGGTCGTGTTCATCGGCGTAGTAGCTCTCGAACGCCACGCCCACATATCCGACCCGTAGTCTGGTCTTACCCATGTTTTCCTCCACTTATCTCGTCGGCCCAGGCCTCGAATATGAGCGCCACCGTGTTCGCCCCGGGGTCTTCTGTGCCCAGGCTCCGGTCAGAGGCATAGCGGGCCCGACCGGCCGAAGGGCGCATAGCGGCGGTGGCACCTGCCCCGTCACGAGCTGCTTCTGCCGCCGACCGGAGCACGGATGCCAACGTTCCGCCGGCTTCCCTGGTGGTGCGGGCGGCGGAAACGGCCGGGGCCATGGCATCCAGCATGGTCTTCTGACCGGGCTCGGACCTTCCCACCCGGGTCACTCTCGCTACGCCTTTCTCCAAGCCGGCTACCAAATCGGCCGGCCCGGGCTCCGCTGATCGGCCCAACCCGCCCCCCATCGCCCGGAAAAAAGCGCCGAACAGGGCTCCGGCGGCTCCTCCTACCGTGTCGTGGAAGGCCGACCCGGCGGCTTTGAATACTTCTGCGGCGGTGACATGATCGCATTTACCGGACCGCCGATCGGCCTCGCCGAGGGCGGTAGACATGTTGACTCCGTGGTCGCCGTCTCCGGCCACCGCGTCCAGTTGGGACAGCATCTCCTGATGGTCGTGTACTCGGCGGGCGGCAGCAGCGACCAGCCGGACCGCCAGATCCCGATCAACCAGGTCCCGATCAACTTTTGACACCTACCGGCCGATCATTGTGAACCCGGCACCCCGGGCCGGTCGGTCATACAAGGCCGGCAACTCCTCGTCCAGGTGACAGATGGCGAAGGCGAAACCCGCCATGTCCAGGGTGGTGGCATAGGGCCCGATCCAGGATCGCACCACCTCGATCCCCCTTTTCTCCAGGGCGGAGACAGCCCCCCTATACAGGACGGAAAGCTCCATCAAGGTGACCGATCCGGCGTTGTTGAGGAGCAGGGCTACCTGATCACCGTCCGACAGCTCGGCATCGTCGATCAGGCGGCAGATCATGTGTTCCGCAATCTGGTCGGCCTCTACATCTTCTCCGAGTCGGGTACCCGGTTCGCCGTGAACCCCCATCCCCACCGACAGGGCCGGATCGTCCGGGTCGCCCAAGGGTTGTCCGCTCACCGGATGGGCGACCGTTCCGATGGCGGCGGAGAGCGACCGGCTTCTATCCCGGGCCCGGCGGGCCACCGCAGCGCACTCCTCCAGCGAATCGCCCCGCTCGGCGGCGGCCCCCACCATTTTCCAGACGAAAAAGAGCCCGGCCCCGCCCCGCCGTTCGGTGATTTGATCCTTGGGTGCCGAGGCGATGTCATCGTATAGAACCACCATCTCCACTCGGATGCCCTCGTCCTCGGCGTCGGCCATAGCCAGATCGGCGTTCATGATGTCACCGGCATGGCTGGATACCAGCAACAGCACCCCTCCGCCCCGGTCGGCGGCCTTGATTCCGGTCAGGATGGCGGACGGCCCGGGAGATGAAAAAATCGGGCCGGCCACGTTCACGTCGAACAGGCCCTCACCCACCCAGCCGATCATGGCCGGTTCATGGCCGGAGCCGTTGCCTATCACCAACCCCACCCGTCCGGCCGGCTTGGGAACCGCCCTAACCACCATCCCGTCCTGCAGGGAGATCAGGTCGGCGTGGGCGGCGACGTAGCCTTCCAGCATCTCGGCTACCGCCCGGGAGGGATCGTTGAGGAAGCGGCGGTAACGGATGCTCACGCCAGGTGCTCCCGGATGAAGCGGGCCGCCTCGGCCGCATCCTCGTCGGGACGGTCGGTCAGATCCCTCCAGGCGTAGGTGGCCCGACCCGTTTCGGCGGAGGAGTTGGGGAAGGTCTCGAACACCACCCAGCCTTGGTATCCGACCTCGTCGAGGGCCTGGCCGAAGGAGGCCCAGTCAATGTGGCCGTACTGGGGGGCGCGGCGGTTGTTGGCCGCTACCTGGACGTGCCCTATCCGTTGGCCTGCCAACCGGACTGCATCCGCCAGGTTGTCTTCTTCCATGTTCATGTGGAAGGTGTCGAGCTCCACCTTCAGGGAGGGATGTCCTACCTGGTTCATGTAGTCCAGGCAGCCTGCCACCGTGTTGAACATGAAGGTCTCGAACCGGTTGAGAACCTCCAGACAGATGTCGATTCCCAAGCCGGCGGCGTAATCGGCCACCTCATGCATGGCTTCGGCCGACCGGTTGCGGTAGCCGTCCAAATCGCCCTCGAAAAAGCCCATCCACGGGGCGTAGGTGACCCCTCCCAATATGGGGCTTCCCAGCCGGGCGGAGCTGTCAAGGCAGCGCTTCAGCATGTCGATACCGGCCCGGCGGATGGTCGGATCGGGACTGGAGATGTCCTTGGTGGGACTGAGACCGGTGCTGCAGAGCACCTTTAGACCTAAGGATTCGGCGGTGCGGGCCATCCGCTCAACTCCCACGTCCTGGCCGGCTACCAGGGAAATCTCCACCCCGTCATAACCGACCTGGGCGGCTTTGTGGAAGACGGAAGACTGATCGTCCGACCAGTTGTCCAGCCAGTAGAAGATCTCGATACCTACCGGTCGGGTCATTTGGTCGTCTCCTGGATTTCGAACGCCAATCGTAATAAGGGGTGAAGGGGAGGACGGTCGGGATCGGCTCCGTCGAATCTCGCCACCACCAAGCTACCCGACTCCGGTGGTTCCTCGGTTAGTACCCGATGGGTTATCCCGCCGTCCACCCCGTCCAGCCGGATGGAAGCCAGCACATACGGGACCTTCACACCTCCGAAGGGTGGTGGTATATGAACCCGGGTGGCGGCCACGATCCTACCGGTGCCGGAAAGGTCGTACCAGACGGTTTCGGACTGATCTTCTGGGCAGTATCGGCGGGGAGGAAACCAGGAAGCACCGCATCCCGAACATCGGGTGGCCCGCAACAAGCCCTGATCTATCCCCTGGTAGAAGGGGTCGGAGAAGCCGACCGTATGGCGATAGCGCTGGGTCATCTCGATCCCCAACAGTGAATACTCCTGGCCCTCCGGGGTGGTGAACTTATGGGTGCCGGTGAACTTCATTCGAACCTCAGGCGAGCCGCTCGAAAACGTTGACCACCGCCAGGGCACCCACTCCGGCGTGGGTGTCGGTCACACCTATCCTAGGATCGGAAACCGCCCGCTCCCCCTCCACCTCACCCCGCAGTTGGCGCACCACCTCCACCGCCTGGGCGATGCCGGTGGCCCCTACCGCCGAGCCTCGGCCGAGCAAGCCGCCCGAGGTGTTGACCGGGATGAGTCCGTCCAGGTCGAAACGGCCCTCTCCGGCGGCTTGGCCTCCTTCGCCCACCGGGCAGAAACCCAGGTCCTCGTAGGCCTGTAGCTCCGCCCCGCTGAACGAGTCGTATACCTCGGCCAGGTCGATCTGTTCGGAGGGGTGGTCGATGCCCGCCATCCGGTAGGCCTGTCGGGCGGCTAGACGCTTGGCGGCGAAGTGGGGAAACATCTCCTCCGGCCGGTCCGACAGGCGAGGATGGTCGGTAACCGCGGCGGTACCGGCTATCGCCACCGGCGGGCGATCACGAAAGGTCGGCGAATGGGCTTGCGCCCAATCCCGGGTGGCCAGCAGCACCGCGGCGGCACCGTCGCTGAGCAGGCTGGCATCGAACAGCCGATAGGGATCGGCCAACGGTGCCGAGCCTCTTACTTCCCCGACGGTGATGCTCATGCCCTTGTGGGCGTCGGGGTTGTGAAGGGCGATCCGGCGATTTTTGACGGCAATCTCGGCGAACTGTTCGGCCGTGGTCCCGTATCTCCGCATGTGCTCGGTGATCATCAGGGCATAGGGGGCGGCGAAGGTTCCGAACAGCGGCATCTCCCATTCGAAATCGGCCGAAAGAGCAAGTATTTCGGTGGCGGTGGCCCGATCGACCGACCGACCGTTGGTTTCGCCGCCGAAGACCAACACCGCCCGGGCCGACCCGGCCTGGATCGCCGTCACCGCGGTCTGGATGGCCAACGCCCCGGTCGCCCCTCCGCCTTCCACCCTTACCGTCGGTTTTCCCGTCAGGCCGACCGTCTCCGCCAGGACATGGCCCAGGCTCATCTGGCGGTTGAAATGATCGCTTTCGTAGGCCGCCACGCCCAGGTCGATGGCGCTCAGGGATGATCCGGCGTCAAGCAGGGCGTTCCGGGCTGCCTCGGCCACCAGATCACGAATCCCGGCGTCCGCCCGGAACCCCACGAACCGGGTCATCCCCACTCCTATGACCAGAGCTTGCCTATCCACGATGACCGGTTAGGTCAGAAGAAGAGTCCGGGAGGTCATTCCCATTCAGGGATCACCCAGCTCGAAGTCCACCTGTTTCACCTCGCCGGTATACGGGAACTCCCCCTCGTAGGATCGGCTAACCGGCGACAGGGTATCTGCACCGACGCTGAGCGATCCCCACGAGATCATCCCCTGGGCCATGTCGCTCATTTTCTGCTCGCCCAGCGTCCGACCATCCGCCCGGAGGCTCCCTATCCCCTGATAGTCGCCGGTTTTGATGAATCGGAAGGAAACCTCGGATGTCCCGGCCCGGATCGGGGTTTCCGACTCCAGCGTCTGACGGTCACCCAGGTAGCAGTACTCGAAGACCAGCAGGCGATCGGCTATATAGAGCACATATCCTCCGCTGACGTCCCCCACCGCCACCAAAACCCCCTGATCCGATTCCTGGAGAGGCGATATGCGGGCGGTGATGGTGAAGTCTCGGTTGAAAACCAACGGGGTAACCCCGCCCGGCACTCGGCTCGATCCTCCCAGATAGGAAAAGACCTGCCGGGCCCGGGGAGAACCCGGAGTCTGGAAGGTGGAAGCCCGCACCGCCAGATAGCGGTCGTCAAGCGGGAAGACCGAATAGCGGGCCGCCTCCTCCGACCATTGGTCTACCAACTCGGCCAGTTTGTCGGGGTGCTCGGCGGCCACGTCCTTACATTCCGAGAAGTCCGAATCAATGTGATAGAGCTCCCAGGGGTCCTCCTCGAACGGCTCGTTACGCCGGTGCCTGGCCAGCGCCTTCCAGCCGTCGTTCCACATGGCTCGATGGCCGATCATCTCAAAGTATTGGCGTCCTCGTGGGGCGGCGGCATCCTCGTCATCCAGCACCGAGCGGATAGACGCGCCATGATGGGGCATCTGGGCCACACCTTCATAAGATTCCCTTGGGGAAACCCCTACCAGATCCAGGAGGGTCGGGGCGATGTCGATGGCGTGCACGAACTGGGAACGAACCCCGCCGATGTCGGTTAACCCATCCGGCCAGGAAACCACCAACGGGGTTCTGACACCCCCGGCGTAGGTGTTCTGCTTGTACCAGCGCAGGGGGGTGTTGGCGGCCTGAGCCCAACCCCAGGGGATGTTGGTCTGCGAATGAGGGCTTCCGATGGTGTCGTATCGCTCCATATTGAAATCGACCGTACAGAACCGATCCTCCTCGTAGGTGACGATGTCCGCTCCACCATCCGGACCGCCCTCCTGGCTGGCCCCGTTGTCAGATAAAACCACCACGATGGTGTTGTCCAGCCGCCCGATGGAGTCCAGAAAACCGAACAGCCGTCCCAGCTGTACATCGGTGTGGTCCAACATGGCGGCGTAGGCCTCCTGGAAACGGGCGAACAGCTTCTGCTGATCGGCCGAAAGGTTGTCCCACTCCTCCACGCCGGGGTTAAGCGGGGCCAGCTCGGTGTCGGGCGGGATAACGCCTAGTTCCTTCTGGCGTTCGAAGCGTTGGCGGCGGATGGCGTCCCAGCCGATGTCGTAGCGACCCCGATACTTGTCCAGATACTCCTGGGGAGCCTGGTGGGGGCAGTGGGCGGTTCCGAAAGCCAAGTACAGGAAGAAGGGTTGCTCCGGTTTAACCGAGACCTGATCCCGTAGGTAGGAGATGGAATGATCGACCAGGTCTTCGGTGAGGTGATAGCCGTCTTCGGGCCGTCCCGGCGGGCCCACCCGATGGTTGTCCTCCACCACATCGGGATAGAAATGGTCGGTGAGAGCGTCCAAGAAGCCGTAGTAGCGCCCGAAACCCCGACCCAGCGGCCATTGATCGTAGGGTCCGGCGGCGGTGGTTTCCTCCAAGGGGGCCAGATGCCATTTGCCGATGGCCAGGGTGGCGTAACCGGCGTGCTGGAGTACCTCGGCCAGGGTGCCGGCCGATTCGGTGACCCGGCCCCGGTAGCCGGGGAAGCCGGAGTCGACGTTCGACAGATAGGCCATCCCCACACTGTGGTGGTTACGACCGGTCAGCAGGCAGGCTCGGGTGGGCGAGCACAGCGGGGTTACGTTAAAGTCGTTGAAGCGGATCCCGGCGGCGGCCAAGGCGTCGATAGCCGGGGTGTCGATCTCGGCACCGTAGCATCCCAACCCGGCGAAACCGACGTCGTCCAGAACTACCACCACCACGTCGGGTTTGCCCCGAACGTCGGACTCCATCGGCGGCCACCAGGGGACCGAATCACGGAAGTCGTTACCTACGACCCCTTGGAAGTCGGGTTCGGCCTCTGATTGGAAGCTGGTCGCCATATTGCTCGCCTAGTAGTTTGGGAGAATCCGAGCCCCTACGATACCGGCTCCGGCCTCAATCCATGATCCGAGCTATGCCAAGCAAGACCGAACCCGACCCATTCTCGTGGCCCGACACCGAATCGTTTCGTATCGAGTCGGTAACGGTCGAGGTCTATCGCTACCCGATTACCGAAGCCGTCCAAACCGCCTTCGGGAGGATGGAAGACCGTCCCGCCTTGATAGTCCGGGTCACAGACGAAGATGGTCGGTCCGGCCTGGGAGAGGTGTGGTGCAACTTTCCCTCTCAGGCCGCTGCTCATCGGTTCGCCCTCCTGACCGAGGTTTTAGCCCCGGCCATCGTGGGTAGGTACTGGCGGGGTCCGGCGGCGGTTTTTGACTATCTCACCCGACGGTTCCGGTTACTGGGCCTTCAAGCCGGAGAAATCGGCCCGTTTAACCACTGTGTGGCGGGTATTGATGTCGCCCTATGGGATTTGTCCGCCCGGCGGATAGGGAAGCCCTTGTGGCGGTTGCTGGGCGGGGAAGGAAACGGGGTGGTGCTCGCCTATGCCAGCGGGATCGGGCCTGATAATCCGGTTGATCTGGCCTGCCATGCCGAGGCAGATGGGCATAGGGCCTTCAAACTCAAGGTCGGGTTTGAGGCCTCCAAGGACCTATCCAACCTGCGGAAACTGCGGGCCGCACTAGGATCGGAAACCGCCATTGCAGTAGACGCCAACCAGGCCTGGTCGCCTTCCGAAGCCGAGCAGATGATCGGGGCATTGGCACCCTATTCCCCCGTTTGGGTGGAAGAACCCCTCCCCGCCGACAGCCCCGCCTCCGACTGGGACAAACTGGCCGCCCGGTCCCCGATACCCCTGGCCGGAGGAGAAAACCTGTACGGCTTCTCGGCCTTCGACGAGGCCATCCGGGTCGAGGCCTGGGCGGTCATCCAACCCGACCTGACCAAGTGGGGTGGAATAACCGGCTGCCTGCCGATCGCCCGACGAATCCTGGCGGCCGGGCGCAGGTTTTGCCCGCATCATCTCGGTGCCGGAGTTGGGTTGGTGGCCTCCGCCCACCTGCTGGCCACCGCCGGGGGAGACGGCCTGCTGGAAATCGACACCAACCCCAACCCGCTCCGCACCGAACTTGTCCAACCCTATCCCCGAATGGCGGAGGGCCGCCTTCGCCTCGGCGAAGCATCGGGGCTGGGCGTTACCTTGACCACTTCCCTTGAACCGTTCCGGGTCTCGTCAACCACCGTTCGATAAACAGCCTGCCCTTCCGCCGGTTGACCGGAAACTTCCGGTGCCGCTCCGGGTTTTATCTACCATCCCACTTAAGTACTGAACTACCCCGGCTTGGGGAGACACGAAATCAAACCGCCCGCTACAAGTTCGACCAAACGGCCCTCCCTGGCCTGGATTTCGGTGGTCCTGGCCGGGGTTATGGCCCTTTCGATGATGCCCGGGCCGATTATCGGTATATTTGCCCGGTACTTTATCGACGAGCTGGGTTTGAGCCGCACCGAAATCGGGGCGGTAGCTACCTTCCAAGCCCTGCTCATCATGGCGGTGAGCATCCCCTTCGGTAGGCTGGCCGACCGGATCGGGGGACGTAACCACCTGATCTTGATGCTGGCATTCTTTATCGCCGGCATGGTGTCGATGTCGGTTTCCTGGGACTTCTGGTCGCTGCTCCTTTTCGCCGCTATTGCCGGTTTACCCGCGGCGGGGGCCAACTCCGCCACCAACACCATCATCGTGGATAACGTCCGCTCGGGATCCAGGGGGTGGATCACCGGTTTTAAACAGTCGGGAGTGCAGGTCGGATTGCTGTTCGCCGGTCTGGCCCTGCCGTTTATAGCCGAGCTGCTGGGATGGCGCCAGGCATTGGCACTCACCACCCTGTTGGCCGGAGCGGTTATCGCCTTGGCCCTGGGGGTGGTGCCCCGACCGGTCCCGCTACACCCCGAAGCCGCTCCCACCTCCCCAGAACAATCTGGCAAGCTGCCACCGGCGGTCCGATGGCTTTCGGTCTACGGGGTAACCATGGGCGTCGGGGTGGGCGCTTATTCGGCTTTTGCTCCCCTCTTCGCTCAGGAAACCCTGGGCATGTCGGTCACCCTGTCGGGGGTGGTTATTGCCGTGTCGGGGGGATCGGGAACCCTGTCTCGGGTGGTCTGGGGGCGGATCGCCGAACAAGCCGCCCATCCTTCCGTTCCTCTGATAGTGATCGGAACGATTGCCTTCGCCGCCCTGACCGCAATCTGGGTAGCGCCCTACACCACTCCCCTCCTGATCTGGGTGGGGGCGATCCTGATCGGGGTAAGCCTGGGATCGTGGATGTCGGTGGGCATGATGGGGGCGATCATGCTGTCCGGGCCTCGCCGGACCGGAGAGGGTACCGGCTTGATAATGCTGGGCTTCGGCCTGGGTTTGACGATCGGTCCGGTGCTGTTCGGATGGGGAGTGGACACCTTCGGCAACTACCACCTCTCCTGGGCCGGGGTAATCATCAACTGTGTGGCGGCGGTAGGGATGATGCTGGTATGGCGTCTTAAAACCCGTCGAGAGGTTGGACAGGTAACCTCAGGTAAAGGGTCTGCGACCTAACCGGTCGGGTCGTGGGTTAAACCGGCCGGACCAAGACCGAGAAGAACAACGGAGCCCTGGAATGAGCGAAGCGGACGTTTCCGATCAGGTAGCACTAACCATCCCCCAGATGGGAGTGGTGGAGGAGGTGGTGGTTATCGAATGGCTGGTTGAGGAGGGCTCGACGGTCAGCGAAGGCCAGGAAGTGGTGGTCATAGAAACCGAGAAGGCCGAGGTAGCCCTGGAAGCCCCTTCCGCCGGAACCATACGGATCGTGGTCGAGCCTTCCGACTATGAGGTGCCGGTGGGTACCACTCTCGCCTACATAAATCCGTGACCACCCCCTCCTTCCGGCTCGACCATCGGGTGGCGGTGGTAACCGGCTCGGCTAGCGGCCTGGGTAAATCCATAGCCGCCGCCCTGGCCGAGATGGGTGCCGAGGTGGTGGGAATAGACATTGCCGAAGAAGCCAACCGGCGGGTAGCGGACACTATCGGGGGAGCAGCCGTGACGCTGGATGTAGCCGATCCGGAACCCGTTGACCAAGCTGTCTCTGACCTGGTAGGCCGTTGGGGTCGCATCGATGTACTGGTCAACAGCGCCGGCATCGGCGGGCGGGGCGCAGCCGTCGACTACCCACCCGAGCGGTTGGCCCGAGTCCTTGATGTCAACGTCAAGGGAACCCTCTACATGTGCCAGGCAGTGGGAAGGATCATGATCTCCCAGGGTGGGGGGTCGATCATCAACATCGCTTCGATCGGAGGTCTGGTCGGGTTCCCCGGAAGTGTGGGATACCAGGCGAGCAAGGGAGGAGTGGTCCAGATGACCCGAACCCTGGCGGTGGAATGGGGACCCTCCAATGTTCGGGTCAACGCCATCGCCCCCGGACATATCGGCACCGAACTGGTGCAGCAACAATGGGAGACAGAACCCCATTTGAAGGATTTCTTCCTCACCCGGACTCCCTTGGGAAGGCTGGGAAAACCGGAGGATGTAGCCGGGTCGGCGGTATTCCTGGCCGGGGACGCCGCCCGGATGATCACCGGTCAGATCATCGCCGTCGACGGCGGATACACCGCCCAATGAGCACCATCGACGGAATGACCCCCGACCGGGCCGCCCATATCCATCGAACCATGGTTCGGATCCGGGTGTTCGAGTCCCGGGTAGAGGAACTGTTCAAGGCGGGCAAGCTGCCCGGTTTCGTCCACACCTATATCGGCCAGGAGGCCATCGCCGCCGGGGTGTGCGCCGCCCTGCAACCGGACGACTACATAACCTCCACCCATCGTGGACACGGCCACGCCATCGCCAAGGGCATGGCCATGGGGCCGATCATGGCCGAGCTGTACGGGAAGGAGACCGGAGCGTGCCGAGGTCGGGGCGGATCGATGCATGTGGCCGACTTCTCGGTGGGGATGTTGGGGGCAAACGGCATCGTGGCCGGAGGATTGGGTATCGCCACCGGTGCCGCTCTTTCGGCCCGCTACCGGGAATCGGGTCAGGTGGCGGTGGGCTTCTTCGGGGACGGCGGCATCAACAAGGGAACCTTCCACGAGGCCCTTAACTTCGCCGCCGCCCATCGCCTCGCGGTGGTTTTCGTCTGCGAGAACAACCAGTACGCCCAGTTCACCTCGCGTCTGCGCACCACTTCCGTTGAAAACCTGGCCGACCGGGCCGCCGCCTACGGAATCCCTGGGATCACAGTGGACGGCAACGACCCGAACCAAACCCATCTGAGGTCAATGGAAGCGGTAGAGCGGGCCCGCTCCGGATTAGGGCCGTCCTTATTGAACATGGAAACCTACCGTTTCGGCGGCCACTATGTGGGCGATGCCGAGGTTTATAGGGAGGCTTCCGAGGTGGAAGATCGGCGTCAATCCGACCCGATTCGGACCTGGGAACGGGCGCTTTCGGACCACGGGATTATGACCGAAGTCGGGCTGAAGACGATCTGGAAGGAAGCGGAAGCGGAGACTGAAGCGGCGGTCCGGTATGCCGAGAACAGCCCTGATCCGGAGGTTTCCACCGCCCTGGATTTCGTTTTCACCGCCGGTTCGTGATGGATATCGAAAGCGACGCCCCTACACGGCGGATGAGCTTCGGGCAGGCCACCGTCGACGCCATGCGCCTGGCGATGCGGGAGGACAAGCGGGTAATTGTGCTGGGCGAGGACATCAGCTGGGGAGGAAACTTCGGGCAGTTTCGGGGCCTACTGGACGAGTTCGGGACGCAACGGGTTATCGACATGCCCATTTCGGAGGCGATCATCATGGCGGCGAGCGTGGGAGCGGCGGTGACCGGACTCCGTCCGGTGGCCTCGATGAGCTTCGTGGAGTTCACCCTGGGAGCTATGGACGAGATCGTCAACCAGGCCGCCAAGTTCCGATACATGTTCGGCGGTCAGGTGTCGGTTCCGCTGGTTCTGAGAGCTTCCGACGGGGTGCTGCGCTCCTCCGCCGGCCAGCATTCCTCCAGCCTGGAGGGTTTGTTCACCCACCTGCCCGGTCTGAAGGTGGTGGCCCCTTCCAACCCGGCCGACGCCAAAGGGCTGCTCCGGGCGGCCATCGCCGATAACGACCCGGTGGTATATCTGGAAAACAAAAAGATCACCGCCAAAAGGGGGCCGGTGCCGGTGGAAGACTACCGGGTTGCTCTAGGGTCGGCGGCGATCTGTCGGCCCGGTACCGACCTGACCCTGGTGACCTATTCGGTGATGACCGGACACGCGTTGTCCGCCTGCCGACGCCTGGCCGAAATGGGTATCGAGGCCGAGGTGATCGACCTGCGCTCCTTGGTACCGCTCGACCTGGCAACCGTCCTGCGGTCGGTCGCCAAGACCGGTCGTTTGGTGGTGGCCCACGAAGCCTGGACCTTCGGCGGCTTCGGGGCCGAGGTGGTGGCCACCATTACCTCACGGGCCTTTGACCTCCTCCAGGCGGCACCGGTTCGGGTGGGGGCCCGATCGGCACCGATTCCCTTCAGCCCCGCTCTGGAAGAGGAGGTAGTACCCGGACCCGACCAAATTGTGGAGGCGGCCCGAAAGGTTATGGGCCTTAGCTAAACCGGCATCTCGCGTTTATCAGGCCTTTATTCCTGGTGATGATCGGTCCAGGTTTGGCCCTTAGATCCGTGCAGTCGGTGAAAGGCCAGCGCCAGCTCCGAGGAGGACGACCCGGGTCCGGCGTGCAAAACGCCCGGTCGTCGGAAGGTGTAGGTACCAGGAGGTCTTATATAGACCGCCGGGTCCGCAGGCTCGTTTGAACGGTGACCATCAAGGGAGGGATCATGCTCGGCGATGGTGAACTCTCCGTCCAGGACGAACACCTCCTCGGCACCCTCATGGGAATGCCAAGGACCACCTTGATTGGACCATTGGCGGGCCCCGGCCAGCCAAACCGGGCCATGCAGTCCATCAGCCAGATGGCGAACGAACCGGCCGGGTAGCGGGCCGACCGGCTGCCATTTGGAGTCTCGATTGGCACCGATAAACGGCTGAGAGAGCATGCCGCCCACCGAGGTGTCGTATCTAACCGGCGCAGAAGTCATCAACAAGGCCAGCGTCGGGTCAAGGGCACGGATCCCGGAGATCATCTCGCCCGACCTCACCGCCGCGTAATCGTATTGATCTACCGTCCGGCCGCCCACGGTCAGCCGGCCCTGGATCACAAATATCTCCACATCGGCTGTAAAGGCCCCCGACACGCCGGAGCCCCAACCGTGGCTCAACTTCACCAACCTGGTGGCCGGTCCGGACATATCTTTGGACAGGGTTCGGGCCTCGATCCGCCCCTCGCATCCCGCAATACTTATATTCCGGCCGGGCAGGGCCGACTCTTTCACGTCCGGCAACGAATTCTTACGACGGTCGGTCAAAGCCGGATCAAGGACGGTACTGGTCGGCATGGCCTCTCTCCCCACGAGGTGTTGATAATTTCCCGGTAGCCATCTAGCTTAGGCGCTCTTTAACAAACCTCTGTTGGCCGGTTCTCATTGATCCCCGAGTGGGGTACCGGCATTTCCCGGATCGAGTTTGGGCATTCTTCAGGCGCTCTTAGGACCGGGGTGGGTTCTCCAGCTTCTCGACCAGGGTGTTCAAAAACCTCTGCGCCAGACCTCCGTCTATAACCCGATGGTCAAAGGCCAGGGAGAGCGGCATCATCGGGGCGATCGCCAGAGTCCCTTCACGGACCACCGGCGCGTCGGCGGCCCGGCCGATGGCGAGGATGGCGGTAGTACCCATCGGGATGATCGGGGTGCCCCGACTTCCGCCCACCGCCCCGATATTCGTGATGGTGAAGGTCAGGCCGGCCATATCCTCCATGGTCAGGGAGCGGGCTTTGCCTCGGGCGGCAATATCGGAGATGGCCTCCACCAGCTCCATCAAACCGAGTTGGTCGGCAGCGGGAATAACCGGCACCAGCAGGCCGTGGTCGGTGTCTACCGCGATCCCGACATTCAGATGAGGGTGCAACACCAGCTCCTCCCCGTCCAGGGTGGCGTTAAACACCTGATATTCCTTTAATAGAGGTGCCAGCACCCTCACGACCAGGGCTTCCATGGGGAAGCTCCGCCCGTATCGGTCGGCCAGAAGCCGCCGGGCCGACAAAAGCCCGGTGGCATCTACCTCGTGGAAGATGGTGGCGTGCGGGATTTGCCGCCAGGAGGAGCTCATGTGTTCGGCTACGGTACGCCGCAGCATTGACAGACGAATCCGCTCTCCCTCTGACCCTGCTTCAGTCCGGATTTCGCCTCGGGCGGCGGCTTGTACGTCTTCCCGGGTAATGCTTCCGTCCGGCCCGCTACCTATCACCGCCGACAGATCAACCCCCATCTCCCGGGCCAACCTTCTAACCACCGGCAACGCCTTGACCGTTCCACCGGCCGAGGGACGTCTCCCCCCTGAGGCCGGAGAAGCGGCCCGGGTGCCTGCCGAGGGTTCCGATTCCACCCCGGCCCCGCCCGCCTGTCTCGGCTCGGGCCATACCTCATCCGGCCCGCCGATAACCGCCAGCACCTCCCCTACCGGAAGGGTTTGGCCCTCGTCGGCACCGTGATGCAGCACCGTGCCCTCGGCCGGCGAGGGTATCTCTACCACTGCCTTGGCGGTTTCCACCTCCACCAGCACCTCATCGGCCTCGACCGGGCGTCCCACCTCCACCCGCCAGCGAACAATATCTGCTTCGGTCAGGCCGTCGCCGATGTCGGGAAGCTTAAAGATGTAGGGCATCAGCACCCATGGTACGCCGGACCAAACCCCTTATGGGTTCGATCCCTCTCTCGGCCGACCGGTTGCCACCGCAGAGAAAGGGCGTCAGGCGTCAACCCTCTCATCCGCACCAACCAGAACCTCTCGGGCCTTGGAACCTTCAGACGGCCCCACGATGCCCTTGTTTTCGAGAATATCCATGATCCGCCCGGCCCGGGCAAAACCAATGCGGAGCTTTCTCTGCAACATCGAGGTGGATCCGAGCTGTGATCGGATTACCAGCTCGCCGGCCCGGCGGATCAGGTCGGGATCCTCGCCTTCGTCCTCTTCGGACACCATTTGGATTTGGGCTTGCCGGACCTCTTCGGTGAACTTTTTGTAGTCGGCCGACTTCTGTTCTTTCACCCAACGCACCACCGCCGCCACCTCCCCTTCGCTGACCCATGCCCCCTGTACCCGCTGGGGCCGGGGCTCGCGGGCGGTGATGACCAGCATGTCCCCCATTCCGATCAGTTTTTCGGCACCTACCGAGTCAATTATCACCCTGGAGTCGGCCTGGGAGGCAACCGAGAAGGCAAACCGGCTGGGGATGTTGGCTTTTATAACTCCGGTGATCACGTTGACCGACGGACGCTGGGTGGCGATCACCAGGTGGATCCCAACCGCCCGGGCCATCTGGGCGATGCGAACTATGGCCGATTCCACGTCCCGTCCGGCCACCATCATCAGATCGTTCAGCTCATCTATGACTATGACCAGGTACGGGAACCGATCGAACCGGGCGGGCTCCAGCAAGCCTACATCATATTTTTCGTGGTATCCGGTTATGTCGCGTACCCCGCTTTCGGCCAGCAGTTCGTAACGCCGGTCCATCTCCCCCACCGCCCACTGCAACGCCTCCAACGCCTTCTTCGGCTTGGTTATCACCCTGGTGAACAGATGAGGAACCCCGTTGTACTGGCCGAGTTCCACCCGCTTGGGGTCGACCATTATCAACCGCACATCTTTGGGGGTGGCCCGCATCAGGATGGAGGTGACGATGGAGTTGATGCAGGAGGATTTTCCGGCACCGGTTGCCCCGGCGATCAGAAGATGGGGTAGCTCGGCCAGGTTGATCATGGCCGGACGACCGGAAATGTCCTCCCCCAGTCCGATCGTCAACGGGTGGACATCGTTGTCCGACTGCTCCGAGGCCAGCACCTGGCCCAGGGTGACCAGGCTACGGCTTTTGTTGGGTACCTCCACCCCGATCGCCGAACGCCCAGGGATCGGTGCCAACAGACGAACGTCAGGGGTGGCCAACGCATAGGCGATATCTCCGGAAAGTCCGGTCACCCGCGCCACCTTCACTCCCGCCGCCAGCTCGATCTCGTAGCGGGTGACGGTCGGCCCCGACACCACGTTGGTGAGACGGGCGTTGACTTCATGATCCCGAAGGGTGGCTTCCAGCTGGCGGGCGGTTTCCTGGATCATGCGACCGCTTCGGGGGGAGGACTGAGGGTTATCCAGCAGGCTCAAGGGCGGCAGTTGATATCCGTCACCATTCGAGGAGCTCGACGAAGCCGGCTTCTTCTTTTTCTTTTGGGTCGGTTTGACCTTTTTTTCCGCCGGAGGGTTATCTTCGGGAGACGCGGCCGGCTGCTCGGTCAGGTAGGTGGAATCCTGGGGCGACGGCGTAGGCGGCGGGCGGCGGGGCACCGAAACCACCGCCGTTTCGGACCGCATCTTTTGGCGTTCTTTGCGGCGGCTTAACAGACGGGCAAAACCGTTCCCGGACGACCGTAAAGCGGCTCGGATCTTTCCTAGCGCGTTCGCGACCATCCGGCCCGACGCCACCAGAACCTCCCGTATGGAAGCCCGCACGGTGACTATTGCGCCCCCCGAAACTATCACCACCAACATCACCACCGCCCCCCAAAATCCGAGCATTCTTTCCATGGGGTAGGCGACCAAGGCACCCAGCGACCCGCCGGATTCCTGGAACCGATCGGCCCCATCCGCGAAGGCCGGGTTACCCGTCATCAAATGGAACAACCCCACCAATCCGAACAGCTGTGCCCCCACTCCGAACAGGGTACGGCTGTAGGCGTAGGATTCTTCACCGAGCAGCAGGGTTAAACCCACCCCAAACAGGATCGCCGGAAGGATGAATACCCACCAGCCCACCAGCCAGCGGATGCCGTCGACTAAACCCTGGCCGATCGGTCCGGCTGCATTGACCAATGCCAAGCCCGCTATAACCCCCAACAGAACCATACCCAACCCGATCAGGTGATGAACCTGCTTCCCCAATCCGGATCCGAGCCGCTGCTTCAATATTCCAAAGATCGACCGGCGGGGCTGGGCTTTGGTCGGTCCGGACTTCGCCTTCTTTGGCGCAGGGGTGGGCTTGGCCGCAGTTCGAGCCGAGGAGGTGGACGGCTTTTTGGCACCGGGCTTCCCCTTTTTAGGGGGTGCCGGACGTCCCTTCAACCGTTGATTCTCATGTACCTTTGACACCCGCTTCCGCCCCGTGCCCGCACGGGTGGATGTCGTTTTGGCCATGTAAGCCCCTCAGGTTACACCAACCAAGCCCTCTGGCCAACGCTTACCCGTCGAAATGGGTTATAACCGGCATAACCACCGGCTTGCGTCGCACCCGGTTTCTGATCACTCGGCGGACGATGTGGCGAACCGCCTGGTCGACATCCCGGAAGAAGCCGGACGGATTGTCATAGGCTTCCGCTTCGATCTCTTCGGCCACCTCTTCCATAACCTCATCCGGGTGGTCCGTCAGCCCATAGCTCGCCACCCGGGGGGTGGCCAACAGCTCGTTGCCATCTTCGGTCAATAGAAGGGACACCACCACCACCCCGTCATCGCTCAATCGAGCCCGCTCTCGGAGAAGGCCGGGTCTGATATCACCCACTCCCGTACCGTCCACATAAATGTATCGGGCCTTGACGGCGGCCCTTTCCACCCGGGTGGTGGAGCCGTCCAGCTCCACGGCGTCCCCGTTTTCCAGCACCAGAACCTCGGGAACGTTCATTTCTGCGGCCAGATCGGCGTGGGCCTGAAGGTGGCGATATTCACCATGAATGGGGACCAGCGTCGAGGGTTGTACCAGGTTGATGAAGGTTTTAAGCTCTTCTGCCGAGGCGTGGCCCGAAACATGGACGCGGGCATTTCCGCTATGGAAAACCGTCGATCCTCGGCGGGTCAGGTCCGAAATCACCCTGGAAACGGCGGTCTCGTTGCCTGGTACCGGAGTGGCGGAGATCAGCACGGTATCGGTTTCGTCCAAGGTGACGCTACGGTGCCGCCCCATCGCCATCAGGGACAGGGCCGCAAACGGCTCTCCCTGTGATCCGGTAGTGATGATCATCACCTGTTCGGGAGGAAGATGCATCGACTCCTCAATCCCCACTATCCGATCCGACGGCAGGTGAAGAACCCCCAGATCGGTGCCGATGGTCACGTTGCGCTCCATCGACCTACCGATGAAGCTGAGATAGCGACCCGCCGCCAGCCCGGCATCCGACAGCTGCTGAACCCGATGCAGATGGCTGGAAAAACAGGTGCATACGATCCGGCCCGGTGCCCGCTGGACGATGGTAGAGATGGAGGGCTCCAGGGATTTCTCGGAGGGTATGTAACCGGCCCGTTCGGCGTTGGTGGAATCCGACATCAGCAGCCGCACCCCCCTATTGCCGAAACGACCGAAGGCGGGGAGATCGGTTCGCCTGCCGTCTACCGGAGTGGGATCCAGCTTGAAATCCCCGGTGTGGAGGATCAACCCTTCCGAGGTGTCCAGGGCTATCCCGCTTCCTTGGGGGACCGAATGCGAAACCGGTATCAGCTGAAACTTGAAAGGCCCCTCCCGAACCCAACGGCCATCGGGAATTGGTCGAAAGTCCCGGTCGATACCGAACTCGTCCACCCGGCCGGCTGCTATCGCCAGCGAAAGCTCGGTCCCATAGACGGGTACGGGAAACTCGGGAAGGAAATAACCCAGCCCGCCGATGTGATCCTCGTGGCCGTGGGTTAGTACCACACATTGGATATCTTCTCTGCGCTCCGACAACCACCGCCAATCCGGTAGGACCAGATCCACCCCCCTCATATCCTCCTCGGGGAACATAAGGCCGCAGTCGATCAGCATGATCCGGCCTTCTATTTCAACCGCCGCGCAGTTGCGACCTACCTCCCCCAGCCCCCCCAGAAAGGTGATCCTTACGCTCACAACCTTTGGGCTCGGCCCACCGCCGCCACCACCAGGTCCCTGGTCTCTGTCGAGGCGGGAACCAGCGGGAGTCGGGGAGCACCTACCGGTTCCCATAGGGCGTTAAGGCCGGCTTTGACCGGCATCGGGTTGGGTTCGACAAAGCAGGCGTCGAACAGGGGCATCAGGCCGTCATGGAGCCGCCGGGCTTCGGCCGGATCATGGGATTGATGGGCTTCGATCATCCGTTTGATCTGTCGTCCGGCCAGGTGCCCGGCCACGGAAACCACCCCCACCCCACCCATTTCCAGCATCGGGAAGGTGGCCGAATCATCGCCGGAGAACAACATGAAGCCCTCCGGTAGGAGATCAAGTGAGGCCTGGGTGTATTGCAGATCACCCACCCCGTCTTTGGTGGCCACAATGTTGGGGTGGGCAGACATCTCGGCCAGGGTTTCGGCTTCGATCAGCCGAGCGGTACGGATGGGGATGTTGTAGACCATGACCGGTAGATCGGTGGCGTCGGCGATGGCCAGGAAATGGGCCAGGAGACCGGCTTGGCTGGGCCGCGAATAGTAGGGGCACACCGCCATAATGGCGTCCACTCCCAAATCGGCCGCTTTCTTCGACATTTCTACCGAGTGCCGGGTGTCGTAGGTTCCGGTTCCGGCCACCACCACCGCCTTGCCCCGCACCGCATCCGATACGGTGGAGTACAGGGCCAGCTTTTCGGTGTCGGAGAGGGTGGGGGATTCGCCGGTGGAGCCGGAAACGACCAGCCCGTCGTGTCCGGTTTCCACCAGATGGACGGCCAGCCGGGCCATGCGGCCGTAATCCACCGCACCATCCTCGGTAAAAGGGGTGATCATGGCGGTATACAAACCAGTCGTCAGAGCCACGATGGACTACCTGTTACGAATCGGAAACTATTCATTGTGTCGCAAACCCCGGTGATCGGTTCTTGGGATTCGATGGCGGGTACCCTCTTAAGCATAGAGCCCCTTGGCTACCTAGCGGATGACCGGACACCGGATATTCAGATACCAAGGATCCCTTCAAGGCCTACCGTCACCGGTTCGGCCAGCCCCGCCACCGACCGTACCGCCAGGACGATACCGGAGGCGAAGGCCACCCGATCGGTGGTGTCGTGGCGGATGGTGAGGTATTCCCCTTCCTTGCCGAGCATCACCTCCTGGTGGGCCAGCAGGCCGGGCATCCGAACCGAATGGATCGGCACCCCGTCCACGGTCGCCCCTAACGCCCCCTCCTTCAGCTCCCGGCCCCGATCCAGGGGAGAAATATCGGTCTTCCGACCCGCCGCCCGGCTCATCCGGGTGGCGGTGTCAAGGGCGGTGCCGGAGGGGGCGTCCCGCTTTTGGGCGTGGTGCAGCTCGACTATCTCGGCCGCCGGAAAAAACGGTGCCGACATCTCCGCAAAACGGGCCATCAAAACCGCCCCCACCGAAAAGTTGGGCACCACCAGACATCTCTGCCGACTTCCGACCCATTCCTCCCGCAGGGCGAAGATACGAGAGCGGTCGTAACCGGAGGCCCCGATCACCACATGGGAACCGAAGGACTTCCATCGACTGACGTTGGCCGGGGCGGTGTCCGGATGGGACAACTCCAGGATTACCTCGCATCCCCGCAGGGACTCGGGGTCGGATGAGCAAACTCCCGCTTCCAGTGGTTCCCCTCCGTGTCGGGGCGCATATAGGTCGGATACCGCCAAATCATCGCAGTGCCCGAGGGCGGACTGGGCCAACCGACCCATCCGGCCGGGCGCACCGGAAATCCCCACCCGGATCACGCCAGATATCCCTCGAACTCCTGGGCGGGAAGCGGTCCCACCGCCCCGACCACCCTCGGCCCCTTCAAGGTGCGGGCGGCTATCTCGGCAATGTCGTCTCTGGTGGTGGACTCGATCTTCTCCAGCCGTTCGTCCAGAGAAAGATGCCTGAGTCCGAAAATGTGGTTGCGTCCGAGGCGGATCATCCGGGCGTTGGTGTCCTCCAGCGAAAGGGCCAGTGCACCACGCATGTGACCTTTGGCCCTCTCCAACTCGGCCTCGGTAACCCCGTCCTTAATCATGGCCCCGATCTCTTCGTTAAGTATCTCCATAACGGTGTGGGCGTTGGCCGGTGTGGTGCCGATGTAGATACCCCACAGACCGGTTTCGGCGAAGCGCATGGCGAAGCTGTGGACGGCGTAGGCCAGGCCCCGCTCCTCGCGGATCTTCCGGAACAGCCGGGAGGACATCCCCCCGCCCAGAATGTGATGCATTACCGCATCGGCGTACCTTCCCTCGTCGGTACGATGAATCGATTCGCCTCCGTATACCAGGTGGACCTGCTCGGTGTCCCGCTCCACCACCTTGACCTGGGATTCCACCTGAGGGGAGGTCTGTTCATGGCGGTCGTCACCCGCCTCCCAATCCCCGAACCGGTCGGTCACCATGTCCAGTAACTCGGAGTGCGCCACGTTGCCGGCCGCGGCTATAACCACCGTTCCCGACCCGTATCGTCTCCGCCAGTAACCCCTCAAATCCTCCGGGGTCATGGAACCGATCGATTCCCTGGTACCCAGCACCGGCAATCCCAGCGGATGCCCTCGGAACAGGGTCCGGAGAAAGGCCTCGGCCGCCACATCGGAGGGGTCATCCTCGTTCATGTTGATTTCCTCGATCACCACGTTCCGTTCGGAGGAGACCTCTTCAGGACGGAAAGCGGGGCGCTGCAACATCTCCGCCAGCAGGTCCAGGCCGGTGGGGAGCTCCTTGTCGAGCATGCGAGCCCAAAAACAGGTAGCCTCCTTGGAGGTAAAGGCGTTGCTCTGGGCACCTATGGAGTCAAAGGTTTCGGAGATATCCCGTGCCGACAGGTTGTCGGTGCCTTTGAACAGCAGATGCTCCAGAAAATGGGCCGCCCCGGCCTCGTGGGGTAGCTCATCCCGGCTGCCGGTGTAGACCCAGCAACCCACCGCCACCGACCTCACCTCGGGGACCGATTCGGTGGCTACCTTCAAACCGGTAGGCGTTGTGGAAACCTCAACCTGCATGGGTGAGATGGTACAAGCTTTCTCGGCAACCGGCCCATTCGATAGGTAAAGGGTGTCAGCTCGATAGAAACCCCTTGAAGGGATCATCTCCGTACCCTCTAAAATGGGTGGCCGGATGTCCGCCTTCGAACCTGATCTTCCTTTGACCTGCTACCGACACCGCGATCGGGAAACCTTCCTGCGGTGCTCCAAGTGTGATCGGCTGATTTGCGGGAGCTGTTACCGAGATGCGCCGGTCGGCCAGCTCTGCCCGGAGTGCGCCGGGACCACCACCCGGGTCGTCAACGCCCGCAACCTGGGCACCGGAACGCCTTCCGCCGTCCTGACGATCATCGTCCTTACAGTGGGGTCCTACGTTCTTCAACGTATGAACCCTCAATATGTGGCCGAATACGCCCACATCGGCTGGTGGGTGAGAGCCGGAGAATGGTGGCGGGTCATAACCGCCGCCTTCCTCCATACCGGCCTGCTCCACATCGTCTTCAACATGTACGCCCTATACGCCTTGGGGCCGTTCATAGAGCGCCAGGCGGGAAAGCTCCGTTTCGTCGGCCTCTATCTGGCCTGCGCCGTGGCGGGAGGGATTGCCTTCCAAGCCATGTCGGGCGGGGCGGCGGTGGGAGCTTCGGGAGCAATTTTCGGATTGTTCGGCGCGGTGCTGATGGAAACCCTACCCCACCGACATACCCCCTCCGGTGACGCCCGGTTCCGTCAGCTGGTTGTCCTACTGGGAATCAACCTGGCTCTCCCCCTCATCGCCCCTTCCATCGCCTGGCAAGCCCATATCGGTGGCCTGGTTGCGGGCATTTTCATTACCTGGGTCTGGCAGAAAACCCCCTCCGGTGCCGAGAAACTACGGGTGCTGCTGCCTTACGTACTGATAGTGGCCGGACTGTCGATCGTGTCCTTCTTATGAACCGGGCCCAGGCCTCGCCTTGACCACCAAGACCGCCCCGCCTCGTCGCGGTGCGCTGCTATCCGAGATACTCCCTCCCGAGGAACGGGCTATCGAAGCCGTGGTAGCCCGATACATGCGGGTATCCGGTGCCGTAACCAGGGTGGCGCGCACCTTGAGCGGCCGTGACGACCTGCGGGTGGTTCTCGGCGCGTCAAGCCGAGCGTCCGAACAGGAGGTGGTAATCGACCCCGGGCTTTTTTCGGCCGCCTACAGTCGCCATGCCCCGGTGAGCGCAGAAGAGACGGCCTTGGCTTCGGCTCTCCACGAAGTGATCCATCTGGTTTCCGCCGACTTCGACCAGACCCGGCCGTTACCGATCGACTGGGTACCGGAAGATCAGCCCTACCCAACCGAAGCCGGAGAGGAGATCGGCCTCTTCGACGCCTTGCAAGTGGCGGGTGGCCCCCCGGCAGAGGTTCTGTTCTTCGCCATCGAGGACGCCCGCCAGGAACGCCATGGCCTGAAGGATTATCCGGGTGCCCGATCGGTATTGCAGGACATCTATCGAAACTCGACCCGAGGGGCGATCAAAGCGGCCGGCCCCCTAACCCGCTTCACCATCGCCTGCTTCCTGACGGTCGGACACTATGCGGACGATCGAGAGCTGGAAAGAAGGCTCGACTCCCGTTCCGGGGCGGCCTGGGCGGATTCACGGTCCATCCTGGCGGCGGTATCGGAAGCCGCTGACCCCTGGAAGGTGGGAGGGATGGCCCTGAAACTGGTCAAAATAGCTCGAGCCCATGGCCTGCTCCAGGCGGCCCAAACCGACGAAACAGCCCGAAACCGCACCCGTCGGCAAGAAGCCGAAAAGGAGGCCATGACCGAAGGCCTGGATCGGGTCCGTCTGTTCTCACCTATCGTTGCCGACGCCGACCATTATCACGAGACCCGCCAGGCCGCCGAGGGCCCCTCCTACCAGGACCTCCGATCCGCCGAGACCGACCAGGTGACCAACGAGGGGATCAACCAGCTGCTAAGGGTCAGCCAGGCGCCGCTGATCTACCTACCTACCGGGCTGAGCGGCACGCTATCCGTGGCCCGGGTTCCCGAAACCTTCCGTAGCTTTGCCCCCATGGGTAAGGAAGCCCTGCTAGAAACAGCCGGCGAATGGCATCTGGACCGTCGTCGGGTAGCAGGTGAGCTATATCCACTGTTCATCGCCAACCAGCGGCGGGGGCTTCGATCCGGCTTCGACGCCGGGGACTTGTCGCCTCATGCCGCTCTGCTCCTGGGGGGCGGCCTTTATCAGCGCATGTTCGAACGCCGCTCGGTTCCCACCCGGCGCTCCTATTCGGTCAGCGTGTTGGTGGACGGATCGGCCTCCATGCTCCAACCTCGCCGTCTGGCCGCCCCAGGCGATCGGCGGCCCTGGGGTCTGGCCGCCGCCATGCTGGGGGCCTGGACCCTGGCGGCGATGTGCAGCGAGCTTAGGGTGGACTTTGAGGTGTCCTTGTTCAACCGGGCCTTTGTGGCCAAGGTAGACGACACCGAATGGACCTATTCGCGACGCCGCACCGCCGCCATCAGCGACCTGCGTCAGAGCCACGGGTCGGCGGCCGATCGCCTGGTATCCACGGTCAACCACTACGTCCTGTCGGAGTTCCATGAGCCCTGGCGGCGTTCGGACGACCTACTGGCCGGTCTGTTCTGGACCGCATTAAAAGGAAGCGAGGCCGGATTAGAGGCCCGCCGTAACCCTCGAAAGACCCCTCCGGTGTCGCTGTTCGAGAAAGGTGCGAACGTGGACGAGTTGAATGTAACCTACGCCGCCAGGCGACAGGCCGATCACGGTGCCCGGGTGCGGGTGTTGGTGGTGCTGGCCGACGGAATGACCAGGGGATCGGTGGAAGCCTTGAACAAATCAGTACAAGAAGTGGAGGGCCAGGGCACTACGGTTCTCGGGATCGGCGTAGGGGACGACACGGTGGCCTCCGCCTACCGACACAACCAGGTGATCTCCCGTCCTGACGAGCTGGCCAACTCCATGGTGACCGGCGTGCGAATGGCGCTGCGCCGAGGTCTGGCCCGGGATGGAAACGACGCCTGGTGGATCAGGGAAGGGCGCATATCCACCGAGAACGGGATGGCAATCAACCATAGGCAACGCAGTGCCTGACCCGGCGACCTCGGTCACGTTCACCGACCCGACCGGCCGCGGTGAACCCATCACCCTGGAAACGGTGGTGGTAACCGAAGAGGGCCTACCGGACTATCCGCAGAGGATCGGCAAGATACCTCAACCCGACCCTCATTACGTGGACGTGGGCATGCTCTACCGCTTTGCCCAGGTGGAGCGCATCCGCCGAGAGCAACCCGCCGGAACCTTGCCACTCCATCTGGCCCTTCGAGGACATATGGGAACCGGCAAGGACCACGATATCGAGCAGTTCGCCGCCCAGCTGCGCCTGCCCTACTACCGGATCCCCATGACCGGAGAGGTGCGTGATATCACCCTGATCGGTTCGGTCAAGCTCTACGGGGACGGCTTGGGCGGTACGGAAAGTCGATGGGAGGACGGCGACATCACCCGGGCCCTGAGAGGTCCGGCCCTGGTTAACCTGTCCGAGCTCAACGCCGCCGGAGCCGAAACCCTGTTCGCCCTGCATGGACTGCTGGACCGTTACGCCGCCCTGGACCTGCCGACCGGCGAAACCGTACCCCTGCGGGAGGATGTCCGCCTGTATGGAACCATGAACCCCACCGACCTACGCGACTACGCAGGCACCCAAACCCTTAACAAGGCGTTCGCCGACCGCTGGGTTATCTGGGAAAAGAACTTCCCCGACATCACCGAAATAGAGGCCATGCTGGTGCGCCGTTATCCGGCCATGCGCGACAACTACGTCCATCACATCAGCCGGCTGGCCACCGAGATCAACCGGTCCTTTCTGTCGAACGATCCGAACACCCGGGTGGAAACCCCGATCAGCCTGCGGACGGTTCTCGACCGCCTTCCGGTGGGCCTGATGATGCACAACACCCGCCGCGATCCGCTTCGTCGAGCTTGGGAGACCATGGTGCTCCCGCATATCGAGGTCTACGATCTCGACCATTACGAGACGGTCTGGACCGCCTGTGTGCGGAAAGGGCCGACCGACCCACCCTTCGGCTCTTAAAGCCGCTCCCACCTGATGAGGGTTGCCGCCGTAGATATCGGCACCAACAGCACCCGTCTTCTGATCTGGGACCTAGGAACCAAGGGAGCGGATGATCCGGTGGATTTGGAGCGTATCGATCAGGTCACCGGACTGGGAAGGGGGGCAGACGATTGTGGGCGGTTAGCGCCGGACTCCATAGAACGAACCGTTCGGGTGCTAGCCCACTATGGGAGGCTTATCGAACGAACCCGTCCGGTTGCGGCCCGGGCCGTCGCCACCGCCGCTACCCGTGACGCCCCCAATCGGGAAGAGTTTCTGGATGCGGCCCAACAGGCGCTCGGGTTCCGGCCCGAGGTGATCTCCGGCACCGAAGAAGCGGCCCTGGCCTTCCAGGGGGCCACCTTCCGCCGAGCCGACCTCGACCAGATCGTGGTAATCGACATCGGAGGAGGAAGCACCGAAATCGTTACCAAATCCGGCGGGGTTTCGGTCAACCTGGGTTCCGTCCGGGTCACCGAGGGATTTCTGCCGGACCATCCGGCCCGATCGGGACAGGTTTCCGCCGCCCGCCGAGCAGTGGAGGAGACGCTTGGGCCGGCCGGCCCCTTCCCGAACCATCTTGGGCTCGGAACCGCCGGTACCTGGACCAGCCTGGCTTCCCTGCATCTTTACCTGAGCGGGGAGCCCTGGTCGGTGGTGGAGGGTACCCGTCTCGGTTCGGACGATCTTGACCGGATAGCTTCCCGGCTGGCGACCCTGACCCTTCCGGAAAAGCGTTCCCTCCCGGCACTTAACAAAAAGCGGGCACCTATTATCCTGGGCGGTGCCATCATCGCCGAAGCCGCCCTCCTCACCCTCGGCCTAGGCGAGATCACCGTGACCGGTGCCGACATTCTTGACGGGGTGTGCCTCGAGTTGGCGACCGACCTCGAATATGTTCAACCAACCACCCAGGAGACCCCTTGAACCGATACAGAATGAGAGACCCCCGATTTAACGAACAGATCCAGGCATTGGTGGATCGGGCCGAATACCCCGATGACCAAGACCTGATCTCCGAGCTGATCACCACGGCCCTCAAGCTCCAGCAAGACGGTGCCGACCGCTGGGAGCTGAAGCTGTTCAACAGCGCTTTAAAGGAGATGCGCTACTCCGCCAAGGTGTTCCGTAGCTTTGAGGCGATCCCGAAGGTGACCATCTTCGGTTCGGCCCGCACCCCCTCCGACCATCCCGACTATCTCCTGGCCCAGGAGTTCGCCCGCCATATGTGGGAGGACCGAGGGTGGATGGTGGTGACCGGGGCCGGCCCGGGAATCATGGAGGCGGGAAACCGAGGGGCGGGCAAGGAGGGTTCGTTCGGCGTCAACATCGTGCTGCCCTTTGAAGCCCAGGCCAACCCCTACCTGGAAGACTCCCGGGTGATCAACTTCAAATACTTCTTCACCCGAAAACTGGGTTTCGTCAAGGAGTCGCACGCCTTCGCCATCTTCCCGGGAGGGTTCGGGACCATGGACGAGGCCTTTGAGCTGCTCACCCTGATTCAGACCGGCAAGGCCCCCATCCAACCGATAGTGCTGATGGAGTCGAAAGATTCCTACTGGTCTTCATGGTCGGCATTTGTAGAGGAGCGCCTGAAAGGAGACGGCATGATCAGTCCCGCCGATCTTGATCTGTTCACCTTCACCGGCGACCCGATAGCCGCCGCAGACGAGATCGTGCGCTTCTACGCCAACTACCACTCCCAGCGCTATGTGGGCGGGCGGCTGGTGATCCGACTTCGGCATCGGCCCACCTCCATGCAGCTGGAAGATCTGAACGATCGCTTTGCGGACATCCTCACCAAAGGCCGCATCGAAGCGTCGGGCCCATTGGACGCCGAAGTACGGGACCAGGACGTGCTTGACTGTGCCCGCCTGGTGATGTGGTTCGACCGGAGAAGTGCCGGACGGCTACGCCTGCTTATCGACCAACTCAACCGCTACGGGTACGAAACCCCCGGGG